>DASPMP010000161.1:0-13862 GCA_035626995.1 Gemmatimonadaceae bacterium
TCTGGTTTGCGTACGATCGTGCGCACCTCGCCGATGGTGCCGATGACGCCGAGCCGGAATGGGTGCTGCGAGGGGTGAGCTTCGTTGCGTCGCCGGATCGCACGGTCGCACTCGTCGGCCATACCGGAGCGGGGAAGACCACGATCGTCAGCCTGCTGCTGCGATTCTACGAACCGCAACGCGGACGCATCACGCTCAATGGCGTCGACATTCACGACATCGACGTGCACGACCTGCGCAGTCGAATTGGCTACGTCCAGCAGGACATTTTTCTCTTTGCTGGCGACGTGCGATCCAACATCCGACTTTCCGCGCCCGTGTGGGATGCGGCCGTCGAGGAAGCGGCCGCGCGTGTCGGTGCCGATCGGATGATCCGTCGGCTTCCCGGCGGATACTCACATGTGCTGGGGGAGCGCGGCGCAACGGTCAGTGTCGGCGAGCGCCAGCTGCTCTCGTTCGCGCGTGCCATCGCGGCGAATCCGGCAGTGCTGGTCCTCGACGAAGCCACCAGCGCTGTCGACAGTGAGATCGAAGCGCAGATTCAGCGTGCCCTGCGCGTCCTGATGGCGGGACGGACCGCGATTGCAATTGCCCATCGCCTCAGCACCATCGTTGCCGCCGACGAGATCCTGCTGCTACACCATGGGCAGGTCCGTGAGCGGGGTACCCATCGTGAATTGCTCGCCCTCGGCGGGCTGTACGAACGACTCTACCGGTTACAATCTGCGTCCGGAGTGGCCGATAATCCGATACAACAGCAGCACGAAGCACCTTTTCGCTGATTGACCTAATAGTGCGGGGCGGTAAGTTTCTGCCCTGACGTCATTTCCCCCGGCGCGGGCTGTGCTCGCGCCGGTTTGCCTCTACCGGACCGCGGCGAGAAGATTCACTCCATGCCGGTCATACAGGTCAAAGACACGCAGCACATCCTCAAGCCGGGACAGACGCGCATTGGCGCGGGTCCGGGCGTGGACGTGAGCGTGTCCGACGAGGCAAGCCTGGGTGTGCAGGCCGTCCTTGAGCTCAGCGACGATTCACAAGTCGTCATCCGGCGCGGACGCGACGGCGCGTCCGTTCGCGTGAACGGGGTCGTGCTCGGCGTCGAGCCAACTCCGCTGATGCACGGGGACAAGGTGGACGTAAACGGCATCGAAGTGCTCTTTTCCGAGGACAAGAAGATCGGCGCGACGCATTTCGTTTCAGCCAGTGAAGTCGCCGCGATTGCTGCCAAGCGCTCCGGGCCCGCACGCGCGACGGCAGGAACCGGCGGACGCCTGGTTTCGCTTGTCGACGGGAAGGAATACCAGATTCCTGCGGGCGGCATCGTGTTTGGCCGCGAGGCGGGCAGCGACGTCGTCGTGGCGCAACCGGAAGTGTCGAGGCGGCATGCGTCCATTGCGCCGTCGGAGCAGGGATACGTCATCCAGGACCTGAGCACCAACGGCATCTGGGTCAATGGAACGCGTGTCCAGGGCTCGCAGTTGCTTGCCCGGGCGGACGTGGTGCGGGTGGGCACCGAAGAATTCCGTTTTTACGCTGACGTTGCTCAACCCCCCCCTAAAGCCAGCGCGCCGACTCCGGTTGCGTCGTCACGCGCTGTGACGCCATCCGTCGAGCCGCCCACGGTTGCCCCAGTCGCGAGCGCGCCGCGACCCGCTGCTCCTCCCGCAGCCGTGGCGGGGACTGAACAGGCGACTTCAGGTGCCGCGGAGCCGACGTTGGCACTGCCCCCGAAGGTTGCGGCGCCTGCGCATGCTCCCGCCCCGGCGGCGAGCGCTCCGGCGAGCGCTCCGGCGCGCGCTGAGGCGACGACCGGGCCGACTGGTTCCGCGCGGCCTGAAAAGCCAGCCGCGGCCGCTCGTCCTGTATCGAAGCCGCAAAAAACGGCACCTACTGTCATCAAACGGGAGAAGTCGGGCGGCATCCCTGCCTGGATCTGGATCATGATCATCGTGCTTGTCGGCGCCGCAGCCTACTTCATCGGGCAGAGAAACGGGTGAAAATGTCGCACTCCGGCCGGACGGACGTCGGCATGATCCGTTCTGGTAACGAGGACAACTTCGCCGTCGACGTGACTTCGACGCGCGGCATTTTCATTGTCGCGGACGGGATGGGTGGCCACGCGGCCGGCGAGGTCGCCAGCGAGATGGCGGTACAGATCGTCCTGCGTGAGATCAAGGAAGTCGCCGACCTCAGCGACGGCTCGGCCACCAAGATCCTCGGCGAGGCGCTCAAGCTTGCGAACCGCGCCATTCACGATCGCACGATCACGGAAGTCGACAAGCAGGGGATGGGCACGACTGCCTCGGTGCTTCTCCTGTCAGATGCCCGCTACCTCATTGGCCAGGTGGGCGATTCGCGCGTGTACCTTCTGCGCGACGGGGCACTCAAGCAGCTCACCAAGGATCACTCGTACGTGCAGGAGCAGGTGGATCTTGGCAACCTGACGCCGGAGCAAGCGCGGTACCATCCCTACAGCAACGTCATCACGCGCTGCGTCGGTGCGAGCCCCGAAGTGGAGCCGGACCTGTACGCGGGTGAAGCGCGCACGGGTGACATCTATCTGGTGGCCAGCGACGGCCTCACCGGAATGGTGGATGACCGGCGCCTCGCGCAGCTGCTCATGTCGCGCGCGGAGCCCGACCGCAAGGTGCAGGCATTGATCGCAGAGGCGAACGCGCGCGGTGGCCTGGACAACATCACCGCCATCGTCGTCCACGTCGACGACGCGTCACCGCCTCCGGAGCGCAAGACGGGCGAGATGCCCGCAATCACCGACGAGTGACCGACGACGAGGAGACGGTCGCCAGCCTCGCGGCGTTGTACCTCGGCAACATTCTCTACGCGCTTGAAGCGTGCGCCCTGGCGCTCGAACAGCAGGGAAAAGCCGAGGATGCTGGATTCTACCGTGGGATCGCGCGTAAGCTTGCGGAAGCTCATGGACGGCGGGCCTGACTGCGTTAGAGGATTCGGTCGATCGCGTCGCGGGACACAGATGCGGGCATGGCGGTAAAGACCCGGAGCCAGCGGGCCGAGCGATAGAGCTCGTCAGAAAGCTTCGCAAGGTTGATGGCGCCATGTGCGGACTCGCGCGTCAGCATGTCGATCCGGCCAGTGCGCCGGAGCACCGGCAGGTTCAGCCCGAACATCTCCGTTTTTGCGGGGAAGTCGAGGAGTAGCTCGCCGGGCTGCAGGCCGAAGGAGCGCGCAAGCGCGTCCTCCACCTGCATCGTGCGGCGCCAGTCGTCCGCGATCCATTCGCCGGCATCGCGTGGCAGGTCTGCTGCAGGCACTTCGAGTGCGCGCTTGTACAACTGGCGCTGCCGGAGACGTGTGAGGAGTGGATGTCCGCCCTTCGCCTCCAGGCCGATCAGGAGCCCCTCGTCGGTGAAGCCGGCAAGCGTGTCGGCGCTGAGCGATCCGGCGTCCAGTGCATCCGAGACGAGCCGCTTGTACATCGCCGTGGCGCTGCGCACCGCATGATGCCAATAGACGTTGCGGTACATCTGGTACTTCGCGAACAGCAGTGATTCCAGCGCGGACAGCCCCTTTTCCTGGACGGCGATTCGCCGCTCGTCGCCAGTGAGCACGACCAGCGAGTTGATAAGGCGATCGGCGTCGATCTCGCCATACGGGACACCGCACATCACGGCGTCACGGCGCAGGTACTCGATCTTGTCGAGATCGATCGAGCCGGAAATGAGTCCCTGCAGCGGTGACGTGCTCGCGCCACGAATCAGCGTCACGATCCGATCCGGGGCGCCGGAGCCGAGTTCTGCCCGAAGGATCTTGCCGACGGCGCCGTCGGTGATCAGGGGGCGTGCGACTTCTTCATGATGCAGCGCGCCGATTTCCTCGAGTGCGTGCGAGAAGGGATAGTGTCCGATGTCGTGCAGCAGCGCCGCGATGCGAACGTCGGCGCAATGCTCGTCGAGCTCCGACAGGTCACCACGCTCGGCGAGCAGCAGCAGTGCACGGCGGGCCAGGTGATACGTGCCAAGGGCGTGCTCGAAACGTGAGTGGCTCGCGCCCGGATAAACGAGGAAGGCCAGGCCGAGTTGCCGTACATAGCGAAGCCGCTGGAACGCCGGCGTGTCGATCAGCCGGAGCGCCAGCGGCTCCACTCGAATGTTATTCCACAACGGGTCGCGTATGACTTTCACGGATCGCGACGCGCCGGAGGACTACCTGGGTCCTGCGTTCTTCACCGCGGCTGCGGCGCCCGGGAATTTCTCGAAGTTCTGCCGGAACATGTCCGCGAGCTTCTTCGCCTGCGTGTCGTAGGCGTTCTTGTCGCTCCAGGTGTCGCGGGGACGCAGCACGTCGGCCGGAACATCCTTGATCTGCCGCGGAATGGGCAGGCCGAACACGGGATCGACATCACAGGGTGCGTCATGCAGGTCTCCCCGCAGGATTGCGCTCACCATCGCACGCGTATGGCCCAGCTTCATGCGCTTGCCGACGCCGAACGCGCCGCCGGTCCACCCGGTGTTGAGGAGCCAGACATCCGAGCCATGCTGGTCGATGAGCTTCCCAAGCATCTCGGCGTACTTGGTCGGATGCCACACGAGGAACACAGCGCCAAAGCACGCCGAGAACGTGGCCTGCGGTTCCTTCACGCCACGTTCAGTGCCGGCGACTTTCGCCGTGTATCCGGACAGGAAATAGTACATCGCCTGCTCGCGGCTCAGTTTCGCCACCGGGGGCAGGACGCCATACGCATCCGCGGTGAGGAAGATGATGTTCTTCGGGTGGCCGCCACGGCCATTGGGCACGTGGTTCCGGATGTAGTGCAGCGGGTATGATGCACGGGTGTTCTCGGTGATCGACTGGTCCTCGAACCTGACACGACGCGTCACCGGATCCAGCACCACATTCTCGAGGACCGTACCGAACATCTGCGTCGTGCCGTAAATGTCGGGCTCACCTTCAGCCGACAGGTTGATGACCTTGGCGTAGCAACCGCCCTCGAAGTTGAACGTGCCGTCCGGCGACCATCCGTGCTCATCGTCGCCAATCAGCCCACGCTCGGGATCCGCGGACAACGTGGTTTTGCCGGTGCCGGAGAGGCCGAAGAACAGGGCCGTGTCGCCACTCCTGCCCGTGTTCGCCGAGCAATGCATCGACAACACACCCTGCTTCGGCAGGTAGTAATTCATCACCGTGAACATGGCCTTCTTCAACTCACCCGCGTAGCGCGTACCACCGATGAGAATCATGCGCTTCGCCAGGTTCAGCACGATGAAGGTGCCGGTCCTGGTGCCATGCCGCTCGGGATCGGCTTCGAACTCCGGGGCGTGGAGCACTGTGAAATTCGGGTCGAACGACGCGAGATCGGCGATGTCCGGGCGGATGAACATGTTCCGCACGAAGGCCATGTGCCACGCGCTCGGCGAGACGTAGCGGACCGACAGCCGGTATTTGGGATCGGCGCCGCAATAGAGGTCCTGCACGAACAGGTCTGCCTGCTTGTCCAGGTATGACCGCACATCGGCGAGCAGGAGGTCGAACTTTTCGGACGCGAATGGCTGGTTCACCTTCCCCCAGTCCACGTCATTCTCGCTGCTGGATTCCCTGACCACAAACTTGTCGTTTGGCGACCGGCCCGTATGCGGCGCGGTCACGGCGACGAACGGACCCATCTCGGCGAGCTCGCCCTCTTCACGCCGAACGCCGGCTTCGAGGAGCACAGCCTGGACAAGGTTCCAATGAACGGTGCCGGAGGGAGTCAGCCCCTGTGCCTTGAGCGTGGGCTGTCCGTCGGCGGATTGCGGTGGTGTCTGGGTGGCCATCGTCACAGTCTCGAGAATTCGGTCGTTGGGGTGTCGTCGGGCGAGAGCGTGCGCGGGGTGCGGCCCCGCTCGCGCTCCTGGGCATCCACCACGGCGACGGCGGACATGTTCACGATGTCCTGCACATCCGCCCCGCGCTCCAGCACATGCACGGGCCGACGCATACCGACGAGGATGGGACCGATCGCGGTTGCGCCACCGAGGTGGTTCAGCAGCTTGTACGCAATGTTGCCGGCGCTCAAGTTCGGGAAAATTAGTACATTCGCCCGTTCCTTGAGAGCGCTGAACGGGTAGTCGCGGCGCAGGATCTGGGACGCAACCGCGGTGTCGGCCTGCATCTCGCCGTCGACGATAAGCGACGGGTCGCGCTCGCGCAGGAGTGCCACCGCGCGCGCCACTTTCTCGGTCTCAGGGTGACGCACCGACCCGAAGTTGGAGAAGGAGAGCATCGCGATGCGCGGCTCGATGCCCAGGGTGCGCGTGATCCGCGCGGCCGCGTACGCGATCTGCGCGAGCTGCTCGGCCGTCGGGTCGATGTTTACAGTAGTGTCGCCGCAGATCACGACGTGCTGCTCGAAGACGAGCATGTACAGGCCGCTCACGATGCCGGCCTTGGGATGCGCGCCGATCACCTCGAGGGCGGGCCTGATGGTCTCGGGATAGTGCAGGTTCACGCCGGACACCAGCGCGTCGGCGTCCCCGTTGGCCACCATCAGCGAGCCGAAGTAGTTCCCGTTGTAGATGCGGCGCCGCGCCTCGCCGAGGCTCATCCCCTTGCGCTGGCGCTTCTCCCAGAGGAACCGGGCATACGCCTCGCGCTTCGCCGACGTTGCCGGATCCTCGATCTCGATTCCCTCGAGGTCGATGTTGGCGTCCTCGGCGATCGTCGTGATCTTCGCGCGGTTGCCAAGCAGCACGGGCACACCGATGCCGTCGTCGACAACCTGCGCGGCAGCACGGATGACCTTCACCTCCTCGCCCTCGGGGTACACCACCCGCTTCGGTGAACGACTCGCGCGGTTGATGATGCCGCGCATCAGCCCGCGCGCGCGTCCCAGGCGAGCCTCGAGCTGCTGCCGGTATTCCTCCATTTCACAGAACTCGCGAGCGACGCCGCTCGCGACGGCGGCCCAGGCGACCGCGGGCGCGACCCAGAGCAATGCGCGAGGATCGAAGGGGAACGGGATCAGGTATTCGGGGCCGAACCGGACACCGCGCAGACCATACAGCGCGGCCACGGAATCCGGCACATCCTCCTTGGCCAGCAGCGCCAGCGAGCGCGTGGCCGCCATCTTCATTTCTTCGTTGATCTCCGTCGCGCGAACATCGAGCGCCCCGCGGAAGATGAAGGGGAAGCCGAGGACGTTGTTGACCTGGTTGGGATAGTCACTGCGTCCCGTCGCGATGATGGCATCGTCGCGAACCGAGCGGACTTCGTCCGGCAGAATCTCAGGAACGGGATTGGCGAGGGCGAAGATGACCGGACGTGGACCCATGCTCCGGATCATGGCCGGCGTGACCGCGCCGGCGACCGACAGGCCGACGAAGACGTCCGCGCCTCGGAGCGCGTCGGAGATATCGTTGAGCGGCAGGGCCGTGGCGAATCGTGACTTGTACGGATCGGTATCGCCGGCCGCACGGTCCGCGCGAACGACGCCCTGCCGGTCGCACAGGAGGATGTTCTCGCGCCTGACCCCGAGCCGGACGTAGTGCTCGGCCGTGGCGATGGCCGCGGCCCCGGCACCCGAAAAGACGACGCGCACACTGCCGATGTCCTTCTCGACGATCTCGAGCGCGTTCAACAGCGCGGCGCCGGAGATGATGGCGGTGCCGTGCTGGTCATCATGGAAGACGGGAATCGAGAGCGTCTTGCGGAGCGTCTCTTCGATGAGGAAGCAATCCGGCGCCCGGATGTCCTCGAGGTTGATGCCGCCCACCGTCGGTTCGAGCAGCTGGCAGAAGCGGATGACGTCCTGCGGATCCTCGGATCCAACCTCGAGATCAAAGACGTCGAGGTCGGCGAACTGCTTGAACAGGTTGCCTTTGCCTTCCATCACAGGCTTTCCTGCAAGCGCGCCGATGTTCCCCAGGCCAAGTACAGCTGTTCCGTTCGTGACGACAGCGACGAGGTTGCCCTTCGCAGTGTACGCGTAAGCCTCCTCAGGATCGCGCTTGATCTCGAGGCAGGGCTCGGCGACGCCGGGCGAATATGCGAGCGCGAGGTCGCGCTGGTTGTTGAGTGGCTTTGTGGGCACGACGGCGATCTTCCCCGGTCGGCCCTTCCGATGATACTCGAGCGCCTCGTCCCGCTTGGACATAGTCGTTAAACTAGCGTGGAATAGGGGTTTGGGGGATGCACGGCACATACCGGCGGAGCGATGAGGACAGCACTTCGTGGACTTGCCTTCGCAACGATGCTCGGGTGCGCAACCGAACCCGGCGTGCGGCGCACCGAGAGCTGGAGTGCGGATCTCGGGGCGACCGACCAGGTGCTTCTCATAACCCTCGACTTTGACGCCAATGCGGTGAGCGGATCGGGGACGCTCACCCACCTGACCAACATCGACGTACAAGCGCTGACCCTGTCGGGTACCCTGCGCGGGGATAGCCTGTACCTCACCTATGAGCGGCCCGGCAAGTCCCAGTTCCAGTTCGGCGGCCGCTACGCGCCGCAGGGACTCATCGGATACCTCGATGGAGCAGAATTCGACTCGGTGGCCGTGCTGTTCCGTCCCTTGTAGCGGGCGCTAGGCTTCGCGCGTCCTAGTTTGGACTGCCTCAACTCCGCCAGCTCCGATGAACCGTCGCGCAATCATCCTGATGCTCATTGGTGCGATCGCCAGTTTTGCCGGGTTCGCAGCCACGAGCGTGCTTTGGCAACGCCGGTGCACGGGAGCGGGGGGCGCCTGGGATCAGGCAGCTCGCCTCTGTCGACTCGAGTCGGGAGAGTCAATCCGGATCGGCGCTGCGACGGACATTCTCGCCGGGATATTCGTGGCGGCGGTGCTCGGATTCATGCTATTCCGGATGCTGACGTTCACCGCACGGCGGATGTCGCAGCGGTAACACTTACCTGAGAGGACCTCGTGAAAGCGCTCCTGATTGTCGCTGCCGCCGCCTGCCTCGCTGGCTGTGCCAGCGACAAGACACCGGCAAATGACCGCGATACGATGACCCAGCGTCAGCGCGACAGCGTCCTCTCGCAGTCCGGACTTCCGGGCGCTCAGGGCGTGGGGCGGGCGCTGAGCGCGTCGGATTCCGTGCGCGCGCGCAACGCACGGCTGGACTCCATCCAGCCGTGAGTGCCCGACCCGGCTTCACCAGCCGGTTGATCGACCTTTTGAGCGTCGTGCTCGTCCTCGCCGGTGGCGCAGTGTATCTCAACTCCTATCTCGGGATGCAGGAGTTGCGCAGCCGTCCACATGAAGAGTTTGTGCGAGGGGAAACCGTTGCCTTTGGACGCACGGCCGAGCATGCGAAGCTCACGCGGATCTCCCACATCGGGCTCGGCATCGTCGCGCTCGGCATCCTGGTTGGCTTGTCTGCCGCGGCGCACGCGCGTCAAATTGAGAAACGTCGACAAACCGCTGCCGCCAGTTGAGGTGATACATGTGCCGGAACATCAAAGTCCTCGCCAACTTCGAGCCCCCTGCCACGGACGACGAGATTCGTGCATCCGCACTGCAGTTTGTGCGCAAGCTCAGTGGCACGACGAAGCCGTCGAAGGCCAACGAGGACGCGTTCAACGTCGCGGTGGATGAGGTGACGGCGGCGGCCAACAAATTGATCCATTCGCTGCGGATCCAGGCGCCGCCGCGCAACCGCGCGGAAGAAGCCCGAAAGGCGAAAGAGCGGTCGCTGAAGCGTTTCGCGAGCTAGCCGGCGGCGACTGCCGCGCGGACGATCGGCGCCACTTTCGTCCCGAACAGCTCGATTGCGCGCATGAGCTTCGCGTGCGGCATGGGCCCCACGCTCATCTGCAACAGGAAGCGATCGTGTCGGAAGATCTCGTGCTCGTAGAGAATCTTCTCCGCCACTTCCTCCACGCTGCCGACGAGCAGAGCGCCGTGCGGAGACCGCTCTGCGTCGAACTGCGCGCGCGATTGTGGCGGCCAGCCGCGCTCCCTGCCAATGCGATCCATGACCTCGGCGTGGCCGGGATAGTATGTGTCGATGGCTTCCTGGGTCGTGTCTGCCACGAAGCCATGGGAATTGATGCCGACCTTCAGTGTTGCCGCATCGTGACCTGCGCGACGCCCGGCGTCGCGGTACAAATTGACGAGGGAAGCAAAGCGCTCCGGCGCGCCGCCAATGATCGCCACCGCCAGTGGTAATCCACGGGTGCCGGCGCGGATGGCAGATTGTGGGGTTCCACCAACCGCGATCCAGAGAGGAATGACACGTTCGGGCCGTGGGTACACGCCCAGTGCCTGGATCGGCGCGCGATGACGACCGGACCAGGTGACGTGCTCGTGTTCGCGCAGCTGCAGCAGGAGATCGAGCTTTTCGGAAAACAGCACGTCGTAATCCGCCAGGTCGTATCCGAACAGCGGAAATGACTCGATGAACGATCCGCGACCGGCCATGATTTCCGCCCGTCCGCTCGAGATGAGGTCCACGGTGGCGAAATCCTGGAAGACACGGACGGGATCATCCGAGCTGAGGACCGTTACGGCACTCGTCAGCTTGATGCGACGGGTCCGTGCCGCGGCCGCACCCAGGACCACCGCCGGCGACGAGATGGCATAATCCGGACGATGGTGCTCCCCGACACCGAACACGTCCAGGCCCACCGCGTCCGCGACCTCGATTTCCTCGATCAGGTTGCGCAGCCGCGTGCCGGCAGCGCCGGGAGCGCCCTGCGGCGTTTCCGCAAAGGTGAAAATGCCAAGTTCCACGAAGTGAACCTAGGCGTGCGTCATCCGGCGACCCGCCCAGGCCAGCAAGGCAATGGCGCCTGACACCGCGATGATCGTCGGGCCACTTGGCAGATCGAATGGCACCGAGAGCGCAAAACCGAGCGCCGCCGCGGTCAGTGCCGACGTGATGGCGATGGCGAAAATGCCCCCCATGCTGCGCGCGAGCATCAGCCCCGTCACTGCAGGCAGCACCAGAAAATTGAAGACGAGCATGACCCCACCGAACTGCATGGCGTAGGCAATCACCGCGCCGAGGGTGATGTACAACAGGAGGTTCCAGAAGCGGACGTTGTAGCCGAGTGTGCGCGCGGTTTCCCGGTCGAACGAAACGAACAGGAATTCCTTGTAGAACATCGCGTGCACCAGGAGCACCGGCGCCGTCACGCTCAGCAGCACGAGGGTGTCGATGTGAGTGATCCCGAGGATGTTGCCCTGGAGGAAAATGTCGTGCGCTTCCCCCGTACGGGCCTTCGCGATGAGCAGGATGCCCGCGGCCGCCGCAACCGCGTAGGTCACCCCGATGACAGCGTCGGGCGGCACCTTCGCACGCCCTCCTCCGCCAATCCCGAAGAACACCGCGCCGGCCATGGAGAAGATCAGCGCCATCGCGACCGGGTGATGCGTCAGTTCACCGCCGATCCCCAGCCCGTAGAGAAACATCCCCAGCGCGATACCCGCGGAGGAGAGCTGCGCGAGCGCGGCGCCGACAAAGACGATGCGTCGAAGCACGACATACACACCCACCACCGAACATCCCAGGGCAATCACCAGCGCTCCGTAGAGCGCCTCCTTGAAGAGCAGGACGGTCGTGAGGGTATCAGACACCCGGAGTTCCGTGCGATGGCGTGGCGTCCGTTCGCTGGCGTCGGGCGACCACGATCCGGTGTCCGTGGACCTCGTCGACTTCAACGGGAATGCCGTACATCGATGTCAGGGTGGTCTCCTCCATGACCTCGTCGACAGACCCGATGCGGAATGCCCCTTCCATGGTCAGTGCGATGCGATTCACGTAGTTCGCGACTTCGTTGAGCGCATGGCTCACCATCAGCACCGTGAGCTTGTCGCGCTCGTGCAGGTCGCGCACGAGGGAGAGGATCTGCGTCGTGGACACGAGGTCCATACCATTCGTCGGCTCATCGAGGACGAGCATCGATGGCTCGCCAACCAGAGCGCGGGCGATGAGCGCGCGTTGCTTTTGGCCTCCCGACAACGCGCTGAGCTGCTGATCGGCCAGGTGCACGATGCCGACGTGCGCGAGGGCCTGGAGTGCGCGATCGCGGTCCGATCGTGACGGGCGCCGACCGAGACCGATGCGGTCGTATCGGCCCATCAGGACGACATCGAGGACCTTGAGCGGAAATCCGTAGTCGACGGAATCACGCTGAGGGACGTAGCCGAATCGCAACCCCGGCTGTACGCTCACGGTGCCACTGAGGGGCGGCAACGTCCCGAGGATTGCACGGAGCAGCGTCGTCTTCCCGGCGCCATTCGGGCCGACCAGCCCGAGAAAGTCCCCTTCCGGAATCTCGAAGCTCAGGTCGGAAAGCACCACGCGACGCCCGTAGCCGAGCGTCGCATGGTCGAAGCGCACAAGTGCGGTCATTTCACGGTAGCGGCGATCTGCTGGATGTTGTGCTTCAGGAGGTCGACGTACGTGTCCAGCTTCTGGTCGCGCAGCCCGCCGACCGACGGAGGCAGCACGAGTACCGTTGCGCCAGTCCGAGCGGCGACGAAATCCGCATCCTTGCGGTTGTAGTACGGCTCCATGATGATCGCCTTCGCGCCCGTGCGCTTCATGTCGGCGATGAGACCGGCGATGTGCGACGGCGACGGTGGCACGCCAGGCTTTGGCTCCATGAACCCGACGATGTTCAACCCGGCGTATTCGGCGAGATACTTCCAGCTCGTGTGGTAGGCGACGACCGGCTTGCCCTTGATGGTGGCACGTGCAGCGCGCCAGCCGTCCTCCGCCGTCTTCAGGCGTGCCTCGAACGCAGCGGCGTTCGCGGCGTACGCAGCGGCATTCTTCGCATCCAGCTCGGCAAACTTGGTCCTGAAGAGCTCCGCGATCCTCCGGCCGTTGTCGGGATCGAGCCAGTAATGCGGATTGCCCAGCGCGTGCACGTCCCCCTGACCCCGATCCACTTTGCCTCGGGCGCGGTCGAGCACCTCGATGGCCTGCGAAACGTCGACGTGCCCGCGGCCCCCGGGCGAGACCTTCGGATTGCGAGCGCCCTGCAGCAGCACCGGCATCCATCCGGCCTCCAGGTCGAGGCCCACGAACGCAAACACGTCGGCGTTGCGCAGCTGCAGGACAAAACTCGGCTTCGCTTCAGCGAAATGCGGATCCTGATAGCCTTCACTCACATGTGTGACGCGCACGTGCGAACCGCCCACCGCGCGCGCGATGTCCGCGAGGTCCGTGGTGCTCGTGACGACGCGCAGCTGCGCACCGGCGGGCGTGCTCAAGACAACAGCGGCGAGGGCCGCGATGAGATAGCGCATGAAAACTCCCTGAGACAGTCGGGCCCGCATCAGAAGGGGTGCGGCTTGTGCGGGCCAATGGCAAATGACGCCTGCAGCAGAATCCGGTCGGTCGCTGCAATTCCTGTAATTCCCGACGGCATCACTCGTTCGTACGCCAGCGTCAGCTTGGAAAACTCGCTGGGGAACCACTGGAGATACCCCGAAGCAGCCGTCAGTGTTTCTCCGCCGAGCTCGGGATCCTGCATCCAGTCGTACCGGCCGGCCGCGAAGGTGCGCCTGGTCAACTGCCAGCGCGCGAAGCCATACGCACCCGTAAAGTCACGGTTGGGTCCTTCGAACGCGGGGTCGGCATCGCGCGCGTTGTTCTGTCGATAGAGCTCTGCCTGCGCGATGAATGACTTGTACAAGCCCTGCTGCAGCGGCCGCCACCGGTACGTGATATCCGCTCCCACGATGGTCTGGCCAGCCGAGACCGCATTGACCTCAGGTGACGGCCCAGTACCGCCAAAGGCAAATGGCTGCTCGACCTTCGACGTCAGTGCAGACGCCGAGATCTCGACATTCGCCGCGGAGGTCACGTCCCAGTAATTGCGCAGGCGCGCGGAGAAGGTGAGGCCCGAGAGGTCCTGATTCACCGGTTCCTCGGTCACCAGATCTTCGGGAG
>DASPMP010000162.1:0-10896 GCA_035626995.1 Gemmatimonadaceae bacterium
CGGTGCCATCGGCTACCGTGAAGCTGTATCCCGGCATCAACGCGCCCTCTGCGAATCCCTCGAGCGGCATCAACTCCCCTAGCGCCGTCGCGCAGACCATCACAGATGCGTCCGGCGCCTTTACCCTCCCGAACGTTCCGCCGGGCACATACACGTATTCCATCACCGCGACCGGGTTCTCCTTCACGCGCCGCATTGCCATCGCGGTTGGCGGAACCCAGGCCGTACGAATCCCCCTGTCCCCGCTCGTCACCAACGCCACCAATGGCCTTCGGGTCGTGTTGAGCTGGGGAAACTGCGCCGGCGGGAGCAGCAATCTCATCCCATGTGACCTCGACGCGCACCTGACGGGGCCGGCCAGCGCGCCGGATGTCGGACGCTTCCGCGTTGCCTATTTCAACGAAGCTTATCTGCGCGGCCTCGACACCGTCGCGGTGCTGGACAACGATGCCACCGATGGCCTCGGGCCGGAGACCGTCACGCTGCGGCCCGTCGCAAGCGGTGCGTACAAGTTCTACGTCCACAACTATACCGATGGCGCGGATACCACGAGCCTGCGGCTGACGACTGCCAGCGCCCGAGTCGACGTGTACCGTGGTGCGGATTTGATCGCGACGTACTTCCCCCCAGCGGGGCAACCCGGCACCGTGTGGGCCGTGTTCCAGTACGATGGCACGACGCTCACAGCGGTGAACGAGATCATGAGGATTCAGGACCTGAGCGAAGTGCCGGGCGATTTCCTTCGCGCGGAGGATCCTGTGCGCGAGGAACTGCGTGCGATCGCGCGCACGCGAATGCTGAAGCCCTAGCTCCGCAGCTGTCCGGCGACCACCTCGGCGATATCGACGATAGCGACGTCCGAGTTCTTCGCGCGGGCGCCGTCATTCATCATCGTCATGCAGAACGGGCAGGCCACGGCGATGGTGTCGGCACCGGTGGCGAGCAATTCTTCCACGCGCTCGATGTTGATGCGCTTCCCGGTCTTCTCTTCCATGAACATGCGGCCGCCGCCGGCGCCGCAGCACAGGCCGCGATCCTTCGTGCGCGGCGGCTCCACGAGCGTCATCACCGGCAGGGCGCGACGAAGGGTTTCGCGCGGCGCGTCGTAGATGTCGTTGTAGCGGCCCAGATAGCAGGAATCGTGGTACGCTACGGTGAGCTGCTTCCCCTCTGCACCCTGTAGCGGCACCCGGTTCTCCTGGAGGAGTCGTTCGATGTACGTGGAGTGGTGGATGACTTCATAGTTACCGCCGAGCTGCGGAAACTCATTGCCGATCTGGTGGAAGCAGTGTGGGCAACTGGTGACGACGGTCATGACTTCGTACTTGTTCAGTGTCTCGACCGTGTCCTTCGCGAGCATCTGGTAGAGGTATTCGTTGCCCATCCGGCGCGCGGGATCACCGTGACAGTGCTCTTCCTGGCCAAGAATGGCGAAACGGATTCCGCAGGCCTGCATGATACGCGCGAATGCGACGGTGATCTTCCGCGCGCGATCGTCGAATGATCCCATGCACCCGACCCAGAACAGCACGTCGGGTCGCTCCCCTTTCGCGTGAAGCTCAGCCATCGTGGGGATGTTCATCCCCTCCGCCCAGCGGGCGCGATCGGATTGCGCGAATGCCCAGGGGGAACCGTTGCGCTCCATGGACTCGAAGGCGGGCTGAATCTCGGCCGGGAAACGCGACTCACTCAGGACGAGAAAACGACGCATCTCGTTGATGACGTCGAGCTGGTCGATCGAGACCGGGCACTCCTGCACGCACGCGCGGCAACTGGTGCAGGCCCAGAGCTCCTCTTCCGAGATGTAGTGATCCAGCAGCCGGTGTTCCATGACCTGTTCTGCCGTCCGCGCGCCCGCATCCATCCCTTCGGCGTGCACGAACATCGGACGCAGGAACTCCATCCGATCACCGGTGACGAGTGGCCCCTTCTCCATGAGGCGCTGACGCGCGTTGACGACGATCTTGCGCGGGCTGAGCGGCTTCCCCGTGATGTTGGCCGGACAGGCTGCCGTGCACCGTCCGCACTCCGTGCAGGAATACCCGTCGAGGAGATTCTTCCATGTGAGATCCTCGACATCCGAGGCGCCAAACTTCTCGACGTCTGCCTCGAGATCCATGGGGCGCATGACGGCGCGCTCGCCCTTCCAGCTGGTGTTCGAGAAGTAGACGTTGAACAGCGACGACGCCACGTGCAGGTGCTTCGAGTACGGGAGGTAATTCAGGAAGGCGAGCACCAGCAGCGCATGCAGCCACCAATTGATGCGATAGCCTACCCAGGCGGCATCCGGATCCACCCACGCGAGGGCGGACGCAACCGCGAGGGACGCGAAGCGTGGAATCTGGACGGCGCCAGGTCGCGCGACGGCGAGGAAGCCACCGGCCAGCAGGTAGGTGAGCATCAACGCGGCGATCATCCCGAGGATGATGTACGCGTCCAGATGCTCGACGTTGTCGCCGGCCAGGCGACGGGGCCGAAGAACGAGGCGCCGGAAATAGGCAAAACCAATGGCGCCGAGCACGAGGGTGGCGAACGCGTCCTGCGACAGCTCGTATCCGTGATACAACGCCGTCGGCAATAGTCGCTCGTACGAGAACCCCGGGAACACGCCCGCGATCAGGAGCTCGACGGTCCCGGCGGTGAGGACCATGAAGCCCCAGAAGATCGTCGCGTGCATGATACCGGCAACAGGCTCGCGCAGGATCTTGGTCTGCGCGATACCGACGCGCAGCACATTCCAGACGCGATGCAACGGGTTGTCGGAACGATCCTCGGACTTCCCGAGGTGCATGTACTGCACGAGCCGCTGGACGTTGAGCGCGAAAAATCCGGCGGCGATGACCAGGATGACGAGGAAAACGACGTTTTCTGCCGTCAATGCCCTTTCTTGGCTGTCCTGATGGATTCCGTCAGTGCGGGGACTACTTCGAACACGTCGCCAACCACGCCGTAATCAGCAATCTTGAAGATTGGCGCTTCGGGATCCTTGTTGATCGCGACGATGGTCTTCGAGGTGCGCATTCCGGCGAGGTGCTGGATGGCTCCTGAAATGCCCACGGCGACGTACAGCTGTGGACTCACCTGGCGGCCAGTCTGTCCGATCTGATCGGAGTGCGGTCGCCATCCCTCATCGGTGACGGCGCGAGTGGCGCCCACGGCCGCGTTCCCGAATGCGGCGGCAAGATCCTCGATGAGCTTGAAGTTCTCCGGACCCCGCAGGCCGCGGCCACCGGCGACGATGACGGGCGCTTCACCAAGGTCGAGTTTTCCCTTCGCCCCCTCGATGACTTCCTTCACCGTTACGCGCTCTGCCGACGGATCCGCTGCCGGCTGAATCGCTTCGACCTTCCCTCCCTTCACGTTCTGCGCGGGAGTGAACGCCGCGGGACGAATGGAAAACACGGCCGGCGCGCCTTTCACCTCGAGGGTCATGATGACCTTGTTGGCGTACCCCGGGTGCTTCACGGTTATGACGTCGCCGGCTGCCGCGAACGAAATGACATCGGACGCCATCGGCGCGTCGAGCCGCGCCGCCACCCGCGGGCCAAGGTCACGCCCTTGTGCAGAAAACGGGATGACGATGGCGCGATAGCCCGCTTTCGCGCGCTCTGCGAGTGTCGCCGCGATTGCCTCGCGCGCGAAGCGATCAAACCCCGCGTGTTCGCAGACAAGAACCATGTCCGCCCCGTGCTGTGCCAGCTGGGGAGCCTTGCCGCCAATCCCCGACGGACCTGCAAGCAGTGCGTGTACCTCGCCGCCACCGAGTGCGTCGGCAAGCGCGCGTCCCGCTGTCACGGCCTCCAGCGCCACCTTTCGTAACTCGGCACCACGGGCTTCGGCAAAAACCAGGATGTTCGGCATCAGAGAATCTTTGCCTCTTCCTGAAGGAGCCGGACCAACTCCGGAACGGCCGCGGCGCCCTGGCCCACGATCCGGCCGGGCGGACGATCGGCGGGAAGCTCCATTGCTTTCACGCTCACTCGCACCTCTCCAATCTGTGCCGGCTTGGTCTCGAGCGGCTTCTTCTTCGCCGCCATGATGCCTTTGAGGGATGGATAGCGCGGTCGCGCGATCCCTTCGTCGATCGTAACGACGGCAGGGAGCGCGAACTCCACCATCTCGCCAGCGCCTTCGATTTCCCGCCGCGCGCTGCCGCGGCCGTTGCTGATGTCGAGCTTCGACGCCGCCGTGACGCAGGGCACGCCGAGCAGTTCGGCAGTCGCAGTGCCAACGATGCTTGCGGAGGTGTCGAACGCGTATTTCCCGAACAGTACGAGATCGAACCCACCGCTCTTGATCTCCGCGGCGAGCGCCTTGGCGACGGCGATGCCGTCGATGACCGGCGCATCCGTCTTCAAATGGATGGCGCGATCCGCACCCATGCTCATCGCCTTGCGGAGCGTTTCCTGCACGGCGTCGGGACCGACGCCGATGGCAACCGTCTCACCCGGACCCTGCTTCTCGTTGAGCTGCAACCCGACTTCCACGGCGTAACTCGCGAAATCGTCCATGTCGAACTTGAGCCCAGCTTCGTCGATCGCGGCACCCCCGCCGGCGATTCGGAACTTCGACTCGGAGTCCGGAGTACGTTTGATGCAAACGGCAATCTTCATGGCGAAAAAAGATAGCTTGGTTCGTGCTCTAATACTGGCGGCCCTGCTGCTGCTGCCGACGCGTCTCGGTGCCCAGATCATCGAGACGCCGATCGCCTTCGATAGCGCCGGAAAGGTCCGCAGCCTGTCGCCGGGACTGGTCACCCGGCTCGGTCTCGGAAGTCCCGCATGGCCCGTGCAGGGGGATTTCGTCCAGGCGCGCGTCTTTCAGACGAGCACTGGCGCCATCGTCCTCGTCGCCGAGCGCCGGGACGGGACGTTTGAACGGCATGACCTTGGGGAGGCGCAACTCCAGGCGTTGCGCGCGGCCATCGATGCTTCGATGACCACAATCGGTGCGCGGGTTGGCGACGAACGTGCCGACGTGATTTCAGAGCCAGCGCGCGGCGCATTCCTCCGCAACCAGATGATCCTCGCCGCGGCGCTGTATGGCCCGCTCATCGCGTCCCTCTCGGATGACGGCAAGGCTGCCACGGCGATGTATCTCATCAGCGTCGGCGGGAGCTACTTCGTCCTGAGCAACATTTCGAAGACGACAGCTATCACCCGTGCGCAGAACGACCTGGCCACCGACGGTGCGCTGCGTGGTGCGGGAACCGCTGTCGGACTCATGCGCGTCTTTGCCGGTGAGGGAATCGACCGAAAGGCGTACAGCAGTCTCGCTCTTGCGGGGGCGGTTTCAGGCTCGGCGATCGGTTACATCCGCGGGCGAGGTCTCACGGATAGCGAGGCGCATGCCGCCATGAAGTTCTCGACATTTGCTGCGGGAACTGCCTTCGGGCTCGCCGGAACCGTGGGACTTTTCGAGGGAGGTGAGGGCGCCGAACGCACCGTGGCAGGCGCTGTGGTAGCTGCCGGGCTCGCTGGCTATCTCCTCGGACCGGCATATCCGCGAACTGCCCGATATACGGTCACCGCGGGTGATGTACGACTCCTCCCAATAGGCGCGCTGCTGGGGGTCATGACGGGTGCGACGCTGACGGCGGCCACGGAACGTGCGGAACCGATCGCGGCGGCGGCGACGGCGGGAGGTCTCGCGGGACTTTACCTCGCGGACCGGATGTGGGCCCGCCCGTACGATCACGGTACAGGCGACGTGACTCAGACATGGCTTGGCACCATCGCCGGCGGATTGCTCGGCGGCGCCGTGTCCGTGCTCGCCGAGCCGGACGAACCGACCCTCCCACTCGCGCTCATTACCGGCGGTGGAATCGTCGGCGCGATCGCGGGACACAGTATCGCATCGCCTCGGCGCGTCCTCACACGGGCGTCCATCCGACTGCACCCGGAGAATCTCGGGTTCGCCGCAGCCCGGTTGCCCGGACTGCATCCGCTGTTGTCCCTGGCCTTCTGACCTATTTGAAGGCGCTGAGTCCCGTGATGGCCTGACCAAGCACGAGGGAGTGCACGTCGTGTGTTCCCTCGTACGTGTAGACGCTCTCGAGGTTGGCCATGTGCCGCATCGCCGCGTACTCCGCGAGGATGCCCACCGCGCCGAGGAGCCGCCGGCAGTCACGAGCGATGTCGGTGGCCATGTTCACGTTATTGCGCTTGGCGAGGGACACTTGCTGTGGCGTCATCGTCCCCGCGTCCTTCATGCGCCCCAGATGCAGCGATACAAGTTGCGCTTTCACGATCTCCGTGAGCATGTCCGCCAGGCGTTCCTGCTGGATCTGGAACCCGCCGATCGGCCGGTCGAACATGATACGGTTCTTCGCATACGACACCGCCTCTTCGAAGCAGGCCATCGCAGCGCCGATCACTCCCCAGCTGATCCCGTATCGCGCCTGGGTGAGGCACATCAATGGGCTCTTCAGGCCACCCGACTTCGGCAGGAGGGCGTCCGCCGGCAGGTGGACGTCGGCGAAAACCAGTTCGCTCGTGTCGCTCGCGCGCAGCGACAGTTTTCCCTTCTGGTCCCTGGAGGTGAATCCCTTTGCGCCGCGCGGTACGATGAAGCCGCGAATCGACCTGTCGTCGGGGTCTCCGTTGGTCTTCGCCCACACAACGGCGATCTGTGCGGTAGAGCCGTTCGTGATCCACATCTTCGCGCCATTCAGGATCCAGCTGCCGTCCTTCTGCTCCCGCGCCATCGTGATCATCCCAGCGGGATTGGAGCCGTAGTCAGGCTCGGTGAGGCCGAAGCATCCGATGATCTCACCGGCGGCCATCTTCGGCAGATAGTGCTTCTTCTGTTCCTCGCTGCCAAACGCATAGATGGGATACATGGCGAGTGCGCCCTGTACCGATGCGAAGGATCGGATACCGGAATCGCCACGTTCGAGCTCCTGCATGATGAGGCCGTACGCGACGTTGTTCAGCCCCGCACATCCATACTCTTCCGGCAGGTTTGCTCCGAAGACGCCGAGCGACGCCATTTCCGGCACGAGCTCCTTCGGGAATTTTCCATCGACGTAATGAGTGCCGATGATGGGCAGCACCCGTTCGTCGACGAAGCGGCGCACACTGTCCCGGACGGCGCGTTCCTCTTCGGAGAGCTGGGCGTCAATGGCGAAGAAATCTTGCATGGCGCGAAAGCTACGCGGCCACCGTACGGCGTGCATGCGGCGAGATTCCGACCGCGCGCGCCTTCTGGCGGAACACCGGTCCGTGGTCGATGGGATGGCCCTGCTCATCCTGCCACTGATGCACCATCTCGTGGAGGAGCGTCTCGAGCGCCTCATCCCAGCCATGCCGGCGCAGGTGTCGTCGGCTGATCGCGATCTCCGGCGGATCACCGGCCGCGGTTGCCGGCGTATAGTGTCCCAGGCGGCCGCGCATGCGCCGCGATACCCGAACGGTGATGGATCGCAGCGCCCCGCCGAAATGGCGTTCGTTGTACACGCGATGCCATTCGGCCAGCCGCTCGGCCATCTGGATATCCTCCGGATGCGTACCCTGACGACGGCGGCGCGTCGCCGCATCGGTTGGTATCGGGTATTCCAGCAGCACCCGCCGGGCCCGCACCCGTTCGGCTCGCGTGCGCCCCTCGATGAAGCGCACAATGGCCCGCAGGGTATCATCGGGCGCTGCGAGATATCCCTGATGGACGCGCAGCTCGGTCCCGCGGAAGCTGACCATCACGTTCCGGTTGCGCGTGAGCCGGCACGTGGTGATGCGGCGCAGGCCCATCGCCCGGAGGCGCGCGAGCAGGTCATCTGCGTCCCGCGGCGCATGTCCATCCGGCAGGACGAGAGTGAGCTGTGCCTCATCGACGCGCCGCGGACGGCGCATCCGGGAGATCAGCGATTGAAGCATCGCTGCGGACCTTCGACAAATGCACGGTCATCATTGGACCAGAGCAGCGTGCGCACGTCGATGTCCTGCTCCGTGATCCGGATGGTGTTCACCGACGACGGACGGCCGCCGCGTCCCCGGCTCGAGATCGTACCGGCGGTCGAGATGATCGTACCCTTCTTCGTGTGCTCGATGTAATGGATGGCTTCCTGGTGATCGTGTCCGCAGCAGACGAGATCCACGGCCATCTCGGCAAACGCACCAAGGATACGATTGGTGTTGCGCAGTCCATGGCGCTTGGACAACTCGCCTTTCACGGGGTTGTGGTGCATGACGATGATGCGCGCATCACCCGGGGGGGACTTCGAGAACTCCTGCGCCACGCGCCCGAGCTGATCCTCGCGGATGTAGCCGATGATGCTGAGGTCGCGGAGGTTCCAGGTGAGCGTATGGGGGATGATGCCGTGACTGGTGTTCAGCCCCGCGATCGTAGCGCCTGGAATCCTGAGCACCGGCTCGATGTCTTCATTGATGTAATGCCGGTACTTCCGGAGCAGCTTGCGGTCGTCTCCGATGCCGAGCGGCGCATGCCACCACGCGACGTCGTGATTGCCGGGGACGACCAGGACCTTGCTGGCGCGTTCCGCGTGCTTGATGAACGCGCGCGCGCGCTGGAATTCTCCGGCCTTCGACCGCTGGGTCAGGTCGCCTGAAATCAGGACCGCGTCGAACCCGCGATCCTGGATCATCCCCTCGATGGCCTCATACTGCTCCGGCACCGCGGGATGCCCGAAGTGCACGTCAGAACAGTGGAAGAGGTCGATCTGCCTCACAGCCTCGCGATGACCGCGTCGGTGAATTCGTCGGTGGACGCGGTGCCGCCCAGGTCCCTCGTGACTGTCTTGCCTTCGCGGATCACCGACTCGAGCGCCCGTCGTATGCGACGACCGCGTTCCGGCTGGTCGAGATGCTCGAGCAGCATGCAGCCGGCAAGCACCAGTGCACCGGGGTTCGCGACATTCTTGCCGGCAATGTCGGGAGCCGTTCCATGGACGGCTTCGAAGATCGCGCCATGCTGTCCGATGTTGGCGCCGGGCGCCAGCCCAAGGCCACCCACCAGCCCGGAGATTTGATCCGACAGGATGTCGCCAAACAAGTTTGTGGTGACGATGACGTCGAAGCGCTCGGGGTTCAGCACGAGGTTCATCGCCATGGCGTCGACGATTCGCTCCTCGAATTCCACCCGACCGACGTACTCCCGCGCGACTCCCCTGCCGGTGTCGAGGAACAGTCCCTGAGAATACTTGAGGATGTTCGCCTTGTGCACGAGCGTCACCTTCTTGCGGTCGTGTCGCACCGCGTACTCGAAGGCGTAGCGCGCGATGCGCTCCGATCCCGCTCGCGTGATCAGGGCGACGGACTCCGCGGCCGCGCGCGGATCATCGCCGATCTTGATGTAGTGCTCGATGCCGACATACAACCCTTCCGTATTTTCGCGGATGAGCACGATGTCGAGATCGCGGTAGCGTCCGCCCGGCACGATCGAATAGGCGGGGCGCACGTTCGCATAGAGGTCAAAGGTCTTGCGCAGCGCGACGTTGATCGACCGATACCCTTCCCCGACGGGCGTTTCCAGCGGGCCCTTGAGGGCGAGCTTCGTGCGCTTGATGGAATCGAGCGTCGCGTCGGGAATCGGGTCGCCGTACTTCGCCACGGCAGCCATTCCGGCAACCTGCTGGTCCCATTCGATCTCGGCGCCGCTGGCCTCGAGAATCCGCACCGTCGCGGCAGTAATGGCGGGGCCGATGCCGTCGCCGGGAATCAACGTGACAGGAACAGCCATCGTCTCTCGCTGGATTTATGGCGCAGTGAACAGGTCAGCGAACCGCTGACCCAACTGAGCAAGCGCGCGCGCCGGCACGCTTGCGGTGTCTCCCTTCAGCTCCCCGACCCAGCGCGCCTCTGCAAAGCGGGGATCGAGCAGCGCCACCCGCAGGATCGCACGACCGCTGCCGTCCACCCGTTCGAAGCGAACCTCCACCGGAAGCAGCACGTACCGGAGGTCGTCGTGCAGCGCGATCATGGTGCGGAGCTGCGTCGACAAGGGCTCGGCGTACCGGGACTGCGCGACGAACGCCGTCGATCGTAGCGGTTCCACGGCCAGATGATACGGATCCGCCGCGTAACTGCGGTTCCGCTCGTAGCTCCGCACCAGCTCCGCGGGCAGGACCCACTGTGAGCCGATGGCGCGCTCAGACAACGCGGCGACGAGAATGCTGTCCGTGCGCCGTGCTACGGATTGTGGTCCGCCGAGTGTCGAGGCCCAGCCGAGTGAGTCGGTGCGAACGATGGCGGTCGGAGCAAGCGCCACCCGCTGTGCCGAATATCCGGCCAGGGGACGCTCCCCCGGCGCCGGCGACTCGACCTGTGGCGCGCGACTGCACGCTGCCAGGACGGCGACAACTCCGAAAGCGAGTGGAATTCGCGGCACGAGCGAAAAATAGCCGCGGGTAGGAGCAGGCGCTGTGTCGTGATTCGCGATTGACCCTCCTCCCCATCCACCGCAACTTTGCTGCGCCTTCCCTCTCCTCCCTCCTCCCGGAGACGCTCCCCTGATGTCCAAGCTGCTTTCGCTTGCCGGTTGGATTCTCGTCGCGGTCGCCGGCGCTGGGGCCATCGGCTATGCGGCCCTCTCGCGCGGTGAGACGATCAACGCCGCGTGGCTCATCACCGCCGCCGCGTGTACTTACGCGATTGCGTATCGCTTCTACAGCAAGATCATCGCGGCGAAAGTTTTTGCGCTGAACGCGGCGCGGCCGACGCCGGCCACGCGGTTGAATGACGGCCGGGATTTCGTGCCGACGAACCGATGGATCGTCTTCGGCCACCACTTCGCGGCGATCGCCGGCCCCGGGCCGCTCGTGGGTCCGACGCTCGCGGCGCAATTCGGGTATCTGCCCGGTATGCTGTGGATCCTGATCGGCGTTGCGATCGGCGGCGCGGTCCAGGACTTCGTGATCCTCGCGGCGTCAGTGCGGCGCAACGG
>DASPMP010000163.1:0-6083 GCA_035626995.1 Gemmatimonadaceae bacterium
CAAGAGCTGACGGCCACGGGCTGACCGCCAAGAGCTGACGGCCAAGAGCTGACGGCCAAGAGCTGACGGCCAAGAGCTGACGGCCAAGAGCTGACGGCCAAGAGCTGACGGCCAGGAGCTGACGGCCAGGAGCTAACGACCGAGCGCTGATTCCAAGAGCGCATTTGGCAGTAAGAGGTTGGCACCCAGCAGTTGGCAGTAACGGTTGGCAGTCAGCGATTGGCCGTAAGCGGTTGGCCGTAAGCACTTGGCTTTTAGCCCTTGGCGGTAAGCCCTTGGCCGTAAGCCCTTGGCCGTAAGCCCTTGGCAGTAAGCCCTTAGCCGGTTCAAACCATTCCACACGTACCTGTGTCGAAACTCCGTTGCTCCTATTGACGTTCTATACGAGCAGCGATTGTGATGATCGCGAAAGCCAACCGTGAACGCCGTTCGCCCCATGCCGACCAACCTCCTGCAGGGCACCCTCGATCTCCTCATTCTCAAAGCCCTGGCGCTGGGCAAGCTGCATGGACTCGGGGTGTCGCGCCGCATCGAGCAGATCACACGCGGAACGTTCCAGGTGAAGCCAGGCTCCTTGTTTCCCGCGCTGCACCGCATGGAAGAAGCGGGGTGGCTCGCGTCCTCCTGGGGCACCTCCGAAAACAACCGACGCGCGAAGTACTACCACCTCACAGCCGCCGGCCGGCGTCAGTTCGACGCAGAGGTGGGGGAATGGCAGCGGGTAGCGCTGGCGATTGGCTTTGCTCTCCAGGCCACCTGACATGGGTTTCGTCCGCAACCTCACCCGCCGCTCTGAGGTCGAGCGCGATCTCGACGATGAATTGCAGGCCTACATCGACTTACTGACCGCCGAAAAGATCAAACTGGGGATGACCCCCGACGCCGCGCGCCGAGCCGCGCATCTGGAGGCTGGTGGAGTGGAACAGATCAAGGAAGAAGTGCGCGATGTTCGCCGGGGTGCGTTTCTGGAAACGACCCTGCAGGATTTCCGCTATGGCCTGCGTCTGCTGCGACGCTCCCCCGGTTTCGCCATCCTCGCCATCGTCACCATCGGGCTCGGCATCGGCGCGAACAGCGCCATCTTCAGCGTAATCAACGGCGTGGTGCGGAAGCCACTCGGATATCCGCAGTCGGACCGGCTCATGTTCATTACCAGCGCCTTTCGGAACATGAAGTTCGATCGGTTCTGGGTCTCGCCACCGGAGTACCACGAATTCAAGGAACAGACGAAGTCGTTCTCCCACGTTGGTGCGTACACGACGGGGGCCTGGAACGTCGCTGCCGGCGACCAGCCGGAACGGGTGAACGCGGTGTTCATGACGGCGAGCATGTTCGACGTCCTCGGCGTAAAGCCTGACCGTGGCCAGACCTTTACCGCAGAGCAGGATCTGCCCAACGTGGAACCGGTGGTGGTGATCGGCAACGAGCTCTGGCAGCGCATGTTCGGCGGTGATCCCGCAATCGTTGGCAAGCGCGTGGACATCCAGGGACGGCAGCGCACCATCATCGGCGTCATGCCACGTGGCTTCGACCTGCATGACGCGCGCGCGCAGTTGTGGGTTCCGCTCGGCCTCGACCCGACGAATCGTGCACAGCAGCGCGGGTCGCATTTCCTCTACCTCGTCGGACGACTCGCGCCGGGCATCTCGCCGCAGCAAGCGACGGGAGACCTCCAGACCATGCTTCGCAACTGGGGTCAGGTCGTGAGCCAGCAGCACGTGCCGAACGACTCGACGCACCGGATGAACATCACTCCGCTGCGCGACGACGTCGTCGGCAACGTCCGGAAGGCGTTATGGGTGCTGCAAGGCGCGGTGCTGCTCGTGCTACTCATCGCATGCGCAAACGTCGCGAACCTGCTGCTCGCGCGCGCAGAAACGCGTCACAAGGAATTCGCGGTCCGGACGGCGCTCGGCGCGGGCCGCGGACGCATTCTCCGGCAGTTCATGGCCGAGGGAGTCGTGTTATCGGTGCTCGGCGGCATCCTGGGGCTGGCGCTCGCGTACTGGGGATTGCAGGCACTGCTTGCGGCGAATCCGCAGAGTATCCCGCGCGCGGCTGAGATTTCCCTGGATCCCGCTGTACTTGCATTCACCTTCGCCGTTGCCGTTGGTACAGGGCTCATCTTTGGTCTTGCCCCCTTGCTGCACATGAATGACAAGGCGGTCACGCTCGCGATCAAGGAAGGCGGCGTCCGAACGACGTCCAACGCTGGACGCAATCGCATGCGCCGAGGGCTTGTGGTCGCGGAGATCGCACTCGCCGTGATGCTCGTGATTGGCGCGGGATTGCTCATCCGCAGCTTCGACAAGCTCACCAGCGTGGATGCCGGTTTTGACCCCGCGAACCGCGTGACTTTTGGCGTCGTCATGCCCCCAGCCGCTTACCCCGATTCTCAACGGCGCGTTGCGTTCCACGCGGAGCTCAAGCGCAAGCTGCAGGCAATCCCGGGCGTTGACGCTGTGGCCGCGATGCAGGGGCTGCCTCCGTTCCGGCAGATCAACGCGAACGACACGCAGTTCGAGGGATACAACTTCGTCCCCAATACGAACATGCCCATCCCGAACACGGACTACTATCAGACCGTGACGGCGGGCTATTTCGCCGCAATGGGGATCGGCGTGAAGGACGGCCGCGTCTTCAATGAGGGCGACGCCGCTGGCGCGCCGGTTGTCGTCATCAATGAGGCGCTCGCGAACCGGTTTTATCCGGACCAGAACCCAATCGGCCGGCGACTGAACCCGTTCCTGACGCCGGGGCCGGAACCGACATGGTTCACCATCGTCGGGATCGTGAAGGACGTGAAGCAGGGCGGTCTCGAATCGCCGGCGGGAACGGAGCTGTATTTCTTCTACGATCAGCTGCCACGCATTGCCGGCTTCGCACCGAGCCAGATGAACATCATCATGAAATCGTCTCGTCCACTCGAGGCGCTGGCGCCCGGAATACGCCAGGCCGTGCGCGAAATGGACCCAACGCTGCCAATCGTTCAGCTGCGCACGATGGAGGAAGTCGTCGGCGCGTCGGTCACACGGCAGCGTTTCCTGTCGCTGCTCCTCGGTATCTTCGCGCTGGTGGCGCTGACTCTCGCCGCGATAGGGACCTACGGCATCCTGTCGTACATGGTGACAGAACGGCATCGTGAGATCGGAATCCGGATGGCCCTGGGCGCCGGGAATGGCCAGGTGGTGGGGCTGGTGCTTGGCCAGGGACTTGGAATTGCCGCTGTCGGCATCGCATTGGGCATTGGCGGGGCGATGGCGCTCTCTCAGCTGACGTCGTCGCTGCTATATGGCGTGTCGCCATCCGATCCCGTCACGTACGTCAGTGTCGCCCTCGTAATTGCGGTCGTGGCCATCGCGGCTTGCGTAGTACCAACTCGTCGCGCCACACGGGTGGATCCGCTGGAGGCAATTCGGGCGGACTGATGCAAGCGGTTTGACGGCTTGTCCGTTTGACGGCTAGTCACAAGCCGACAAGCTGAATTAAGGCTTGATCGGAAACGGTGCGTTGCGGATGACTTCACCAACCGATTTGTAGCCGCCGGGCGGGGGCGGACTGACGGCGGGTGTAGTCGCAGGACGCGTGGCAGTCGGCTCGGGAGCCGCCGCCTGGGTCACCTGGGGAACCTCGCGTCGAGGTGTGCGGGCAGGTGCCTTCACTTCACGCACAGGCGTCACTTGGGGCTGCGTCGGACGCTTCGACTCGATGGGGGACACGACCTGAGTTCCCTGGCCGCGCGGCGCCATCTCGATCGTGGCAGTCGACGCGGCGTCGAGGTCGGCCCTCAGCGCGTCGTCGACAGTGGACTGCTGTCCACAAGCCACGAGCGCCGCCAGGGCGGCAAGGAGTGATGCACTTCGACGCATGTCACGCATGGTGTGATATACCCCATCCGGGCGACCAGGGTTCAATTTGAAGACGTCCTGCAAGCCGTTGAGTAACCCCAATTTAGCCGCGGCGTTCGCTACGTGGCCTCGCGTCTGAGGCCGAGAGCGGTAAGTCGCGTGCCCAGCGCGCTCTTCACCCTGCGCCAGACCAGGCGGATCAGGAAGATCGTTCCAATCAGCAGCGTCAGGGCGATGGACAGGGATGCCCACGGATGGTTCCAGATGAAGTAGCTGATGGTCGCGATGATCCCGATCTCGGTAACGTTCATCGCGCCGTTCGTTACCGGCTCAGGCGAGGTGTCTACCGCGAGTCGCACGCCCAGCTTTGTCGCGTGCGTCGCGAAGGCGAGCCCACCACCGAGAACAGCAGCGAGCGCCATGAGCGTCGGGTCCGCATGCCACGCCGTCGCGACTGCGAGACCTGCAGCGGCCGGTGGACGGATGGCCGTGTGCGCAGTCTCCCACGCCGAGGCGATCCCCGGGATCAGCGTCGCCGCGAACTCGCAGACGGCAAGCAATCCTGCGACCCCCAACACCAACGGATTTGAAAGAGCGCCCAGCGCGCCAGGCAAGGGCCCGATCCATTCCGCACGCTGCATGAGCCCCACCAACGTGATCGTTGCGTAGGGACTGATACCGGATGCGTACGCTATTCCCAGCGATTGTGCGAGCGTGGCGAGCGAGTTCATCGGATGCATCACCTGCGCGAGGCGTGCCAGCCACAATCAATAACTTCGCCCTGCGCCTCCTCCACCGGACGATCCACCGCCAAAGCTGGACCCTCCGCCGCCCCCGCCCGAGAACCCACCGGGCGAACCGGATCCACTACTCGAACGCACGAGTTTTGGGATGGTTTCCGTGTACTGGCGCGCGTGGCTGCAGTGCTTGCACGACTCCGAGACCTGCTTCGTACCGGTTGACGAATACGTCGGCGCGACGAGCTGCCGGCTGGTCGATTTCAGCGTGCGGCGCTTGCACTCGGGGCATTCCGCAAACGATGAGAAGAGCTTGCGGTGCGGCACCACCGTCGTTGCGTCGCAGCGGGCGCATGTCCAGACATCGTAGTCCATGCTCCCCAGCTTTTCTTCCAGCACCGAGGGGGCATCGAGGTGCGCGTTGTCCGCCTGCTCGCTCAACCGACGCATGAACCCATGACCCCGCGGGCAACGCCGCGGATATCGACCGGTCGACAGCCAGATGAGGAATGCGAAAATGGCGATCGCTGTGGCGATCACCGAAGCCACAGCCCCCCGGCTCGGTTCTCGGCGGGAACCTGCCGTGGCGCGCGCAAGTCCCGAGTAGGTCTCCTCCCGTGCCGCGGCGGCAAGAGCGGCGACGCCATCGACCATGCCGCGATTGAAATCGCCTGCGCGAAAATGGGGAAGGATCGCCTGGTCCTGAATGCGGCCCGCGCGCGCGTCCGGGATCACGCCTTCCAGGCCATAGCCCACGGCGACGTACACCTTCCGCAGTGCGGGTGACCAGAGCAGGACAATGCCGTTGTCGCGCTCGCGCTTCCCGACGCCCCACCGGCGATGGAGCAGCAACGCCGCATCGGCTGGTTCGAGCCCGTCGAGTGAGTCGATGACGACGACGGCAATCTCGGCCGACGTCTCACGCTCGAGCGCAGCAATCGTCGAGTCGATGACGGCGCGCGATGCGGCATCGAGGTGACGGGCGGGATCCGATACCCAGCTGCCGTTCGCCGTGCGTGGGTCGGGCACCCACCGGAGCTTCGTCGTGTCTGCCTGCGCTCCCAGAGCCGCGGGAATCAGCAGCGCGAGGACGCACATGGTTTTCATGATCGAACAGACGCCTGGATGACCGTGGAAGTTTCCGGCGCGGATGGACAGACCTCGCTGTGACATTTGCGTGCCTCTGCGGGTTGTAATGATATGCAGATCCGATATGCCGTCATCGCGGCGGTGGTCGCCGCGATGCCGTCGGTCGCCTACGGTCAGGACGCGCGGCTCGAGCCGCTGCGCCACGGTGATCGCTTTTTCGAAGCAAACGCGGGTTATTCGTGGTATTCGCCGCGGGGCGGGGGTTGGGGGCTGATCACGGGACGACGCGTCTACCTGACCGCGCTACGCGCGGAGTGGGTGGTCAATTCCGGGCCACATGTCGCGTGGGGATACGTTGTCGAGTGGACGCCGCTCGCCGTGGTTCAGCGCGTGAGCCGTGCGGAGACTT
>DASPMP010000164.1:0-4926 GCA_035626995.1 Gemmatimonadaceae bacterium
GTCCCGATGCGCGAGTACAACGAAGACCCGGTGTTCACCTCGCTCGTGTCACCGACCACCTTCGCCGCACGGCGCCGGACGATCTACGTCTTCCACGACACCTGTGCACGCCGCGGCACGCCGGCGGCCACAGCGCCGGCGACACCCTGCGGTGTCGACCGCATCGCCCTCGGCGGGACGTCCCAGGGCGGACTGTACGAAGCGGTGCGATCGACGCAGGCTGCTGCTGGCCCGGCAGGCGCGCGCGGCCAGCAGCAGGCGGAGCTCTGGGGCGACGAGCAGTGGATCGCGCTGCGTAAAGTCATCGTCGAGCGGAATCCGCGGTTCATAACCATCAACGTGTCGCGCAACTGGGCGTTCGCGGATGGATTCAGCGCCGGCGAATACCTGGCGATGCGCGAGGCAATGGGCCCGCAGATCGCCGCGCGGCTCAACAACGTCGAGATGCTTGCCGTCGAGCTCATCGCGTCGCGCCTCCCGGAAGAAGAAGCGGTCTTCCGACGGATGCAGGAGGTGGTCTGGGGGATCATCGATACCGCGTTCTCGAACGTGGTCATTACCCCCGGCGTCACGCGGACGCAGGACGTCGTCTGGTGGATGCGCCAGAAGGTGAACGACCTCGGGCTCGGCTCGTGGTTCCAGCCGTCGGTGAGCGTCCAGCGGATGGGGGTGACGGAAGCCGAGCTGGGGGCTGACCCAGTCATCCAGCGCGGGGACGTGCTGCACTGCGACTTCGGCCTCGTCGCCCATCGCCTGAACACCGACACCCAGCACATGGGGTACGTCCTGCGCGAGGGGGAGACCGACGTCCCGCTCGGTATCCAGCGTGCGTTATGGAACTCTAACAGGCTGCAAGACATCGTGATGTCGGAGTTGCGCGCGGGACGGACGGGGAACGAGATCCTCGCGTCGTCGCGGAAGCTGATGCAGTCGGCCGGGATCGACGGGACGATCTACTCCCACCCCATCGGGATGCACGGCCACGGCGCCGGGCCGATGATCGGCATGTGGGACCGGCAGGAGGGCATCCCCGGGCGCGGGGACGCGCGCGTCATCCCGAACATGTGGTACTCGATCGAACTGCAGGCGACGACGGAGGTGCCGGAGTGGAACAACCAGCGCGTTCGCTCGGCGCAGGAGGAGGACGCGATCGTGGGCGAGGATGGGATGGCGCGGTGGGCGCTGGGCAGGCAGACGAAATTCTGGGTTGTGCGATAGAGCTTGTCGGCTTGTCAGCTTGTCAGCTTGTCAGCTTGTCGGCTTGTCAGCTTCGCTGCTTGTCAGCTTCGCTGCTTGTCGGCTTGTCGGTGTACTGCCCCGTTCTCCCTCGATCACCGCGTTTCAGGGCGACGATGAGTGAGGCGACCTTCTTCTTGACGGCCTCCACTTTGGTAAGCAGGTCTGTGCATTCCGCGGGGGAAATCAATCCGCGGTCGGCCAGACCGCCAATTCGATGCTCGACTTCGCAGGCCGATCCGAAAGACATGTGGAGATAGCGAATGAGCTCCACGTTTCCATGTTCTGCGTTCTTACGCCCGCACCCTTCGGCTATGTTGGCGCCGACCGACTCCGCCGCGTCATCGAGCTGGCCGCCAAGCCGCCATCTGAGATAGAGCGGTAGCCGCGCGGTCACCTGGTAGATGTCGCGGGCGAGAGCCTTTGCGAGCCGGTACGCTTCGAGGCGGCGGAAGTCTTCCACGCAGCCAATCTGGGACTGCATCGCCGCGCAGCCATCATCGAAACCTCACCCGCGTCACCAGATCGCGACAAGCGGACAAGCCGAGAAGCTGACAAGCCGGGAAGCCGACAAGCATTATCTTTCTTCTGTGCGCAAATCCCGTAAAGACCTCATCGTCGTTGGCGACCGCGTCCTCGTGAAGGTCGAGGAAGGGGAGGAACGGACGAAGGTTGGGCTATACCTCCCGCCGACCGCGGTCGACAACCAGGCTGTTCAGAGCGGGCAGATCGTTGCCACGGGGCCGGGACTGCCGCTGCCGTCGCCGGACGCGAATACGGAAGAGCCATGGCTGACGCCGAAGCGGGAGACGCGCTTCATTCCAATGCAGGCGAAGGTGGGCGACTACGCCCTGTTCTTCAGGAAGGCGGCCGTGGAGATCACCTTCGAGAACGAGCGGTATCTTGTGGTGCCGCAGGCCGCGATTCTGGCGCTGGTGCGCGACGAGGATTTCGACATCGATAGCCTCTGACAAGCCGACAAGCCGACAAGCCGACAAGCTGACAAGCCGACCAACGTGCAACCGTAAAACTGACTATGACCGTCCCAGCCCAGCTCCTCGAAATCCTCGTCTGCCCGAAGTGCCGCGGTGAGCTCGAATACCGCGAGCAGGCCGCGCAGCTCGTCTGCCAGAAGTGCAAGCTGGCCTATGAAGTGCGCGATGGCATCCCGATCATGCTGATCGACGAAGCGAAGCCGCTGACGAGCTGAAAGGCCGACGCGCCAACGCTGACAAGCTGACAACCCGTTAAACCGACAAGCCGGTTCACATATGCAGCTCCCAATGTCCCCCGGGATGTATCCCGAAGATTTGCTCACCCCGATGCGCGCTGACCTCACGTCGGCCGGATTCGAGGAGCTCCGTTCGGCGAAGGAAGTGGATGAAACGCTGACGGAGAAGGGCACAACGCTGGTTTACGTCAATTCCATTTGCGGCTGCTCCGCGCGTATGGGGCGTCCGGCGGTGAAACACGCCGTGCAGCAGGCAAGCGCCAAGCCCGATCGCCTGACGACGGTATTTGCCGGCCAGGATCGCGAAGCCACGGACAAGGCGCGCAGCTACTTCGCGGGCTATCCACCGTCATCGCCGTCGATCGCGCTGCTGCGCGACGGCCAGCTGGTGTGGATGATGGAACGCTGGCAGATCGAAGGGCGTCCGCCGCAGGTGATCGCGAGCGAAATCCAGAACGCACTAGAGGAGCATTGCTGATCGGCTTGTCGGCTTGTCGGCTTGTCGAAGGAGAAGCTGACAAGCGGAAAAGCTGACAAGCAGAAAAGCAGTTCTATCTGTTCGCGATACTCTCTTTCACGATCTCGCGACTCCGCAGCTGAAACTGGACGCTGCCGAATGGCAGTTTCGTCTTCATCATCAGCATCATCCGCGTCTCGTCGTCGGCGATCCACACCTCGGCGTTCGCGCCCTCGGCGAAGATGCCCTTCGCCTTGATCTTGGGTGCCAGCACGATTGCGTCGAACTCGCCGGCCGGCACGCGAATGCGCTCGCGGCGCACCACGGTCACCGTCACCGGATTGCGATCGGGCTTGAAGTAGCGGTTCCACGTGTACGTCTTTCCGACTTCGAGCGGGATGGTGCGCAGGAAGTACAGGAACGCGCCGTCATCGAGCGGCTGGTCGACGGTCTTGAATTCCTGCTTGTTGCCGTCGATGTAGTGCTCCCCTGGAAATATCTCGTACGAACGGTTGCGCTCGTATGTCCCCTGGTCGATATCCTGCTTGTATCGCAGCGACACGAGAGTGTTGGGGTCGAACCAGCTCTCGTAGTAGTCCTTCACCTTGAAGAACAGCAGCGATCCGTTGATCCGGAAGACGCTGTGGTAGACGCGCTTGCCACGGACCGTGTCGACGCCGATGATCTCGGCGATCGCGGTGCCTTTGCCAAGTGGTCCGACCTTGACTGCGTATGTCAGCTTTTCGCCGGGCGCGAATGGGCGCGCACCGGGCGTCAGCTCGAACGTCGCAGGAATCGCCGCCTGCGCCCCGAGGGGAGCCGCGGAAACCGCTGCGAATGCGAGAATTGCCGTGAGGCGGTGCGGGAAAGCCATGATCATGTCCGTTAAAGCCGCTCGATCGACTGTCGAGTCGCGGACATATAAGGCATCCATCGCGCCAGAGCGGCGGGCGCGGCCGTAGGCCGTAAGCCGCTTCTCGGCTTGTCGGCTTATCACCCAGGCAAGCTGCCAAGCAGTCAAGCAGTCAAGCAGTCAAACAGTCAAGCCGACTAGCCGACTAGCCGGCGTCCGGCACCGGGAGAAAGTCCTCACCCGGGTTGACGTACACATCCTTCTCGACCCCGTACTGCCGATCGTGGAGCGACTTGTACCGCCCATTGAGGCGCATGAGCTCGGGATGGCTGCCGCGCTCGACGATCTCGCCCGCCTCGATCACCAGGATCTGGTCGGCGCTCTCGATAGTCGACAGCCGGTGCGCGATCACGAAGGTCGTCCGGCCGCGGCGGAGGTTGCGGAGGCCGTCGCGGATCATCGCCTCGCTCTCCGAGTCCAGCGACGACGTCGCCTCGTCGAGGATCAGGATCCGCGGGTCCGCCAGGATAGCCCGCGCGATCGCGACGCGCTGGCGCTGTCCGCCGGATAGCTTCACCCCGCGCTCGCCGACAATCGTGTCGTACTTGTTCTCGAACGCCTCGACGAAATCGTCGACGTGGGCGATGCGCGCGCATTCAATCACTTCCTGGAGCGTCGCGCCAGGCTTCGAGTAGGCGATGTTTTCGCGGATAGTGCCGTCGAAGAGAAAGTTGTCCTGAAGCACCACGCCCACATGGCTGCGGTACTCCTGGAGCTTCATCGTGTCGAGGTCGCGGCCGTCGATGTATATCCTCCCGGCCTTCGGCCGAGCGAACGCCATGACGAGGCTGACGAGCGTGCTCTTGCCGCCGCCGCTCGAGCCCACGAGCGCCGTGGTTGTGCCAGCTTTCGCGTGAAATGAAACATCCTTAATGACCGGGACGCCTTCGTCGTACTCGAACCAGACGTTCTTGAATTCCACGTCCCCCTCGACGTCATCGACGTGCGCCTTCGACGCGTCGGCGTCGTCCTCCGTCGCCATGTCGCGGATCTCGCGGATGCGGTCGAGTCCCGCGAACGCTTCGGTGATCTGCGTGCCGATGGACGCGATGCTCACGAGCGGCGCCGCCACCATGCCGACGAAGAACA
>DASPMP010000165.1:0-41974 GCA_035626995.1 Gemmatimonadaceae bacterium
CGCCGTCGCAAAGGAGGTCGCGAAGGCAGTCCGGGGCTCCTCGGGCGGCTTGCGCTATGTGAAGGGACTCGGCCTCGAAGTGGACGGCCAGGCGCAGGTGTCCATGAACCTGGTGGACACCGAGAAAACGCCGCTGTATCGCGCGTTCGATATGGTGAAGATGGAAGCGGAAGCGCGTGGGGTCTCGCCGACCTGGAGCGAGATCGTGGGACTCGTCCCCGAGCGCGCGCTGTTCGACACGGCTGCTCGACACATCCAGCTCCGCAACTTTGCGCCGAACATGGTGCTGGAGCACAAGGTTCGTTCCGCGGTCGCGGGCGGAGAGTCGCTGAGCGGTTATGTCGCGGCAGTCGCCGGTCCTACCGCCGCCCCCGGCGGCGGCAGCGTCGCGGCGCATGCGGGCGCGCTCGGCGCAGCGCTGGTGCAGATGGTCGGTGGGCTCACGATCGGCAAGAAGACATACGCCTCCGTGGAAGCCGAGATGAAGGAAGTCGCCCTGAAGGCATCCGCACTGGTGACTGAGCTTTCGGTGCTTGGACCAAAGGACTCCGAGGCGTATACGCAGGTGATGTCGGCCTACAAGCTGCCGGGGGAAACTCCCGAAGACGCCGCCGCGAAGAAAGAAGCGGTCACCAACGCCCTGCTCGGCGCCGCCGAAGTCCCGCTGGAGACGGCACGTGCCTGCGTCCGTGTCCTGGAGCTCGCCGCGATCGTGGCTGAACGTGGCAACACGAACGCCGTTTCAGATGCCGGGGTGGCTGCGCTGATGGCGGAAGCCGCATGCAAGGGCGCCGTCTACAACGTGCGGATCAACATCGGCTCGCTGGAGGACAAATCAAAAGGCGCCCGACTCGTGGAAGAGTGCGGGCGCCTTCTGAAACAGGCTGCTGATTACGTCAAATCCGTCACGGCGTCAGTCGAGCGTTCGATTGGCTAGGGTCGAGCAGCGCGTTGAAGAAGAACCTGAAGGTGCCGTGCGGCTGCGCCCGGAAGAGGATTTCGGGACCAAACAGGTAGAGTGATCCCTGCCCCATGCGGGCCTCGACGATCGCCGCCGCGCCATTGAGGTAGTGCTGCCCCCACGCCCAGCCGCTGCGCAATGGCGTGGGTGAGTCGAACCAGGCGATCGTCTTCACGCCCTTTGCCCCGGCGTCGGCGTCGAGCTTGAACGCCGGGCTGTCGTCGAACATGACATCTACCGCGGCAGGCGAGCCCCAGGCGATCGATGCCGTGGTATCAACGGCAACGCGAAGCAGCGAGCCGGGGATATAATACTTCTCGCCGGGCAGCGGACGCTCCTCGCCGGACGCCGTGCGCTCGACGAGTGCGTTCTTGACCGGCACGTCGAGCATGTACGCGAGCTGCGTCGAACTGCCGATGGTCAGCACCTCACCCCCGGCCTCGATGAAGGCGCGGATCATGGGCGCGCTTTCGCGATTGATGCGACCAGTCATGTGCCGGAACTGCTCCGGCGGCTGGCGCTGCTGACCGCCGCCAAACCCACCGCCACCACCCTGCCCCTGCACTGCGCCGTCGACCAGCACGAGGGCGTCGTACTTCGCGCGCAGGTTCCCGGCGTTCACTTCAGGCGTGTAGACGAGGGTGAACGGGATTTCGTACTGCTCCAGGATCCAGCGCGTCCAGCCGGAGGGCATCGATCCACCGTAGGTATCCCACAGGGCGATGCGCGGCATCTTCACCTGCGCGACAGCGTTGGGACGTCCCGACACCCCTTCGACGCGAATACCGAGCTGACGCGCGGCGTCCTGTACGATCTGCGGGACGTTGCCTGAAGCCGCCACGTAGAAGCTGCCGGCGGGATACGTGCGGCCGCCAGAAGTGAATGGCGCGGTCAAGCGGCTCACCGGCGCATTTGCCTTCAGCAGGCGGCTCACGGCGATGAACGCGTCGTTTTGTTTCGGCGAGAGGATGAATCCGCTCGCGCGTGCGTTGATGACAGTGCCGGGTGGCGGCGATGCCATGCCCGTGATCGTCTCGCACGGACAGGTATAGCCATCCAGGATGCGATCGAACTCGACGCCCATCTGGAACGCGAGCGTGTAGCCGGCGTTGTCGTACGGGCGCGTCGGCGGCGCACCAGGGTATGCGAAGTCATTCGGGTGTTCCTGCGGCTCGAACATGTCCAGCACGTGCGGTCGGAACGCCTGCGCGGACGGCACGACATACGAACCCGCCGGGTACGTCTTGCCATTGATGGTGAAGTCGCGCGTGGCGCGCTCCACGGTCACGCCAACGTGCCGCAACGTGTTCACGAACTTCGTCGCAGTCGGGAAGTCCGCCTGCGAGGCGGGCAGCACGTATGCCCGCGGATCGCGGTCGGCAGGATCCTTGAGGATGCGATCGTAGAGCTGCGGGTTCACGGCCGGGCCGCCAAATCCACCACCCCCTCCGCCTCCCCCCCCACCCTGACCGGCGGCCTGGGCGACGCGGCGTGCGCTATCGGCGGCGGCGCGCAGCTTGTCGACCTCGGGACCCGTATTCGTCCAGCTGTCCTTGCTGCCGCGCTGGATGGAGTTCATTCCCATCCGCCAGATGTTGTACAGGAAGGTCTCACGATAGCGCGATGCGATGTCCAGCACCGCGTAGTTCGCGGTCACCGAATAATCGATGGACTGCCGGAAATGCCATTCCTGCGGCGCGATGGGCAACGGCATGTCTGCCGTCGGCTCCTGGCGATTCGGCACCAGCGGAATCCGCATCGGTGTCGGGTTGCCAATGGTCTCCGTGAGCAGCCCGATCATGTTGTGGAAGTACACCGTCGTCCGCAGGCCGCCATTCCACCACGTGGAATATCCCGCGCCGCGACGCATGACGACACCCGGCTTGTTCTCCGCCACGAAACGGTTGTGCATGGCCGCGCCCACGAGGTCGATGCCAGTCACGATGAGGCGGTCGAAGTTGTGGTTGTGCGGATCGCGGAAGGGCGGCGCGAACATCACCGTGCCCTGCGGGCCTGTCTGGTGATGGTTGTACATGATCTGCGGGAACCACTCCCAGTACAGCGCGTGGTTCATGTTCTGCGTTTCGGGCTGCGCGGACATGTAGAAGTCGCGGTTGTTGTCGTGCCCGATGTACTTCTGGTAGAGCCGGGGAATCTGGGTGTTGCGACGCAGCGTATCCGGCTCGCCCATGTACCAGTTTGAGACGAGCTGCATGCCATCTGGATTTGCGTGAACGAAGACGATGATCACGTCGTTCAGGATCCGCATCGTCTCGTCGTCGGTGCGACTGACGAACTGGTAGCTCGTCTCCATGAGCTGATGCGCGCCAAGCACCTCGGTGGCGTGCAGTCCGCCGTCGACCCAGACAATTGCCTTCCCTTCCTTCGCCAGCGCGCGCGCCTGGACGGAGTCGACGCCTTCGGCCAGCGCGAGCCTGCGCGCGATCTCCTTGTAGCGATCCAGTCGCGCAAAGTTCTGTGGCGCGGTCACGATGGCGGCGAGCTGCGGCCGTCCTTCCGCCGTCTTGCCGATCTCGTACACGCGCATCCGGTCGGATTCCGCGTCGAGCCTCTGCCAGTAGGACGTGAACTGGTCGTAGTTGGCGAGCCAGTAATCATCGCCGATGTTGTGGCCGAAGAATTCCTTCGGAGACGTGACCTTTCCCTGCGCCTGTGCAAGGCTCGCGAGAAAGACCATCGGCAGAACAGCGGCGCGCCAGACGCGCGCGGTAGGACGAAGACGCATTGCATTCCTCCGGTGGGATCCGAAACCCTGAAACCCGAAATCCTGAAACCCTGAAACCTTGAAACTCTGAAACACACACCCGCCGACAAGCCGACAAGCCGCCAAACCGTCTTCACACTCTCGTCAGTACTCGCGGCCCTTCTTCGGTGATCGCGACCGTATGTTCGAAGTGCGCGGACCGGCTGCCGTCCGCCGTCACGATCGTCCAGCGATCCTGTAGTGTACGCGTGGCGGGCCCGCCGGCGTTGACCATCGGCTCGATCGCGAGGGTCAGGCCGGGCACCAACTTCTCACGCCGCTTGGGCTTGCCGTAGTTGGGCACCTGCGGCTCTTCGTGAAATTCGACGCCGATGCCGTGCCCCACGAGGTCGCGCACGACGCTGAACCCCGCCCTCTCGACGACGTTCTGTACAGCAGCGCCCACGTCACCAATGTGGTTGCCGACCGTCGCCGCAGCGATCCCTGCCTCGAGCGCGGCCGCCGTCACCGTGAGTAGCTTCTGCGTCCTGGGGTCAACCGCACCGACAGCGACGGTCACGGCCGAATCGGTGAAAAACCCCTTGTAGCCGACGCCGACATCGATGGAAATGATGTCTCCTTCCTTGAGGACCCGCTTCTTCGACGGGATGCCGTGCACGATCTCGTCGTTGATTGACGTGCAGATGCTGCCGGGGAAGCCATACAGTCCCTTGAATGCCGGCGTCGCCCCCTCGTGACTCCGGATGAAGGTCTCCGCTTCGCGATCCAGGTCGGCTGTGGTCATTCCAGGCTGGACGTAGTTTCGCAGCCGCTGAATCGTCTCGCCGAGGATGCGCCCTCCCTGAGACATCAGCTCGATCTCTCGAGCAGACTTGAGCTGGATCAACCGGATGGCCCTCGCGCTCGTCAGCGGCCCAGCGCCTTCAGCGCGCGTCGGCAGACGTCATCGACAGAACCAACTGCCTGCACGGTCGCCACCCTCGTGCCGTCGTTCGTGTACCAGTTGAACACCGGGGCTGTCTGCTGCTCATACACCCTGAGCCGGTTCCTGATTGCCTCTGGCTCGTCGTCCTTGCGCCTGACCAAGGTACCGCCGCACTTGTCGCACGTGTCGCCCGCGTTACGCCCGGTGTACGGTGTCTGGCATTTCTCGCAGACCGTTCGGCCGCTGAGCCGCTCCACGATCTCCTCGTTCTCGATTTCGAAGCAGAGCACGGCCTCGAGCTTTCGCCCAAGCCCCGAAAGCACCTGTTTCATCCCTTCGGCCTGCGGAACGGTGCGGACAACGCCGTCGAGGATCACGCCGCGCGAGTACTCAGGCTTTTTCAGCGTCTCTCCGACGATCCCCAGGATGACGTCATCGGGGACGAGGTCGCCGCGGTCCATGTACTCCTTGGCCTTCTTCCCCAGCGGCGTGCCCTCGCGCACGGCCTGGCGCAGGACGTCGCCCGTGGCCAGCGTCGGGACGCCGAGTGCCTCAGCGAGCTTCGGCGCCTGCGTTCCTTTTCCCGCCCCTGGCTTTCCGAAGAGAAGGAGATTCATCGCGGATAAAGGGGAAAGGGACTGGGGACCAGGGAATCGCTAGGAACGACTGCGGGAAGAGGGAATAGAGAGAGGGAGAGGGGCGAGGGAAAGGGGGGAAACCCACCATTCCCTGACCCCTCTCCCTGACACTTTTGCTGATTCCGGGGATGCGCTGTTCCTCGTCCCTGTTCCCTTTCCTTCGACCTAAAATCCCCCCGTCGGCTGCCGGCCGCGGAACTTGATGCGTCCCTTCTTCATGAAGCCGTCGTACTTCCGCAGGAGCAAGTGCTGCTGCATCTGCTGCAGGGTGTCGAGGGCGACGCCAACCACGATCAGCAGTGACGTGCCGCCGAACTGGAAGGGCACGTTGATGACGGTGATCAGCCAGATGGGGAGCAGCGCAATCACTGTGAGGAACACCGCTCCCGGCAGCGTCACCTTGCTGACGATGTCATCGATGTACTCTGCCGTCTTCGCACCCGGCTTCACGCCGGGGATGAATCCGCCCTGCTTCTTCAGGTTCTCCGCAATGTCCACCGGATTGAAAATGATGGACGTGTAGAAGTACGTGAAGAACAGGATGAGGATGGCCTGCAGCACGTAGTATGCGGTCGTGCCTGGATTGAGATATTCGGCGAACTCCTGCAGGCGCGGGTTACCGCTCCCCCAGAACTGCGCGATCGTCGCCGGCACAACGATCACGGACTGCGCAAAGATGATCGGCATCACGCCCGCGGAATTGATCCGCAGCGGGATGAAGCTCCGTGAGGCCTCGCGCATCCGTCCGCGCGCCATGGAGCGCTGCGGGATCTGGATCGGCACCTTGCGGGCGGCCATCGTCACCGCAACCACCCCGGCGACCACGGCAACCATGATCACCACGAGAATCACGAGGTCGAACGGACCAACCGCGCCGGTGCTCAGGAACCGGAACGACTGGAAGATGCTCGGCCACATCGCCTCGGCGATCGAGAAGAAGATCATGAGGCTCGCGCCATTGCCCAGCCCGCGCTCGGTGATCTGCTCACCGAGCCACATGATGAACACGGCTCCCGCGGTCAGGAAGAACGACATCTGGACGGAGAACGCGAACCCTGGAGTCGCGACGACGCCCTGGATGCCCTGCGTGAACAGCGAGAAGCCCCACGCCTGTACCCAGGCGAGGGCGACCGTCATGTACCGCGTCCACTGGTTGACCTTCTTCCGGCCTTCTTCATCCTTGTTCAGCTTCTCGAGCTGCGGAATGACCGCCGCGCCGATCTGCATGAAGATGCTGGCGGAGATGTACGGCATGATGCCGAGCGCGAAGACGGTCGCGCGCGACAGCCCTCCGCCGGTGAACAGGTCGTACAGGCCAAGGAGGCCGCCACTGCTCTGCTGCTGGAAGAAATCCAGGAGCGCGGCGGAGTCGACGCCCGGCGCGGTGATCTGTGCGCCGATGCGATAGACGAGCAGACACAGGAGCGTGAAGAAGATCTTCTCCTTCAGCTCCGGCGTCCGAAAAATGTTCGCGACGGCGTTCGCCGCCTGGTTCTGCGCCATTCTAGTCCCTGCTCGCGTACGACTGCGAGCTGTTAAACAGTCAAACAGTCAAACTGACAAGCCGAAAAGCCAAGCACGGCCCTCTACGCTTCTACCTTGCCGCCCGCTGCCTCGATCTTCGTCCGGGCACCGGCGCTGACCTTCACGCCGCGTACGGTGTAGGCCTGCGAAATCTCGCCATTCGCGAGGAGCTTCGCCGGGCCCTTGTTCTCGTCGATGAGGCCGGCCGCCGCGAGTGACTCTGGTGAAATCTCGCTGCCGGAGAGGCGCGCGAGGTCTTCGAGTGCCACCACCTGATTCTCCACGCGGAACGGCGGGGTGAATCCACGCTTCGGCAGGCGACGCGTGAGGGGCATCTGTCCACCTTCGAACCGCGGCTTGCCGCCGCCAGGACCGCCGTGACCCGCGCGGGCCATGCTGCCCTTGTGACCCTTGCCGGACGTCTTGCCCGTGCCGGAGCCGGGACCGCGTCCGAGACGCTTGCGGTTGCGATGCGAACCAGGCGCAGGCGAGAGGTTGTTCAACCCTACGCGCTCCACGGTCTCTTCGGTCTTCGCGGCCTTCTTCTTGGTCGTTGCCATTTACTTGCTCTCCACCGGGGTCACCTCGACGAGGTGACGCACCTGATTGATCTGGCCACGCAGCCCTGGCGTCATCTCCTGGATAACAACCGCTTGATGATGCTTCAGTCCCATCGCGCGCAATGTCAAGCGATGACGCTCGGGATGCCCGATGCCACTGCGAACCTGCTTGATGCGAACCTTGCCCGTCTTCGGCAGCTTGAATGACGGCGCCTTCTTGGGACCCTTGCCGGGATGCCAAACGAATGTACGCGGCATTTAGACAGCCTCCCTCGACTTCGCGCGCGAGCGATACCCGATGGACTGCGGCTCCACGCCACGCTCGCGAGCGATCTGCTCGACCGTGGTGAGCTGCTGCAGGCCGTCGAGCGCCGCGAGCACCATGTTGTGCGGGTTCGTGGAACCCAGGCTCTTCGTGAGAATGTCGGCGATGCCGGCGCACTCCATGATGGCGCGCACCGCGCCGCCGGCAATCACGCCGGCACCAGGCGCCGCGGGCTTCATCAGCACGCGACCCGCGCCATGTTCACCGATCACTTCGTGCGGGATGGTTCCGCCCGTGAGCGGGATCAGGACCATCTTGCGACGCGCGCCTTCCACGGCCTTGCGGACCGCTTCAGACACTTCGTTCGCCTTGCCGGTCGCGAACCCGACGCGACCCTGACCGTCACCGACGGCCACGAGCGCGTTGAAGGAGAAGCGCCGGCCGCCCTTCACGACCTTCGCGACGCGATTGATCGCGACGACGTTCTCGATCAGGTCCGTGCCTTCGCGCTCGCCACCGCGGCCACCATCGCGCCCACCGTCACGCCCGCCGCGGCCGCGACCATCGCCGCCACCGCCGCCCGGGCCACCGCGACCACGGCCACCGCCGCCGCCACCCGGTCCGCCACGACCACGGCCACCACCGCCGCCGCCCGGTCCTCCGCGGCCACGACCACCGCCGCCAGGACCGCGACCACCGCCGCCACCACCCGGACCGCGTCCACGAGGACGCTCTGCCGGGGTCGGCGTGCCAGCGGGTGCGCCCGCTTCAGGATTCTGTGTTTCTGACATGATTAGAACTCCAGGCCGCCTTCACGGGCGCCGTCGGCGACCGCTTTGATGCGGCCGTGATATCGATAGCCAGCGCGGTCGAACACCACGCGGGTAATTCCAGCAGTCTTCGCGCGCTCGGCGATCAGCTTGCCCACTTCGGATGCGCGCTCGCCCTTCTTGCCCTGCTCGATGCCGAGGTCGGACACGGTGGCCAGCGTGCGATGCGTCGTGTCGTCCACGAGCTGCGCATAGATGTGCTTCAGGGAGCGGAACACCACGAGGCGCGGACGCTCCGGAGTGCCCGAGATCTTGTTGCGAACACGGAGATGGCGCTTGAACCGCCGCTCGGTGCCCGTCTTCGGTACGCCACTTCGCATTACTTGCCTCCCGCCTTGCCGGCTTTCCGGCGGATGTTCTCGCCCGCGTACTTGATCCCCTTGCCTTTGTACGGCTCGGGGGGACGCAGGCTGCGGATTTCCGCGGCCACCTGACCGACGATTTCCTTGTCCGCGCCCTCGACCTGTACCGTCGTCGGGTTCGGCGCCGTCAGCTTGATCCCCTGCGGCGCGCGATACTCGATCGCATGTGAAAAGCCGAGCGCGAACTGCAGCCCGTATGGGCGCGGCTCGGCCTTGTACCCGACGCCCGCGATCTCGAGCGTCTTCGAATAACCCTTCGTGACGCCCTCGACCATGTTGAAGATGAGGGTGCGCGTCAGTCCATGCAGCGACTTGTGCTCCTTCTCATCCGACGGCCGGGTGACGACGACGTTCCCGTCCTCGACCTTGATGCCGAGATCGGGATGGAAGGTCTTCTTCAGTTCGCCCTTCGCACCCTTGACGGTGACCGTCGAGCCGTCAGCCGTGACGGTGACGCCCTTGGGGATGACGACGGGAAGTTTTCCGATACGTGACATTGCCGTGTGCTCCCTTACCAGACGAGCGCCAGGAGCTCGCCGCCGGTGCGCGACTGCCGCGCCTCCCGGTCGGACATCAGCCCCTTGGACGTGGAGAGGATCGCCATACCCAGGCCGTTGCGAACGCGCGGGATCTCCTGGACGCCGACGTAGTGCCGGAGGCCTGGGGACGACATGCGCTTCAGCTCACGGATCACGGGTTCGCCACCCGCGTACCGCAGGCGGACGCGCAGCAGCTTCTTGCCGTCGTCCGTCTCGAGCGTGGTGTAATCCTGGATGTAATTGTTCTCCTTCAGGATGCGGGCGATCTCGGTCTTCATGCGTGATACCGGCATGTCCACGCGACGGTGCTTGGACTGACACGCATTGCGAATGCGGGTCAACATGTCGGCGATCGGATCAGTCATGCTCATGCGTTTGCTTTTTCCTTTCCTCTCGTATCCGTGGACGTGGAGGATGTCAGTGTGAATTGTGGCCTCGGCCTCAGCTGGCAGCCTCGGCACGCGAGGCCGAGGCCGAGGCCGAAGGCCGAGGCTGGTCGTGCTACCAGCTCGCTTTCCGCACGCCCGGGATCATCCCCGACAGCGCGAGCTCGCGGAAGCAGATACGGCACAGCCCGAAGCGGCGCAGGTACGCGCGTGAACGGCCACAGCGCGAGCACCGGTTCTTGTGTCGCACCTGGAACTTGGGCTTCTGCTTTGCCTTTTCGAGCAATGATTTCGGTGGCACTTACCGGCCTCCCTTCTTGTCTTCAGTGGTACGGAACGGCATCCCCAGCTCCTTCAGCAGCGCCAGCGCATGGTCGTCACGCTCCGCGCTCGTCACCATGGTGATGTCCATGCCGTGAATCATTTCGATATCGTCGTAATTGATCTCGGGGAACATCATCTGCTCCTTGAGACCCATGGAGTAGTTGCCCCGCCCGTCGAACGACTTCGTCGGCAGGCCGCGGAAGTCGCGGATGCGGGGAATCGCGACCGCGATGAGGCGATCGAGGAACTCCCACATCACCGGACCGCGCAGCGTCACCGCCGCGCCGATCTCCTGTCCCTGACGGAGGCCGAAGTTGGCGATCGACTTCTTCGCCTTCTTCTTCACCGGATGCTGGCCCGTGATCGTCGCGAGCTCCTCGACGATGCCGTCGAGCAACCGCGGCTGCTTGATGGCTTCGCCCAGCCCCACGTTGATCACGATCTTCTCGAGCGTCGGGATCTCGTGCGGGTTCTTGAACCCGAACTGCTCCTTCAGCTTCGGCCGCACCGTCTCCTGGTAGAACGTGCGCAGACGCGGGGTCGGCACGGGGAGGTTCGCGCCCGGGTGCGGACCACGCGATGCCTTCTCGCGCTTATCCCCCTTGCCCTTACCGCCGCCGCCGGCGCCGCCCTTCTTCTTCTCTTCCTTCGCTGTTGTTCCCATGTGTCCCGTCCCGGTCAGCGGTTACGCGAAATCGCGTCGCCGCTCTTGATGCTGATGCGTTCCTTCGTGCCGTCTTCGTCGATGCGCGTCCGGATCCGCGTCGGATTTCCCTTCGCGTCGACGAGCATGACGTTCGAATGATGGATTGGCGCAGGGAAATCGATGATTCCACTCTGCTCCTCCGCGCGGCGCGCCTTGCGATGGCGCTTCACGATGTTGATTCCCTCGACCGTCAGCCGCCCGGTCTTCGGGTACACGCGGATCACCTTGCCTTCCTTGCCCTTGTCGTCGCCGCGCATCACCCGGACGGTGTCGCCCTTCGTGATGCGAAGCTTCATGCGCTCGGCGTTGTCGCTGTGCCGCTTGCGGTTCACCGCGCGCGGCCGATCGGTCTTGCGATAAGTCAGCTTTCGCATGGTTACAGCACCTCAGGCGCCAGCGAGACGATCTTCATGTACCGCTTCTCGCGCAGCTCGCGCGCGACGGGACCGAAGATGCGGGTCGCACGTGGCTCGCCCTGGTCGTTGATGATGACGACGGCATTCTCATCGAAGCGGATGTAGCTGCCGTCCTTGCGCCGCGTTTCCTTCACGGTGCGCACGACGACCGCTTTCGCGACCTCGGCTTTCTTCACCGTGCCGTTCGGCAGCGCGTCCTTGACCGCGATCACGACGAGATCGCCAAGGCCGGCATACCGCCGCCGGGTACCGCCAAGCACACGGATCACCAGGGCGCGCTTGGCACCCGAGTTGTCCGCGACCTTGACCATCGATTCCTGTTGAATCATCGGGGTGTCCTCGTTCCCTTAGCGTGCGCGCTCGACGATCTCGACGAGCCGCCACCGCTTGTCCTTGGACAGCGGGCGCGTTTCGGCGATGCGCACGAGGTCCCCGGTCTTCGCCGAGTTCTCCTCGTCATGCGCTTTCACCTTGCGAGTGCGCGTCACCATCTTCCCGTAGACGGGATGCGGAACGCGGCGCTCGATCGCCACGACCACGGTCTTCTGCATCTTGTCGCTCACCACACGGCCCTCGCGTTCCTTCCGCGAGCCGCGCTGCGTGGTACCGGTCTCAGTCTTGTTAGCCATTCGTCGATCGCTCCCGCTCGCTCAATACGGTCTTCAGACGTGCGATGTCCTTCCGGATGGTGCGCAGCCGCAGTGGGTTCTCCAGTGGCTCCGTCGCGCTCCGGAAGCGCAGGCGGAAACGCTCTTCCTCGAGCTCCGCGACGCGCTGCCTGATGTCGTCGACGGTCAACTCGCGAATTTCCTCAGCTCTCATTCGTGCCCTCCTCCCTCACCCGCGGCTTCGGTCTTCAGGTCGTCGCGAACGACGAACTTCGTCTTGATCGGCATCTTGGCCGCGGCAAGCGCCATGGCCTTCTGCGCGATGTCCTTTGGAATCCCCTCGAGCTCGAACATCACGCGTCCCGGCTTGACCACCGCGACCCATCCCTCAGGGGAGCCCTTGCCCTTCCCCATGCGGGTCTCAGCGGGCTTCTTCGTGATCGGCTTGTCGGGGAAAATGCGAATCCACACCTTGCCGCCGCGCTTGATGTGACGCGTGAGCGCCACGCGCGCCGCCTCGATCTGCCGGTTGGTGATCCATCCCGGCTCGAGCGCCTGCAGCCCGAACGACCCGAAGGCGATGGAGCTGCCGCGCACGGCGACGCCGCGCGTGCGGCCCTTGAACATCTTGCGGAACTTGACCCGCTTCGGACTCAACATTGGTGATCAGCTCCCGGTCGAGTACGTGGTGCCGCGGCGATCGTCCACTTTCTCGCCCTTGAAGATCCAGACCTTCACTCCGATGGTGCCGAAGGTGGTCTTGGCGGTCGACGTGGCGTAGTCGATGTCAGCGCGCAGCGTGTGCAGGGGAACACGACCCTCGTGGTATCCCTCGACGCGTGCGATCTCGGCGCCACCCAGGCGGCCGGCGCACTTGATCTTGATCCCCTGCGCGCCCATGCGCATCGCGCTCTGCACCGCGCGCTTCATGGCGCGACGGAACGAGATGCGCTGCGCCAGCTGGCTCGCGACGTTGTCTGCGACCAGCTGCGCCTCGAGCTCGGGGCGCTTGATCTCTTCGACGTTGATGCCGACTTCCTTCCCCGTCAGGTGCGCGAGCTCATCACGGAGCTTGTCCACTTCCGCGCCCTTCTTGCCGATCACGACGCCCGGGCGGCCGGTGTGCAGGGTCACGACGACCTTGCCCGGCTTCCGCTCGACGACGATATCCGCGATCGCGGCGTGGCCGAGACGCGCCTTCAGGTATTTACGAAGCAGTTCGTCTTCCTTCAGCAGCGCCGGAAGCTCACGGCCCGCGTAGTAGCGCGAGCGCCAGTCCTTGCTGATGCCGAGCCGGAAGCCGATCGGATGTGTCTTCTGTCCCATTACCGTCCCTCGGGGCGTTCGGCCACGACGATCTCGACGTGGCTGGTGCGCTTGATCATCGGCGTCGCGCGGCCCATCGCGGCCGGCGTCCACCGTTTCATCTTGATGCCTTCATTGATCACGGCGTGCTTCACAAACAACTCATCCACGTCCAGCGTGGCGTTCTCGTTGCGCGCGGCATACTCCGCATTCGCGACGGCGGACTTCAGCACCTTCTCGATCTGCTTCGCGGCGTGCTTCTTGGAGAAGGCGAGGAGCGCGAGCGCCTCGTTCACTGTCTTGCCGCGAATCTGGTCGATCACCAGGCGCATCTTGTATGGCGACTGGCGCGTGGAGCGCTGGAAGGCGCGCGCCTCACGCGGCTGATAGGCGATCCGTGCCGGTGGAGCCACCTTCGTAGCACCACTGGCCTTCTTCGCCGCTGCAGGTTTCTTCGCGGCCGTCTTGGCCGCCGCGGGCTTCTTCGCGGCTGTTTTCTTCGCGGCGCTCTTCTTCGCCGCTGGCTTCTTCTCAGCCATTACTTGCCTCCCTTCGCGGCGGGCGCGGCGGCCGGAGCGGCAGCGGGTGCGCCGGGCTTGCCGACTTTCGCGTCATCCTTGCGCGCACCGGTGTGACCGCGGAACAGCCGCGTTGGCGCGAACTCGCCGAGCTTGTGCCCGACCATGTTCTCCGTCACGTACACGGGGATGAACTTGTTGCCGTTGTGCACCGCGAAGGTGTGCCCGACGAACTCCGGCAGCACCGTGCTCGCGCGTGACCAGGTCTTGATCACCCGCTTCTCGTTGCGCGAGTTCATGCCATGCACACGCTTCAGCAGCGCATCCTGGACGAACGGACCTTTCTTGACTGAACGACCCATGATTCCCTGTTCTCTCTGACAAGCTGGCAAGCCGACAAGCTTGTCTGCTTATCGGTTTGTCTGCGTTAGGATTGCGTTGCCTTCCCTCTGCGACGACCTCTGACGATGAGGCGCTGCGAGGGCTTCTTCTTGTTGCGCGTCTTTACGCCTTCCTTCTTGCCCCACGGGCTCACCACGTTCCGGCCACCGCGGGTGCGGCCGCCATGCGGGTGATCGACGGGGTTCATCACTTCGCCACGGACCTTCGGGCGGCGACCCTTCCAGCGCGTCTTGCCGGCCTTGCCCCATGACACGAGCTCGTGCTCCTCGTTCCCCACGACGCCGATCGTCGCCAGGCACTTGCCATGGACGAGACGCATCTCGGTGCTGGGCATGCGCACGGTCACGTAGTCGCCTTCCTTCGCGACGACCTGCGCCGACATTCCCGCCGAGCGGCATAGCTGGCCGCCCTTGCCGATCTTCAGCTCGATGTTGTGCACGTCCGTACCGAGCGGGATCTCCGCCAGCGGCAGCGCGTTCCCGGTCCGGATGTCGGAGCCCGGTCCGGCGGTCACGAGATCGCCAACCTTCAGCCCCTTCGGGTGCAGGATGTAGCGCTTCTCGCCATCGGGGTATTCGACGAGGGCAATGCGCGCTGAGCGGTTGGGATCGTACTCGATCTCGCGGACGGTCGCGGCAACGCCGTGACGATTCCGCTTGAAATCGATGATGCGATACTTCCGCTTGTGTCCACCACCGCGGCGCCGCATGGCGATGTGGCCGTGGTTGTCTCGGCCGCCCGACTTGGTCAGCGGCTCGGTCAGCGACTTCTCCGGCTCACTTCGCGTGATCTCGGAGAAATCCGGCACCGAACGGAACCGGGTTCCGGCCGTGACGGGCTTGAATTGACGAGTTGGCATCTGGGTTCCTTAGCCTTCGAAGATTTCGATCGTGTCGCCTTCACGCAGCTTCACGATCGCCTTTTTCCAGTTGGGGCGACGACCGGCCGTGCGACCCATGCGCTTGATCTTCCCGCGCTGGTTCGACGTCCAGACTTCGGTGACCTTCACGCCGAACAGCTCCTCGATGGCCTGGCGGATCTGTGGCTTCGTCGCGTCCGGGTGCACCTCGAAGGCATACTCGGCGCGATCCTGATACGCGGCCGACGTCTTCTCGGTGATCAGCGGGCGAACGACCGTCTCGTGTTTCGTCGGCATTGCCTACTTCTCCTTCTTCTTGGCGGCCTTCTTCGCCGCCGGCTTCTTCTCGCTCGCTACCTTCGTCTTCGCCTTCGCGCGCGCGGCGGTCTTCTTCGCCTTGGCTTCCTGCTTGGGTGCTGAGGTCTTCTTCGCGCCCGTCACGCGCTTCCGCGCCGAGGTCGCCTTTGTGTCCGCGGTCGTGGCCGCAGTTGTGTCCGCAGTTGTGTCCGCCGTCTTACCGTCAAAGGCGCCGTCTTCGATGACGACGAGGTCCGACCACAGGATGTGATACGTCGACACATCCGAGTACGGCATCACGTGCACCTTCGGCAGGTTGCGACCGCTGAGGAACACGTTCGGCTTCGCGCCGTTCGTGAGGATCAGCACCTTCTTTTCCGTGCCGCCCACCTTCTCGAGGAGGGTGATGATGTGCTTCGTCTTCGGCGCGTCGAAATCGAGCGCCTCGACCAGCACGATCGCGCCTTCCCGGGCACGGGCGTTCAGCGCACTCTTGCGCGCCAGTGCGCGCACCTGGCGCGGCACGTACTGCGCATAGCTGCGCGGGATGGGACCGAAAACGGTACCGCCGCCCACGAAGTGTGGCGCGCGAATGGATCCCTGCCGCGCGCGGCCGGTGCCCTTCTGCTTCCACGGCTTCTGGTTGCCGCCGGCCACGAAGCTGCGCGTCTTGGTCTTCGCCGTGCCCTGGCGCTGATTCGCGAGGTATGCCTTCACCGCCTGGTGCATCGCGGGCATGTGCACCGTACCGTCGAAGAGATCCGACGGCAGGTTCACCGCGTCACGCGACGTGCCCTTGGCGCTGAACGCCTTCGCCTGAAAATTCTTTGCGTCTGCCATTGCTCGTCCTGTAGGGTCTAGCTCTTCCGCACCAGCACGATCCCGTTCTCGGGACCGGCAACCGCGCCGCGCACGTAGATCAGATTCTTTTCGGTATCAACCCGCTCGACGCGCAGACCGATCTGCGTGTGGCGCGCGTTGCCGTACTGGCCAGGCATCTTCTTTCCCTTGATGACACGCGACGGATCGGTGCCGGGGCCGATGGAGCCGGGACGCCGGTGCTTCGTGTTGCCGTGCGTGTTCGGGCCACCGCCGATGCCATAGCGCTTCACGACGCCCTGGAACCCGCGGCCCTTCGATGTTCCCGTAACCTTCACGAGCTCGCCGGGGGTGAAGATGTCGACCTTGATGACGTCGCCCACCTTGTACTCGGCCTGCTCCTTCTTCTCGGCGTTCTTGCCGCCCTTTACGCCGCCCTTGGGCGCCGCGAGGCTGAAGCTGCGGAGGACGCGCGGCGGTGCGTCGAGCCCCGCCTTCTTCGCGTGACCGACCGCCGCGGCATTCGCGCGACGGCCGCGTGGCGTGCGCTTGCCCTCTTCGCGGGCAAGGCGCTGCGCGCCGAGCCCGAGCTGGACGCCGGGGACGCCATTCTCCGACGTCGTCACGGCGACCACCGGATTCGGTTCGGCCTCGATGACGGTGACGGGGATCTGCTGCCCCTGCTCGTTGAAGATCTGGGTCATCCCCAGCTTCTTGCCAATGATTCCGATGCTCATGTCACTCGACCTTGATTTCAACGTCAACGCCCGCGGGCAGATCGAGCTTTGTCAGCGCGTCCACCGTCTGTGCACGAGAGTCGAGGATGTCGATGACGCGCTTGTGCGTCTTGAGCTCGAACTGCTCGCGCGACTTCTTGTCCACGTGCGGCGACCGGAGCACCGTCCAGCGCTGCGTCTTCGTGGGCAGCGGGATGGGACCGGACACCTGCGCGCCTGTCTTTTCCGCCGTGCGAACGATGTCCGACGCGGCCTGGTCAATCACCGCGTGGTCGAACGCCTTGAGACGGATTCGGATTCTGCCAGCCATATAAGAGAGTGCCTGTCGGCTTTTCGGCTTATCGGTTTGTCAGTCTGTCGGAAGTGACAAACTGACAAGCCGCCAAGCAGAGAAGCAGTGTTATGCCAAGATCTTCGTCACGACGCCGGCGCCGACGGTGCGGCCGCCTTCGCGAATGGCGAATCGCAGCTGCTCTTCCATCGCGATCGGCGTGATCAGCTCGATGGTCATCTGCACGTTGTCGCCCGGCATCACCATCTCGGTGCCCTGCGCCAGCGTGATGGAGCCCGTCACGTCCGTCGTGCGGAAGTAGAACTGCGGCCGGTAGCCGTTGAAGAACGGCGTGTGGCGTCCGCCTTCATCCTTGGTGAGGACGTAGACCTCGGCCTCGAACTTCGTGTGCGGGGTGATGGAGCCGGCCTTGGCCAGCACCATGCCGCGCTCGATGTCCTTCTTTTCGACTCCGCGGAGCAGAAGACCGACGTTGTCGCCCGCCTGGCCATCATCGAGGAGCTTCCGGAACATCTCGACGCCGGTCACGACCGTCTTCTTGTCGGAGCCGAAGCCGATGAGCGCGACTTCCTCGCCCACCTTGATGCGGCCGCGATCGATACGACCCGTCGCCACCGTGCCGCGACCCGTGATCGAGAACACGTCCTCGACGGGGAGCAGGAACGGCTTGTCGGTCTCGCGAACGGGCTCGGGAATGAAGGTGTCGAGGGCGTTGTACAGCTCCTCGATCTTCTCGACCCACTGCTTGTCGCCCTTGATCGCGCCCGTCGCGGAGCCACGGATGACCGGGGCTTCATCGCCGGGGAACTCGTACTTGCTCAGCAGCTCACGGACTTCGAGCTCGACGAGGTCGAGGAGCTCGGGATCGTCCACGAGGTCGCACTTGTTCAGGAAGACGACGATGTTCGGCACGTTCACCTGGCGGGCGAGCAGCACGTGCTCGCGCGTCTGCGGCATCGGGCCGTCGACCGCGCTCACCACGAGGATCGCGCCGTCCATCTGCGCGGCGCCCGTGATCATGTTCTTGACGTAGTCGGCGTGTCCCGGGCAGTCCACGTGCGCGTAATGGCGCTTGCTGGATTCGTACTCGACGTGCGAGGTCGCGATCGTCAGAATCTTCGTGGGGTCACGACGACCCTGCGACTCCGATGCCTTCGCGACTTCGTCATACGCGATGTACTTCGTGCCATAGCCCTTGTCGGCCGAGATCTTGGTGAGGGCAGCCGTCAACGTGGTCTTGCCATGGTCGACGTGGCCAACCGTGCCAACGTTCACGTGCGGCTTGCTGCGCTCGAATTTCGCCTTCGCCATTGTACGATCCTGTGGTGGTTAGAGAATCCTCTGAACTGCGCTTACCAGCTCTGAACCGCTTGTCGGCTTGTCGGCTTGTCGGCTTGTCCGACACGACAAGCTGAGAAGCTGAGAAGCTGAGAAGCGCTATGCCTTTACCTTGCTGATGATTTCTTCCGCCTTGCTCTTTGGCACTTCCTCGTAGTGCGCGAACTCCATCGAGTACACCGCGCGTCCCTGGGACATCGAACGCAGCTTCGTCGAGTAGCCGAACATTTCCGACAGCGGCACCGTCGCGGCGATGACCTGCGCTTCGCCGCGCTGCGTCATCCCGCCGATCTTGCCCCGGCGCGATGACAGGTCGCCGAGCACGTCGCCCATGTAGGCGTCGGGCACGACGACTTCCACGTTCATCATCGGCTCGAGCAGCACCGGACTGGCGCGCTTCGCACCCTCCTTCACCGCCATCGAGCCGGCGATCTTGAATGCGATTTCGCTCGAGTCCACCTCGTGGTACGAGCCGTACACGAGCTCCACCTTCACGTCCACCATCGGATAGCCCGCGATCACGCCGTTCTCCAGGGCTTCCTTGATTCCCTGCTCGACCGGCCCGATGTATTCGCGCGGGATCACGCCGCCCACGATCTTGTCCTCGAACACGAAGCCGGAGCCCGTGCCCGACGGCTCGATGTTGATCACGACGTGACCGTACTGGCCCTTACCACCCGACTGGCGGATGAACTTCCCCTCGACCTTGTCTACGCGCTTCCGGATGGTCTCGCGATAGGCCACCTGCGGGCGCCCGATGTTCGCGTCCACCTTGAACTCGCGCATCATGCGGTCGACGATGATCTCGAGATGCAGCTCGCCCATGCCGGAGATGATCGTCTGCGACGTCTCCGCATCGGTGTGCACGCGGAAGGTCGGATCTTCTTCCGACAGCTTCGCGAGCGCAATCGACAGCTTGTCCTGGTCAGCCTTCGTCTTCGGCTCGATCGCGACGTCGATGACGGGCGCCGGGAACTTCATCGCCTCGAGGATGATCGGATGGTTGTCATCGCACAGCGTGTCGCCGGTGCGGGTGTCCTTCAGTCCGATCGCGGCGGCGATATCTCCCGCACGCACTTCCTCGATCTCTTCGCGCTTGTTCGCGTGCATCTGCAGCAGGCGACCCGCGCGCTCACGGCGATCCTTCGTCGAGTTGTAGACGTACGAACCCGTCTTCAACACGCCTGAATAGACGCGGAAGAAGGTCAGCTTTCCGACAAACGGGTCGGTGGCAATCTTGAACGCCAGGCCCGCAAACGGGGCGTCATCCTGTACCGGACGCTCCGCGGTGGTCTCGTCATGATGCGGCAGGTGCCCAACAATGGACGGCACGTCCACCGGCGCCGGCAGGTAGTCGATGACGGCATCGAGCAACGCCTGCACACCCTTGTTCTTGAACGACGCGCCGCACAGCACCGGCACCATCTGGTTGGTCACCGTTGCCTTGCGAATCGCGCGACGGATTTCCTCGACCGACAGCTCTTCACCGGCGAGGTACTTCTCCATCAGCGTGTCGTCGTGCGAGGATGCGACCGCGTGGTCGATCAGCGCGTGGCGCGCTTCCTCGACGGCGTCCTGGTATTCGGCGGGAACATCAACCACGTCGAACTTCTTCCCCAGCGTCTCTTCATCGAAGATGTACTGCTTGCGCTCGAGGACGTCGATGTGGCCCGTGAACAGCTCACCGGAGCCGACCGGCAGTTGCAGCGGGTAGGCGTTCCGCGTAAGGCGCGTGCGGATCATGGCCAGGCAGCGATCGAAGTCGGCGCCGACGCGATCCATCTTGTTCGCGAAGATCATGCGGGGCACGCCGTAACGGTCGGCCTGCCGCCACACGGTCTCGGTCTGCGGTTCCACACCGGCGACGGAATCGAGCAGCGTCACCGCGCCGTCGAGCACGCGGAGCGAGCGCTCCACCTCGACGGTGAAATCCACGTGGCCCGGCGTATCGATGATGTTGATGCGGTATTCGATGCCGTTGCGCGTCCAGAAGGCAGTCGTGGCCGCGGACGTGATCGTGATGCCGCGCTCCTGCTCCTGCTCCATCCAGTCCATCGTCGCGGTGCCTTCATGCACCTCGCCGACTTTATGCGTCTTGCCCGTGTAGTACAGGATGCGCTCGGTCGTGGTCGTCTTGCCGGCATCGATGTGAGCCATGATGCCGATGTTGCGATAGCGATCGAGCGAAGTAGTGCGGGGCATTGAGCTATGAAAAGGGCCGGTAGGCCGAAAAGCGTTAATCGTTGTGCTGCTTGTCTGCTTGTCTGCTTGTCTGCTTCTGTGCTTGTCTCCGACAAGCTGCCAAGCCGACAAGCTGATAACCGTCTATCAACAAAACAGCGGGTGGACCAGGCGCTCCACAGGAGCCGGTATCCATCCGCAATCGCCGGGTACAGTCGCCACTGTAGCGTGACTGGGGACCCATGGCGCGCCGAGAGCCAGCGAAACGCAATCTCTCGACGTTCAGTTGTCCTGCGTTGCTTTTCGGGAGCGTCCCGCTCGGAGAGCGTTCAGCCGGCTTACAGCAACCCCCACCGCTCGATCGGGTGGGCCCATAGGTGCCGGCTCGCAGTCCGCCGGGCTTGTGCTACGGCCAAAATGCACCGTAGCCACCTGAATTTATTGACGATGAGTCGGAAGTCAACTGACGCACCCACAACGCCGTAGGAGGACAAGATCCGTCTCGCTCATGGCCAAATCCGGTGCACCGCCTAACTATTCCGGCCGTGCTGCTGTCATACTCTCCAGCCGGTACCCCACCCCGACCGCCCTCCAGATGTCGCCGCGCTTCAGTCTGCTCATCCTAGCTGGCGTGTCCGCGTGCGCCCAGCCGCTCAAGCTCGCCAAGGACGATTCTCCGGTCGTGCTTGCCGGTCATTCACTCCAGGCGCCCAACCCCGCCGAGCGCGGGTCCCTGACGGTGCGGTCGCTTTACTATGGAAGCGGCACCGACAAGAACCGTCCCGAGTACCGCGACTCGATCGCAATCAAGACCAAGGTCGTGGACGGCAGCAAGTTCGCCGACGCCCCAAACGCCGCCCAGCGGAAGTTACGCGAGAAATACTGGGGTTTTGGCTTCTCAAAGCTCCCCGTGAATGGCCGGGTCTGGTATCCCGAAGGGAATGGGCCATTTCCCCTCGTCCTCATGGTGCACGGCAATCACAACATGAAGGACTTCTCCGACCCGGGGTACGCGTACCTCGGGGAGCTCATGGCCAGTCGTGGATTCGTCTTCGTCTCCGTGGACGAAAACTTTCTCAACGGCAACATGAACCAGGAGAACGACGCGCGTGGCTGGATGCTGCTCAAGCATCTCGAAGCGTGGCGCGCGTTCAACGACTCCTCTGCGGCGCTCAAGGGAAAAGTCGACCTCAACCGCGTTGCGTTGATGGGACATTCGCGCGGCGGGGAAGCCGCCGCGGTCGGAGCAGCCTTCAACCGGCTGTCGCATTATCCGGATGACGCAACGGTGAAGTTCAATTTCAATTTCGGCATCCGCGCTGTCGTCGCCATCGCGCCAATCGACGGGCAGTATTCCCCGACGCAGCGCCCCACGCCACTGGAAAACGTCAGTTATCTGGTGATCCACGGGTCGCATGACGGCGACGTGTCTGCCTTCTCCGGGCTGCGCCAGTATCAACGCGTCGAGTTCACCGACGCTGGCCCCTGGTTCAAGAGCGCCATCTGGATGTACCGCGCGAACCACGGCCAGTGGAACACGGTGTGGGGCAACAAGGACAACGGGCCACAGAGCGCGCGATTCCTGGACCTTCGCGGGCTCGTCACGCCTGAAGAACAGCGCCAGTTCGGAAAGGTGTACCTCTCCGCGTTTCTCGAGGCGACGCTGAAGGATCGCGAGGAGTATCTGCCGATGTTCCGCGATCACCGCGTCATCGGCAACTGGCTGCCGAAAACGATGTACGCAACGCGCTTCCAGGATTCCCGCTTCAAGGCACTCGCCGATTTTCAGGAAGATGTCGATGTCACGACGGGCAGCGTCGCCAGCGTGCGCCTGTTCGGTGACAGCCTGGGCAGCTGGAAAGAAGCCAACATTCCCCTGCGTTGGCGCAATACCAACGTGGGAACGAACGCGGTCTTCCTCGGCTGGAACAATCGCATCGCCGGCGACGATACGACCAAGATGGGGCGCCCGGCATCGTTCACCGTGACGATCGCCGACTCCCTGCGACGCGCGTGGAATGTCACTGACGCCGCCACGATTCAGTTCTCACTCGCCCCCACCGACGCCAAACCGTCGCCGCGGAAGGCGCCCGTTGATTCGGCAAAGAAAGACAGCACCAGGGCTGCGCCGAAAAAGCCCGCTCCGAAGCCGCCGGCTGGCAAGCCGGCGAAGGATACGACGCCCGTGCATCTGACCATCGAGGCGGTGGACGCCGATGGCGACACCGCGCGCGTGCCCCTGGCGAGGTATGGCGTGCCCCGCCGTCCCTTGGAGATCCAGGTCATGCGGCGCGCGTCACGCGAGCGCTCGGCGTTCGCGACGCAGCATGAGATCGTGCTGCAGACCTATGTGATTCCCCTACGGGATTTCAGGGACAACCAGCCGCGCTTCGATGCCTCCAGGCTCGCCTCCATTCGGTTCGTCTTCGATCGAACCGCCGCCGGTACTGTGTTGCTCGACGACATCGGCATCTCCGCCATCAACCCCGCCTTCCTCTCCGCCACGGTGCACACGCGCGGCACTCCATGATTCCCATGCAACGATTTTTGGTCGGGTTGGCGATGCTCGCGGCATCCACCGCTGGCGCGCAGACAGTCCTCCAACTCCCCGCAAGCACCCGCGCCCTGGGCCTGGGGAACGCTTTTGCCGCGGGGCGCGGCAGCGAGATGATTTTCTACAACCCGGCATTGCTGAATCAGCAGCCGGGCTTGCACGTCTCCGGACAACGCATCGGCGATGCGAGCAGCCTTGGCGCGATCTCGAGCAGCTTCAGCGCCGGGCCGATCGCCGCGGGGGTCGGCGCCCAGTTTCTCGACTACGGCGCATCCGGATTTCGGGCAGGCAACCTCGCTACCCGCGGGTCCATCGCGGCTTCGAGCCTCGCGGCATCACTTGGAGTCTCGTCGCAGTTCAAGGGGGTGCGCGTCGGAGTCGCGGCAAAGTTCGTGGAGGAGCGACTCGGGTTGCTCCGCGATGGCGGAGCCGCATTCGACATCGGGCTGGCCCGCGACTTTCCCTTCCGCAGCACTGTCGGCCTCGCGGTGCAGCACCTTGGCAACTCGCTGCACATCGTCGACCAGCGTCTGGCGCTCCCCGCGCAGACCACGCTTGGCGCAGCGACATCCGCGCCTCCGCTCTTCACGTTCTTTGACGTCGCGGCGACGGCCGCGGTGACCTATCGTCATGACGGGCACTGGGTGCCGGCCGGCGGAGTCGAGGTGACCTACGTGCCCCTCGACGGGTGGGCGTTCACGGGCCGAGTCGGCGCACGAAGGGTCGCGGATGATTTCGGCGCGAAGCCGCTCACCCTCGGCGCTGGTATCGGGTTCGATCGCATTGGCCTGGACTACGCCTGGCACGGGATGGATGGCGACGTTTCCGCGCACAGAATCGGCCTGCGACTCCGCTGACGAAGCGCGCTTAGGGTTTCAGGGTTTCAGGGTTTTAGGGTTTCAGAGTTTCAGCGAGGGCGCAAAGAAAAAGGGTCTGAAGGCAATTGCCCTCAAACCCTCAAACCCTGAAGCCCTCAAACTTTCTGTTACCAGCGATAATGCGCGAAGGCCTTGTTCGCGTCCGCCATGCGGTGCGTGTCTTCCTTCTTCTTGATCGCGTTGCCTTCACCCTTGCTGGCGGCGATGACTTCGGCGGCGAGCTTCTCGGCCATCGACTTCTCACCGCGGTCGCGGGAGAATGAGATGAGCCAGCGCATCGCCAGCGCCGTGCGGCGTTCCGGGCGGACTTCGACGGGCACCTGATAGGTGGCACCACCGACGCGGCGGCTCTTCACTTCGACCACCGGCTTCAGGTTCGCGAGTGCTTGCTTGAAGACGTTCACACCAGGCTGGCTTGTCTTCGACTCGACGATGTCCATCGCCTCGTAGAACATGCGCTCGGCGGTGGACTTCTTCCCCTGATACATCAGGACGTTGATGAACTTCGAGACAGTCTGGCTGTCATAACGCGCGTCGGCGAGGACCGGGCGCTTGATGGCATTCTTGCGGCGGCTCACTTGGCTCCTGCCTTCGGCTTCTTGGTCCCGTACTTCGAACGGCTCTTGTTGCGGCCCTGTACGCCGGAGGCGTCGAGCGATCCACGCACGATGTGATAGCGCACGCCCGGCAGGTCCTTCACGCGGCCACCGCGCACGAGCACGATCGAGTGCTCCTGCAGGTTGTGTCCCTCGCCCGGGATGTAGGCGATGATCTCGAATCCGTTGACGAGACGAACCTTCGCAACCTTGCGGAGCGCCGAGTTCGGCTTCTTGGGGGTAGTGGTGTACACGCGAGTGCAGACGCCACGCTTGAACGGATTCGCCTTGAGTGCGGGCGATTTTTCCTTCTTGGACACGTCACGGCGACTCCGCCGGACGAGCTGATTGATAGTCGGCATTCGAATTCAACGAGAAAACACACGCTCCCCCTGACAAGGGAGCGACAGAGCCCTGAAAACTATCGGCGGGCACGATGCCGGTCAACTGGAGACGGCGCAACGATTTGGCGTTCGGCTTTAGCGGCTCTCGGGCCCTCGGTGGAAAGCAACGGGCCGGTCGAAATGCACCGGCCCGCCGTTAAATCAGCCTGCTAGTCCTAAGGTCAGGCTATTAACCGTTCTTCTCAGATGTTCGGGTTTGCATTCAGCTCGGCCGTTGGCAGCGGCCAGCAGTCTATCAGGGGATTGTACACGGCTCCTGACGTGGAGCCGGGGTAAGGGCCCGATGGGAACTCGTCGATCCCGTAGAATTGCTTGTAGCGTCGCAGGTCACCCAAACGGTGGTTGTCCAGGTAGAGATCGCGACGACGCTGGTCTCGCAGCTCCGCCATGATCGCCGGATCGCCCGCTGCGAGGTTCAATGCGGCCTGACCGCCTACTGCACGACGCTGATCGACGAAAGCCGACGTTGCCGCCGTCGGACCGGCTGCCTCGGCGACGATGTACTGCGCCTCGAGGCCCGACGCGATCCGCTGACCGATCGCTGGTGTAAAGACGCCACCCGCATTTCCAGGAAGGCCGTTGTAGCTCGTGAAGGCGGTTGGAGACAGCGGCTTTCCGTTCGTCGCCGTGGTGTTGATGAGACGGGGAACGCGTGGATCTGTGGCCATCGCCTCGAACGGCGTGTTGAGCAGGTTGCCGCTGCTCCCCTGCTGCAAACGGTTGTACACACGATTCGTCAGGGTCGTCGAATACCACGCATAGAAATTGAACGCCGGCGGAACCTGCGCCGCATACGTGGACGCAATCGCCAGCTCGTTCCGGTCCAGCGCCGCACGTGCCGCCCCGACCAAGGCAAAGAACCGGACAGAGTCGGTCGCGGCGATCACGTTTGGATCAACGTTCGGCAGCGTCTGCAGATACGTCTTCGCGGCGGTGGCGATGGTGATTGCCGAGTCGAACTTCTGGATCGCGTCCGCAAAGATGTCCGCCGACGACTTCGGGACACCGAGGTTGATCGGTGTCGTGCAATTCATTTCCCCCAGACCCACGTAGGCGTATCCGGAGTACGCGAGGGACCGCGCGACGCGAAGGTCGCGACCAGCCGAATCGCCGAGGATTGCGATCATGCGACGCGCCGCGTCCTCGCCCACGAACCGCGCGTGCTGCAGCGGATTGTAGGTGAAGGCGGTCATGTAGGTCATGTCGGAGTGGAGCTCGCGGCGGTCGATCTGGCCTTCTTCGATGAAGACCTCGCGATTGTGAATCTCGTCCGCGAGCTGCCCATTCCAGTAGCTCACGTCATCCCATGCGGCCTGGAACGCGTAGATGGGACCGTTGGCCAGCAGGTTCACATATGCCGGATCGGTGACATCCGGTTCCTCGATGGCGCCCGGGTTCTCCGCGACCAGGAAGTCGGAGCAGGCGGCGCCGGCAATGACCGCGGCAATCGCGACGAACGATGCGACGCGCCGGCGAGGTGAAGAACTATTCATCATGGTTGAGATTCCCATTAGAACTGAAGGGTGAGCATCGCGGAGTATCGACGCATCATCGGAGCTGCATAGGCGTCGATCCGGACAAAGCTGCGATTGCTGTACGAATTCACTTCGGGATCCGCGCCCTCGTAGTCGCTCCAGACGGCCAGGTTGCGGCCAGCGAAGGTGAGCGACGCATTCGAGGCACGCACACGCCGCGCGTATTGCTGCGGGAGGTCAAGCGTGAGCGACACTTCACGGAGCTTCACAAAATCCCCGTCCTGGATCCACTCGGTGGACGGGCTGGTCGACCGATAGACCGCGAGCTCACGGAATTCGCGCGATGCCCGCCATGCGACGGTATCAGCGGCCGTGTTTCCCTGCGGGAACCGGGCAATCGGGTTGTTCGTCCGTGAGCAGTTATCCTGCGACTGGCAGCGACCACGTTCCTGCTGATTAAAGACCTTGAATCCGCCCATGTGGTCGAGCAGCGCGTACAGCCGAACATTGCGGAACAGCGTGACCGTATTTGCAAAGCCGATCGTGCGCGAGGGGCTCGGCGAACCGAGGTACCGCCGTGCCGTGTCGCCGGCGTTCACGATCGCGGCACCCGCGGCCGTCAGCTGCGCGACGCCAGTCTCGACGTTATCGCACGTCGTGGGCGCCGCTGTCGCCGCGAGCGCGTCGATGCCACAGCGCAGGTGGGGCGCGACCCAGAAGCCGCCCAGGGGATAGCCTTCGCGGTGCTGCTGCACGACGCCGTACGGCTGCGTCCCGGCGCTTTCCAGCGTCTTGCCCGGAACGCCGAACGACACGAGCTCGTTCTTGTTCGTCGCGATGTTGAGGCGCGGTTCCCAGCGCACGCGATCACGATCGATCGCCATCCCCGACAACGAGATTTCAAAGCCGCTGTTGGTCACTTCGCCGAGGTTGGACAGGTAGCTGCCGAGGAAACCCGACGATCCACCGACGGGAATCGACTGCAGCATGTCCGTCGTGCGCTTGTTGTAATACGTGAAGTCGGCGCTCAGGCGATTCTGGAACATGCCTGCTTCGAAGCCAAGCTCGATTTCCTCACCACGTTCCGGCTTGAGCACAGGATTGCCGAAGGCCAGCGGGCGAAGGGCTGACCCCAAGCCGGCACCGAGCTGCACGGTGCTGATCGTGTACGTCTGCGGACCGGAGTACGCCGACGGCGCGCGACCGGCCTGGCCCCACGCCGCACGAAGCTGAAGGCTGCTGATCCGCGCGCTGTTGAGGAATGGCTGCGCGGCGGGTTCGTCGGAGAGCACGTATGACGCCGACAACTTCGGATAGGTGATGATGTCGAAGTCGGAACCGAACGACGAGTGGTCATCCGCACGAATCGCGGCTGTCACGAACAAACGATCGCGCCAGCCGATGTGCTCCTGGACGTAGTAACCCACGGAATTGTTCTCCGTGAATCCTTCGTTGCCCAGGGTGCGCTGCAGCAGGTCGACGCGCGTCACGTCCGGGGCACCGATGCCAATACCCGTGGCACCAACGGTCTCCGTACGATCAGCAATGACCTGCGCGCCGAAGGACGTCGTCGTCATGAAGTCGGTGGCCCAGCTCAAGGTGGGGTTGTAGGTAAGGTTTGAGCCGTAATCCAGCGTGAGGATGCGACGCATCGGCGTGCGGCGCAGGTTCGCGCCCGAGGCCGCGTCCGGATCCTGGCCGGGCTCGATGTCGCCCGGGAGGAAGAGCAGCTGGGCCTGCGTCGTCGTGTTGTCGAAACCACCAGTAAACCGGTTCTGAAACCAGGTGAATGGCGACCAGTTCACGGTACCGCTGAGCGTCATGCGCTCGGAGTTCGAAAAGTTCTTGTAGCGGTTGGCAGCGGGGGGAGCCTGCACGCCCCAGCCCTGATTCTCCTCGACGGTATTGAAGCGGCCGGCAAGACCGCGAACGGAACTCAGCAGCAGACCGTTCGCCGATTCATCCTGGATCGGCAGGCGCAGCCGACCATCCGAGTAGTTGAACGAGAGCCGGAAATCCGTCTTGTCATTCGGGTTGACGCCGAAGTTCGTGCGGACCGAGGTCCGGCTGTTATTGCTGTTGTAGAACACGCCGGTCTCGTATTCCCGGTCGCCGGCGATGTAGAAGGAATACCGATCGCCGCCGCCCGTCGCATTCAGCGAGTACTTCTCGAGGTTGCCGTCGCGAAGCGCACGGGAATCGCGCTGAATGGGGTTATCGGAGATAACGGTGTTGACCGGCAATCCCTGGCAGCCCGGCCAGAGCGGCCGAAGGTCGGTCGCCGAAACCGTGGCAGCCTGCTTTGCGGCGTCGCAGGTCGTAAGGTTGTCGTTCGGGAAGAGGAACCACTCGGTGTTCGCCTGCTCGGTGCGGAAGCCCCAGCGCAGGTTCTGCGCGCCGCGCGTTCCCTTCTTCGTAATGATCTGGATGACGCCGTTCGCCGCCTCCGCGCCGTACAGCGTGGCCGCGGCTGGACCCTTGATGACTTCGATGGACTCGATGTCGTTCGGGTTCAGGTGGTTGAGCGCCGACGTCACCTGGCTGGACGCCGTGAGCAGCAGCGTGCCACCGCCCGTTGGCGCAAAGTTGCCGACATCGTCGATGTTGTAGCGGACGCCGTCGATGTACACGACAGGCCGGTAGCCACTCGTCGAGCTTGTTCCACGGATGCGAATGTCGGCGCCCGTTCCAGGAACTCCGGATCCGGGAAGCACAACAACACCGGGGGTCTTGCCCTGAAGAATCTCGGTGACGTTCGACAACGATGCCTTCGAGTTCATCTCCTCGACATTCAGCGTCGTGATCGCGTTACCGATCTGGCGTCGTTCCATCGATCCTGCCGTTCCCGTCACGACCACTTCGTCCAGCGTGGTCGCTGCAGGCGAGAGCTGGAATTCTGCTGTCACCTCGCCACCCGCCGTGACCGTCACGTTTTTGACCTGCCGGGCGAATCCGATGCGGCGCGCCCCGACCTGCTGCGTCCCCGCCGGGACACCGGTGATGATGAATTCACCATTCGCGTTCGTCATGCCGCCCAGGCGCGTGCCCGTGACGGTGACGTTCACGTCCTGAAGTGGACGAGCGCTCGCGTCGACGACGCGACCGCGAATCGTGCCACCCGACTGCGCAGACGCAGCGGGGGCGAGGAGTACTGCAAGTGCCATCGCACGCGTGATCCAGCGTGCGAGACGGGTAACCTGCGCAGCCATACGGGGCATCCTCGGGAAGGAAGAAACAGACTGACCGAGTGGGGACCGGCGTTTTCGCCGGCGGGGTGTGCTGCCAATCGTAGCGCGCGCGGCGGCTATCGCAAGATGGCTTCACCTGAGAACCGCGCAGCGGGCAGGGTGTCTCGATCGCGAACCGCAGATTCAAAGGGTCCGAGAAGATGCGCGATGGAATTCGCGTAGTAACTGACGAGCGGGCGGTTTCGCGGGATGACGACGTAGCCGTTCCCGTCCCGCGCCAGAATCCTGCGCATACGCAACATCCGCCATGCACGGTCAAATGTCTCCTCGATATGTACGTCCGCACGCACGCCGCGCCCGTTCAGCTCCACCAGCGCATCCCGCATCTCCTCCATGCGCGCGAGCAGCCGCTCACAGGGGAGAAAATCGCTCTCGAGACTCTGAATCGCCGCGCACGCCAGCGTCACCGACGTCACTGGGATGAGGCGGCCGATGTTGTCCATGACGCCATCACATAAACCCTGCACCCTGGCAAGTCGCTCAGCTCGCGGCAGCGAAAACAACCCAGGCTCGCTGCGAAACCACGGCGCGAGCGAAACCGGCGTCCCGATGACGACCGCCGCCCGGCCGTAGCGCTTCCATCGTCGCGTCACCAGCCGCCCCACATTCCACACAATGAAGCGACCGACGTCAGCCATCTGGCTGAGGCGCGATGGACGTGGCGCGCCCTCGGATCGCGCCAGCTCCATCAACAACGAACGGTCTTCGAGCACCCGATCGTAGTTCACGGCAACCGGAACGATGTACATGCGCTCCCGGTATTCCGGCTCACGCGCGATGCCGAGCACGTAATCCAGCAGGCCGAGTTTCGGCTGCCGCAGCCTGCCGTCGCGCGTGAGACCTCCCTCCAGGAAAATCCCTTGGGTGACCCCCTGCCGCGTGATCAGCTGGACGTACCGCTCGAGCACCGTGTGGTACAGACGCTCGCGGTATCGCCGCCGCACGAAGTAGGCGCCGAATGCCTTGAACATGAACTCCAGCGGGAATGCGCGGGCCCATTCGCCTACCGCGTACGAAATCGCCACCTGGCCAGAAAGCGCGTACCCCACGAGCACGTAGTCCGCGTTCGAGCGGTGATTCATGAGATAGACGAGCACCGCGTCCTTCGGCAGTCGCTGGAGTGCGGCCCGATCCTGGAACTCGACCGTCACCTTGTAGAACAGGTTCAGCACCGCGCGTGAAACCCGATAGCCGACCTGGAAGTACGCGATCACATTGAAGAAAGGGACTATCTCATCGACGTATTGCCGAACTCGTTTTGCGGCTACGTCTTGCGACTCCCCCGTCTCAGCCGTGTGCTCCAGGATCGCGGCGTAAATCTCTGGATCGGACAGCAGCTGTGCCCGGACATGAGCGCGGCTTGCCAGCTTGAACCGATCGACACGTGCACGGTGCCGCAGCAGCGCGCGGGCAGCGCTGCGGTCGGCATAGCGTCGGCCGAGTACCCACCCGGCAGTCCCCAGCACCACCAGTCCCACCGGGATCCAGACCAGTTCCATGCGATACACTCGGACCCGGTACGGAACGAGTCAAGGCGATGTGACCGGCTTCACTGGCCGAATTCGTGACGCGGCATCATCTTCCGCGAGGTCGTTTCCGCCGCATTTTCCCGTCAATGCCCCGCATCGTTCTTAAGGAACTCGAAACCGATCGCCAGCTGGCCGTCGCCGAAGCCGAGGCGCTCATCGGCCGGGACCCGGCGTGCGCGTTCTTCATCGAGGGGCCGAAGAGCAAGGTGGTCTCGGGCCGCCACGCCCGGATCTTCTTCCAGGATAGCGCGTGGTGGATCCAGGACATGAGCCGGAACGGGACCGTGCTCGACGACGAGCGGCTGCAGGCGGGGCAGCGGCATGCCTTGCGCGTCGGCCAGGTCATCGGCCTGGGAGAGTCGGGACCTCGGCTCCGCGTCGCCGCGCTCGAGGGACGCGTCGTCTCCGAGACCCTGATGGAGGCGCCCGACATTGCCGGATCTCCGAAGACCACGGCGCCACGGCAGCGCCCCGCGGTCGGCTTCCCAGGCGCCGCGCCCAACGACGGCACCGCGGCGATGCGGAAGTCCGAGGCGATGCGGGCTGGCGTCCGGTTTGAGGAGCCGACGGAGCCAATGAGCCCCGCCGCCGACTGGCTGGTCCAGGTCAGCCTGGTCGCCGCAAACTCGGACATGAAGGCCCATGCTCGCGCACGGCTGGTCAAGATCGGCCGGTCCCCCGAATGCAACGTGCGCATTCCGCCGGAACAGGGCGCGTCGGTCTCCCGGGTCCATGCGGAGATCGCCATCAATGACGGTGGCGTTGTCGTGCGGGACGCAGGCAGTCGCAATGGCACCTTCGTCAACGGAAACCGCATCGAATCTGCCCACCACGTCGCCAAGGGCGACCAGATCATGCTCGGTTCTGGGGGGCCTGTACTCGTCCTCGACGACCTCAGGATCGTGAAGGGGGATCCCACCGACATACCAGAAGCACAGCCGGGAATCGGTGGAGGGCCCACCCCGCCCGACCCCATGGCTGCCCGAAAGGGAGGAGTCGCCCGTTTTCGGGAGCCGGTCACGGCGGCGGCGCCCGGATCGGACGCGGCCGGGACACCAGCGCTCGCCGGCACCCGTTTCGATAACCCGCCAGCAAGCCCACGTGCTCTGGCCTCGACCCCCGGCTCGACGCCCGCTCAGGGCAAGAGCAAAGCTCCGGTAGTTTTTTGGGTTGTGATCGCGGCGCTCATCATTGCGGCCGCTGTCGTTGTGGGTCGCATGACCGCGTCCTGAAGCCATCATAGCGACAGCGCTGGACCTTTAGAGCCAGCCACAACCTTAGTATTGCGGGACCTTGGTGCGGCCCAAATATTAGCCGCTGCATAGGATAGGTCCCCCTCGCCGCCATGACCCAGACAACGGGCTACGTTTGCCCTCGCTGCCGTGCTCCCTTGGAGAAAACGGCCAACTTCTGCGCCAATTGCGGCGCGGACATTTCCGGCGTCTGGACGGCTGACGGCGAACCCCTCGGCAAGACCATCGCCGTCGAGATCAATGAGAATGTCGACCTTGTCGCGCACCTGCTCACCAACGCCACCCTCGGCGATTACGACATTTACGGTGAGCTTGGACGCGGAGGAATGGCCGCGGTCTATCTCGCACTCGACCTTGCCCTCAATCGCAAAGTCGCCATCAAGACGATGCTCCCGGAGCTCGTCTCGCGAGAGGGGATGGTGGAGCGCTTCAAGCGCGAGGCGCAGACCGCGGCGGGACTGAGCCACCCGCACATCATCCAGATCTTCTCGGTAAAGCAGACGAAGGAGCTGGTGTACTTCGTCATGAAGTTCATCGAGGGACGGTCGCTCGAGTCGGTGATCAACGAGAAGGGGAAGCTCAGCGTCGAGATGACCCAGATCGTCCTGAGCCAGGTGGCGAGCGCGCTCGCGTATGCGCACCGGAAGGGCGTTGTGCATCGCGACATCAAGCCAGCCAACATCATGATCGATGAAGATGGCTGGGCGATCGTGACCGACTTCGGTATCGCGAAGGTACAGGAAGCGCAGAACCTCACCGCAACCGGAACCGCGATCGGGACGCCGCACTACATGAGCCCCGAACAGTTCCACAACAAGGCGATCACCGGACAATCGGACCAGTATTCGCTGGGCATCGTCGCGTACGAGATGCTGCTCGGGAGGAAGCCCTTCGACGGCGCGACGTACGCCGAGATCATCACGCAGCATCTGTTCGAGGAGCCGCCCGACATCCGCGCGGCACGCCCCGATGTTCCCGAGCACGTGGCACTCGCGGTGAAACGGATGCTGGCCAAGGACCCCGAACAGCGCTTCGCGGATCTCGATGCGGCCGCGCTGGAGCTGGGCACCCCGCAGAAGAAGGAAGGCGATGGCGTCCGCACGGAGATGATCTCGCTGGCCAGGAACGGGCCGACGAAGAAGGTGCGGATGAGCGTGCCGATGAGCCCTGTGCCGGCCGCGAAGAAAACCGTCGCCTCGGGTGCGCCCGCCGCCACGGTCGTCGAACGCCAGCCCAAAGGCGCCAGGAACCCGTCGCCTTCGTCACCAGCGAAGAGCCGCACGCCCCTCATTGCGGCTGCAGTGCTCCTTGTCGCGCTGGGGGGCGGGGCATTTGCGTGGTCCCTGAAGGGCGAGGCCCCAGCACCTCCGGCCGCTCCGACGGGTTCTGTGACGACCCCTGCGGACTCAGCGCAAGCGCTTGCGTCCACCGTGACGCCCGCGGGAAATCAGGTTCCCTCCGCATCGGACACTGCGCGTCAGCCCGCAGCGACCGAACCCGCTCCGGTGGCCCCACCACCGGTGACGAAGCGCGCGGACACGAAGGTCGCGAGCTCGCAAACGAAGACGACACCATCGCGTACCACGTCCGGTACGTCCACTCGGCCGGCGCCGCCGCAACCGCAACCCCGCACGGCATCACCACCTGCAGCGTCAGACGCCGGCCTCGCGACGCTTCGGCTGATCATTCAGCCGGCAGCAACATTGATCGTCGACAACGTGAACAAGGGACAACAGGCTCGCTTCGCGGAGCAGATGATCCCTGGAACGCATACCATCCGCGTCGAGCGTGACGGCTGGGTCACCAAGGACACCCAGGTCACGATCGTCGCCGGCCCGCCTTCGACAATCCGTATCAATCTCACCGAGCGTCCGTGATCCGAAAAATCTGTGCAATTGCAATCGCGATCGTGCTGGGTTCCACGACCGCGACAGCGCAGCAGTCGCGCCCTGAATTGCTGCGAGCCGCCGTGCTGGCCGCGGACGACTTTGCCGCCGAGCGCGCGCTGGAGCTGGTCAAGGCCGCAGTGAATCCTTCGCTGGGCGCGCTCGACTCCGTCTGGGTGCGTAGCGTTCACCTGCTGACGCAGCTGCTCGTCGAGGCGAACAATCCCGACCAGGCGCGAACGTGGGCGCGGTGGGCGATGCGAACCGCGCCGGGGATGCGCATCGACAGCGTCAACTTCGTGGCCACGGTCGCGAACGCGCTTCGCGAGGCCCAGACCTTTGCCAACGCGCGCACCGCCGGCGATGCCGTTGCCCAGACCAGCTGGCGCTGGTCGTCGCGAAATTCGACTGAGACCAATGGCCGGCTTTCGCTCGGTCAGAGCCCGATGCCGGTCGCCGTGAGCGCAAGGGTCGTGGGTGGCTCATTCATCACCAGCGGCGGCGTTTCGCTGCCTCCTGGCAGCTACGAGATCGAAGCCGGGGCGCCAGGGTACTTGCCTGCGCGCCTCACTCGCGAAGTGCTTCCCGGAGTGACGACGGTGTTGGCATTCAACCTGACATCCGCCGCGGTCGCCGCCGACGTCGTCGCCGACAATGTGAAACAGCGAGCGTTCGCGAACGTGGCACCGCTCACCGTACGCCGGTATACCAGCGCGCCCTCGTGCGCACTGGCTACGTGGGCGTCCCGTGACGGCCTGCTGGTGACGTCGTATCAGGCCATCCGCGGCGCTGACAGCATCACCCTCGCGACCGGCACGGCACCTGTGCGCATCGCCGCGCACGATGTGGCCGCAGACATCGCGGTCCTGCATGTGGCGGGCGCGCGTACGGATTCCGTGGCGATCGCGGGCAACATTGCTGATGGCCAGTCGGCATGGGCAGTACGGCTCGCAGACTGCCGCACGCCCAGCGAATCGCGGGTGCGCGTGACGCAATGGAATGAGCGGCCGCGCGGCCGCTTGCAGCTCGGCGAAGCGCCGGCCGGTGCGACTACAGGTTCGCTGCTCTTCGACGTCGAAGGTCGGCTGAGCGGTGTGTGGAGCGCCGGGAATACGGCAGTGGCAGCGCCGCGCATCGCCGAGTTGCTGGCAACCGCGCGGCGGAACGTCGCGGGAGGCCAGCTGTCCTCTGTGGCGGATGTCGCGCGCCGCGAAAACCACCTGTATGGCTCGGTCGCGATCGCGACTGACCTGTCGCCCTCCACGATCAAGGTGTCTCCGCTGGAGACGTGGCAGTGGGAAAGTTTGCAGACCACCGGACCGGCGCCGCTGACGTTTATCGGGCCAATGGGCCGCTATCGTCTCGAAGTCACCGGTCCTGGCGGCGCGCGACGCGAGCAGGACGTGACCGTTCGTCCGGCGGCGCATGATCGTCTCGTGGTTGCAATGCGCAATGTGGCTGCCGCGACGCCAAGTGGCCCAGCGCCCATCGTGAAGAAGCGCAGCAAGCTGCCGTGGATCATCGGCGGTGTTGCCGCTGTTGGTGGCGTCGCTGCCATGGCCATGGGTGGTGGCGGCGGTGGCGGCGGCGGTGGTGGTGGCGGTGGTAATCCTACCACGACCGGCAGCATTTCAGTCAGCGTCCCAGTCAATCCCCCCCTCCGATCCCTTTCCTTTCCTCTGAGGTCCAGGTGAAGAAGAAGTCACTCATCGCATCGCTGGCGCTGGTGCTCGGCGCCGGGTTGTCGTGCGACCAGAATCCGATGGAGCCGGCAACTACGGGAAGCATTTCCATCGTGCTGCTGTCGCCATCGGGCGCATCGTTCGCGTCCATTGTGGACGGGCGCGGGAGCGATCTCGAACCTGTCGATGCCGTCGCGAGCATCGCGCTCACGAGTGCGCGGGTGACCGTCACCGGGACGACCGGTGCGGGAGCGGCGTTCTCGAAGACCTCGACAAGCGCGACGCCGACGGGATCGAACTTCAACCTCACCGTTGATGGAATTCCTCCGGGGTCTTACACCGTTCGCGTCGAAGGCCTCGCCAACGGAGCCGTCGCGCATTTCGGCGAGACGAGCGGCGTGAACGTGAGCGCGGGTGCGAATACGCCTGCATCGGTGAGCTTCCCCGTGTTTCAGCCGCAGCTTCCCGCCGCGGCGTCGGAGGATACGAGTGACGTCCTCCGGTTCTCGGTCGCGTGGAATGCGGTGCAGAACGCGCAGGGCTACATCGTGGAGTGGAGCCAGTCGGCCAACATGGCCGGTGCGGAGAGCAAGCCAGTGGTTGGCGCCACGACGACGGAAGTCGCGGTGACCGCGGAAGGCAAATACTTCTTCACCGTGAAGGCGGTAAACGCTGCGGTGCTCGGCGGAGGCCTGGCGAGCGCACCAGCCTCGGTCTACGTCTTCCAGGGTGTCGCTACAGTGACCGTCACGCCCGCAACACCGACCATTGCGGCTGGCGCCACGCAACAGATGGGAGCGGAGGCGCGCGACGCAGACAACGGCGTCGTCAACGGCGTTACCTGGTTCTGGGCGTCATCGAATCACACGGTGGCCACTGTGAACCAGAGCGGCCTCGTTACAGGCGTCGGTGCGGGCACGGCAACCATTACGGCGGTGGGCAAGGGAATGCCCGGGAGCACGAACCTGACGGTGACCCCCGCACCACTTGGGCCGGCGACCAAGCTCGCATTCGTCACCCAGCCTGCCGGAGCGGTTGCTAACCAGACCATGTCCGCCGTACAGGTTGCGGTCCAGACGGCGAGCGGTCAGACGGTGACGTCGGATAACGCAACTCAGGTTGTCCTGACGATCGGCACCAACGCCGGTGGCGGGACGCTCGGAGGTACGCTCACCGCGACTGTAGCGAACGGCGTCGCGACGTTCTCGGATCTCAGCATCAACAAGGCTGGCAACGGCTATACGCTCGCAGCAGCATCCAACGCGCTGACAGGCGCCACGAGTTCGACGTTCAACATCAACTCTGGCGCCGCGGCGAAGCTTGCATTCAGCATTCAGCCGACGAGCAGCATCGCGGGTGATCCGCTGTCGCCGGCAGTCCAGGTCGAGATTCGCGACGCCAACGATAATCTCGTGACTAGTGCACGCGATCCGATCACCATCGCGTTCAGTGCCAATCCCGGTTCTGGAACACTGACGGGAACGAAGACCGTCAACGCAATCAATGGCATCGCGAGCTTCACCGGCATCTGGGTCAACAAAGCCGCCCCGGATTACACCCTCATGGCGACGTCAGGGTCGCTCGCTGCAACAACGAGCAGCCCCTTTACCGTGTCTCCGGGTGCGCCTTTCAAGCTGGCGTTCTCGCAACAGCCGACGAACAGTCAGGGGAGCGCGGTCGTCACACCAGCCGTCACTGTGACTATCGCGGACCAGTACGATAACGCGACGACGGCGACGACCGCGGTGACGGTGTCGCTGGGCGACAACCCGTGGAAGTCGCCGTTCTCGCCCGGAGGGTCAGTGGCTGGAACATTGACACGGGCCGCGGTCGCTGGAATTGCAACGTTCAATAACCTCCGCGTCGACAAGCCGGCGCCGGGATATTCGCTGATTGCAACCGCGACTTCGTTAGCGGGCGCTTCGAGTGCCGGGTTTAACGTGAATCTGACCGTCAAGCAGGTTTCGACGGGCGTAAACAGTTCCCACGGTTGCGCCATTACGACGACCGCCAACGGAGCGACGGATCTGGCTACGTATTGTTGGGGCTACAATGGCAACGGTCAGTTGGGAGTTCCAAACTCTTCGTTCCAGGACAGCATCCCGGTGCAGGTTCGCACTCTCCAGACCTTTGCAAGCGTCACAGTCGGTGCGTCGCACTCGTGTGGCCTGACCGCGGCGGGAGCCGCATTTTGCTGGGGCTACAACGGGTACGGCCAGCTGGGCAACAATACCCAAACCGACAGCGACGTTCCTGTTGCGGTGCTGGGCGGTCACGTGTTCGCCCAAATCGAGGCGGGCTATCTTCACACGTGCGGCGTGACGACAAGCAACGGCTTGAATAACGCTGAGGATCGGCAGGTGTACTGCTGGGGCAACAACGATCTCGGACAGATCGGGGACAACACCACGGGCACGGCCAGGCTTACGCCCGTATGGGTGTTGGAAGGCGCCGGTCTTCGTACCGCTGAGGCAACGCAGGTCGTCACCGGCATCTACCACACCTGCGCCCGCGCCGCGAATGGGAACGCATTCTGCTGGGGCTACAACGCTTTTGGGCAACTCGGTGATGCGACCGTGCTGAATGCGAGCGGTTCGGGAGGAATCAATCAGCCAGCGCCGCGCCTCGTTGCCGGTGGCATCGTATTCCAGTCATTGGGTGCCGGGGCGTACACCACCTGCGGCATCAGCTCGGTTCCGGGGACTCCCGCGTTTTGCTGGGGAAGGAATAACAGTGGTCAGATTGGCAACCAGACTACAACGGGAGCGAGCACTCCACAGTCCGTCTTCGGCGGGTTCGCGTGGGGATCCATCTCGGGAGGAACCAACCACACCTGCGGGGTCATCACGACAGGTGCCGGTTATTGCTGGGGCTCCAACGGCAACGGCGAGCTTGGCGATGACAACCAGCCCACCGCATCCAGTCAGCCTGTCCAGGTAGCGGGGACCCTGACTTTCGATCGGATTGATGCCGGTGCGGGTTTCAGCTGTGGGCGAACGACGAATTCCGGTGCATACTGCTGGGGTACAAACGGCAATGGCCAACTCGGTAGCCCCGGTACGAACGGCAGCAAGCGCACGCCAACGCAAATAATCCAGTAGCAGTGAATCTCAACGAAAGAGAGCGCCGGCCTCGCGGCCGGCGCTCTCTTTTTAATGCACTCGTGCCGCCACACAGTAAGGAGCCTGAGCAGTTGGCGCGGGCGATCAAGCTGTTGATCTACTCGCCTGATTGATTGCGGCAAGCACCGCTACGGTTGATCTGGCACCGATCCGGGCAGGAATGCCTTCGAACGCCGTCAACCTGGCACCCGTCGCAGTGGCAGTCGTCGCCGCGTCGCTCGTTGTCGTCCCGTCCACGGTTGTGTTAGTCGCCAGCGCGATTGGTCCTCGCCGCCAACGCGCTCCTACTCGCCGCCAACGCGCTCCTGCGCGCCCCCAACGCGATGCTGCTCGTCGCCGGCGCGCCAGCACTCCCTGCTAGCGCAGTTGCGCTTGTCACCAGGGCAGCTGTACTCGCCTCGAACGCAGTTGCACTTCCTGCCCGCAAAGTCGTGCTCAGCTTCGGCGCGATCGGAGTGCGCGCCCGACCGATCGGTGTTCCCCCCAGCGGGGTAGCGTTCAACGCGCCGCCAGCTAATTCGATCACCCGGTCGGTTCATTCGATCACTTGGTCGGTTCATTCGATCACCCGGTCGGTTCATTCGATCACTTGGTCGGTTTGCCAGATCATCTTCCCAGGTAGTCAGGTCGCCGTGGACGATCCAGTCGATTACTCGCGCGATGCACTGGAGTCGGTGCCCGATTCTGGCGATTCGCGACAAGGATCACACGGCCACCTGGCCGATTCAACCAAGTTCGAGGCAAAATGCACGAAGGGCCCCTCCGGTAACCAGAGGAGCCCTTCGAGTAGAAGGTGCTGATCCCTCTACTCGTCGTTGCCGAACGAGAGCGCGCCTTCCGCGAACGACGCGGGCAGCGCGGCAAGGCCCGCCGGTTCCGGCGGCGGCAGCGGCTCGAAGCCTTCCGGCACTTCGATGTCCATCTCCACATCCTGGTACCGGTACATACCCGTACCGGCCGGGATGAGGTGGCCGATGATGATGTTCTCCTTGAGGCCGAGGAGGTCATCCTTGGCGCCACGGATCGCGGCATCGGTCAACACGCGGGTCGTCTCCTGGAAGGAAGCGGCCGAGATGAACGACTGCGTGGTCAGCGAGGCCTTGGTGATACCAAGGAGGAGCGGCTCCGCCTTCGCAGGCGTCTGCTTCTTCTTCTTCGCCCGATCGTTCTCGGCGCGGAAGACCTGCTTGTCCACGTTCTCGCCCTCGAGGAACTCGGTGTCCCCCGGCTCGATCACGCGCACCTTCTGCAGCATCTGGCGCACGATCACGCCGATGTGCTTGTCGTTGATCTTCACGCCCTGCAGACGGTAGACCTCCTGCACTTCGTTCAGCAGGTACTCCTGAACGGCGCGGGGGCCGCGAATGCCGAGAATGTCGTGCGGGTTCACCGGGCCCTCGGACAGACGGTCACCGGCGCGGACGCGGTCGCCCTCGTGCACGCGCAAATGCTTCCCGGCGCCCACTTCATACAGACGTGCCTCGGCGCCTTCCTCGATCGCCCCGCCCCCCGCCACGGGATGGACGAAGATCTCGCGCTTGCCGCGCTTGATGTCGCCGAACCGCACGACGCCGTCGATCTCGGAAATCGTCGCCGGGTCCTTCGGGCGACGCGCCTCGAACAGCTCGGCGACGCGCGGCAGACCGCCCGTGATGTCACGGGTCTTGTATGCCTCGCGGCCGACCTTGGCGATGGTGGTACCGGCGCTGATCTTCTGGCCGTCTTCCACCGTGAGCTGAGCGCCCGCGGGGATGATGAAGTCACGGACGCGCTTCTCCTTCCCGCCCTTCTCCTGCACGATCTCGATGTGCGGGTGGAGCTTCTTCTCGCGGTCCTCGATGATGACGCGCTGGCGCAGACCGGTAAGCTCGTCGAGCTCCTCGGCCACGGACTCGTCATCCACGATGTCGACGAAGCGGATAGTGCCTTCGACGTCCGCGATGATCGGGTTGGTATATGGATCCCAGGTGAAGATCACCTGGTCACGCTTCACCGGTGCGCCGTCCTCGACCATCATGATGGCGCCGAGGGGCACGGCGAGACGTGCGCCGACGACCGCGTTCTTGCCTTCGCCCTGCTTGATGGCAATCTCGCCTTCGTAAGACGTCACGATCCGCTGGCCTTCGCCGTTCTCCACCACGACGATGCGATCGCCGTATTCCACCACGCCGTCCAGCTTCGACTTGCGCGCGGTCTGTTCGGCGATACGGGCCGCCGTGCCACCGATGTGGAAGGTGCGCAGGGTAAGCTGCGTCCCTGGTTCGCCGATGGACTGCGCCGCAATGATGCCGACGGCCTCGCCCTTATCCACCATGTTCATGGTGGCCAGGTTGCGGCCGTAGCACATCTGGCAGAGCCCGCGCTTGGCTTCACAGGTGAGCACCGAGCGGATCTTCACCGTCTCGATGCCGGATTCCTCGATGTCGCGCGCGGTGTCCTCGTCGATGAGCTGCCCGGCTTCCACCAGGATGGAGGCGCGACCAGACTCGTCACGCGCGTGCGGATCTTCGACATCTTCCGCCGCCACGTTGCCGACAATGCGCTCCGAGAGCGGCTCGATGATATCCTCGCCTTCCTTCAGCGCGGCGATCTCGAGACCCTGGATGGTGCCGCAATCCTCCTCGGAGATCGTGACGTCCTGTGCCACGTCAACGAGACGACGCGTGAGATAGCCGGCGTCTGCCGTCTTCAGGGCAGTGTCGGCCAGACCCTTCCGCGCGCCGTGCGTCGAGATGAAGTACTCGAGCACGGAGAGACCTTCGCGGAAGTTCGACTTGATGGGACTCTCGATGATCTCACCAATACCACCGGTGAGCTTCTTCTGCGGCTT
>DASPMP010000166.1:0-11571 GCA_035626995.1 Gemmatimonadaceae bacterium
ACATTCGAGAAGACGAAGCTGGGTGAAGAAGGCGTGATGCATCCGAACAGCGTGCGCATCACGGTGGAGCGTGGCGATCGGCGCTCCGTCATGACAGGATCTTCACTTGGCGCAGGGCGCGTGATGGTTTCGCAGATCGACGGCTTTCCGGTCGAGGTCCACGGCAACTACAACACGATTGTGCTGGTGGCCGAGGATGTGCCGGGCTCCATCGCGCGCATTGCGACGATTCTCGCGGAAGTCGGCCTGAACATCGCGACCCTGCGCCTCACGCGGAAGGAACGCGGTGGCGATGCATTCATGGTCATCGAGTTGGACGAAGCACCAGACGAAAAGGCGCGCGACGACATCCGCGCGCTACCGTGGGTGCGCTGGGCCTATCGTCTGGACAAGGTGAGCGGCTGACATGTATCGCTCGTTGCACGCGGCCATCCGCGATGCCGAAGCGCAGGGAGTAACGCTCGCGCATCTTGCCCTCGCGACCGAGGCGAAGGATCAGGGACGGTCCGTGGAGGACATTCGCGCGGCGCTCAAGCGCGCGCTCGACGTGATGCGCGGCGCGATCGAGCAGGGGATCACCGGCGATCACAAGTCCGAGTCCGGCCTCGTCGGAGGAGATGCCGCGAAGTTGCGGAAGGGACCCGCCGGTCCTCTGGCTGGAACGGTGTTTCGGGACGTGCTGATGCGAGCACTAGCCGTCCAGGAAATCAATGCCGCGATGGGTGTCATTGTTGCCGCACCCACTGCCGGCGGCGCGGGCGTACTCCCGGCGGTCCTGACCGGAATTGCCGCGCAGAAGCACCTCGACGATGAACGGCTCATCGACGCACTCGCGACCGCCGGATTGATCGGCGCGGTGGTCGCCGAGCGAGCCTCGCTTTCGGGTGCCGAAGGCGGATGTCAGGCCGAGACCGGATCCGCCGCTGGAATGGCGGCCGGAGCCGGCACCGAGATGCTTGGAGGCACTCCTGCACAGGTCGGCCATGCAGTTGCCTTGGCGCAGCAGGGGACACTTGGCCTGGTCTGCGACCCGTTGGGCGGGCTCGTTGAGCTCCCCTGCGTTTTCCGAAATGCGACGGGGGCGGCGATTGCACTTGCCGCGATCGAGATGGCACTCGCGGGAATCACCTTCGCCATCCCTGCAGACGAAGTGATTGATACCATGGGCGAGATCGGTCGCGAGATGGACGTCCGCTACCGGGAAACCGCCGGCGGGGGGCTGGCCGCGACGCCCACGGGTCGGAAGCTCGCCAAGGAGCGACTGGTCCAGATTAAGCGCGGCTAGGCACCCATCGCAGGACGCCGCGAGCTGGAGCCGAGGCCAAAGGCCAAGCTGAGAGCCGAGGCCGAGGGCCGAGGGCCGAGGCCATAGCAGATCAGGCGTCAGCGCCCCATTTTCATGAAACGTCAGGCGCCCGCAAACGTAGGATTACGAAGGCACCACCAAGAGCTCCCGCATGCTAAATAAGGAAGATCTCGAGGGTTTCCTCGACCGACTTGGCCAGGAAGGCGCTTCCTATAAGGAAGTGGAACCAGGGCTGTGGGTGATCAAGCCCGGTGGTTCGCTCGACTTTGACGTTGTCGTCAACTACACGCCGCCGGTTGCAGTGCTGCGCGTGAAGGTGATGGAGCTTCCGAAGGACAAAGCACAGCTGGCAGACCTCAGTCGCCGGCTCCTGGAGCTCAATGCATCAGACCTGGTGCACGGCTCCTACGGCATCGAACAGAACTCCAGTTCAATCGTCCTCACAGAGGCGCTGGAGCTGGAACATCTTGATTACGAGGAATTCCTGGCGGCCTATGAGGGGATGACTCTGGCGCTGGCCTCACATCTGCGCGAGATCGGTTCCTACCGCGGGGGTCGTTGAACATGGGACTTTTTGATCGTCTTTCATCGCTGCTCCGGTCCAACATCAACGATCTGATTTCCCGGGCGGAAGATCCCGAGAAGATGCTCAATCAGATCCTCGTGGACATGCGCGGGCAGCTCGTGAAAGCCAAGCAGCAGGTGGCCGCCGCCATTGCCGACGAGAAGCGTCTGCGCGATCAGGCGGACGCGGAGTACAAGCAGGCCGCGGAATGGGAAAACCGCGCGATGCTGGCGGTGAAGGAAAACCGTGACGACCTGGCGAAGCAGGCGCTGGTCCGGCACAGCGAGCATTTCGCCCACGGTCAGCAGCTCGAGCAGACGTGGGAGTCGCATCGCATGGAGACGGAAAAGCTCAAGGCCTCCCTGCGCGACCTCAACGACAAGATCGAAGAAGCGAAACGCAAGAAGAATCTCCTCATTGCGCGCCAGCGCCGTGCACAGGCGCAGCAGCGCATCCACGAGACGATGTCGTCCATGTCGGAGAAGTCGGCGTTCGAGGCCTTCGCCCGCATGGAAGAACGGATCGAGACCAACGAGCGCCAGCTCAAGGCGTCCGTGGAGATCGAGGAGGAATTCACGGGCGATCGGCTGCAGCAGGACTTCAAGGTGCTGGAGAAAGGCGCCACCAGCGTGGCGGTCGACGCTCGCCTGCTCGAGCTGAAGCAGAAGATGGGTGTGCTTTCCGCAGGCGCGGGGGGCACGCGCGGACAGCTCGGCGCGGGCAAGCGTGACGCCGAGGAAGTCGACGCGGAAATCGAGGACGCCTCCGAGCAGAAGAAATCGCGTTGATCAGCGAATCCCTCCGGCGCGTGCGCTTCGCGCCGATCCTGACGGCGACTGTCGTCACGATCCTGCTGCTCCTGCTGGTCAGGTCAGTAGCGTCCGTGCTCATCCTGCTGCTGCTCGGCATTCTGATCTCGCTGTACCTGCGCGCGCTGTCGGATCAGATCGAGCGACGCCTGCACATCCCGGAACCGTTTTCGTATGTCGCGGCGATCGTGCTCACGGTGGCCGCGGTTACGGCCCTCGTGTGGATCCTTGTTCCTCCGGTCATCGAACAGACGCAGCAGCTGTTCATGGTGCTTCCGAATTACATCGCCGGGTGGGAGACGGGACTCGAGAACGCGATGCTCAAGTATCCCGGTCTGCGCGACGTCGTGGGCTCGGACGACCATAAGATCCTGCGCGCGGTCTACGACCGTATTTCCGAGACGTTCGGCGATGTGGTGCCGCGCGCGATCGGGCTCGTGCACGGGGCGATCAACGTTTTTGCGGTCGCGATCATGGGGATCTATCTCTCGCTGCATCCCGCGCTGTACCGCGAGTGGTTGATTGCGCTCTTCCCGCCCATCCATCGTGACCTCGTGCGCGACGTCCTCGGCGACCTGGGCCAGACGCTGCGCTCGTGGATCGTCGGGATGCTGATCGGCATGTTCGTACTCGCTGCCTTCACCGCGCTGGGGCTGTACGTCCTGAAGGTGCCCTTCTGGCTTCCCTTCGGGATCTTTACCGGGCTGGTGGCGATCGTGCCCTTTTTCGGCACGCTCGTCTCGACCGTCATCCCGGCGCTGTTCGTCCTCAATGGTACCGGCTTCTGGGGGTTCGGTCCGTTCGGGCACAGCGTGCTGGTGATCCTCCTCGGCACTGTGGTGCACCTCGTCGAAAGCAACGTGGTGCTTCCGCTCGTGATGTCGAAGAAGGTGGATCTCCCGCCGGTGCTGTCGATCATGTCCGTATTGATCATGGGGCACATCCTCGGCCCCATGGGACTCATCGTTGCCGTGCCGACACTCGCGGCGCTGATGGTGATCGTTCGGCGCATCCTCATCACGCGCATCTATGAAGGCCAGGGCTTCCGTCGCACGACGCGTGAACGTCCGCTGCTGCTGCGCGTCCCGGCTCCGGGCGGCGGCGTCATGGTGCCAGTCACGGAAGTGCCCATCGACGTGATCTCCTTCGCGGAGCGGCGCGCGCGCCTGGTTCGCTAGAATTCGGGATGGCTGCGCGTTCCGAAACGACGGTGCCCGAGTTCCGCCTGTACAACACGATGACACGGTCGGTCGAGCCGTTCGCGCCGGCCGATGGCAGGACCGTGCGCATGTACAGTTGCGGGCCCACGGTCTACAACCCGGCGCACCTCGGCAACTTCCGGTCGTTTCTCTTCTACGACCTGCTGCGGCAGGCGCTGAGGCTTCGCGGCTGGAACGTCCGGCAGGTGATGAACCTGACCGACGTCGATGACAAGATCATCAAGCGGGCGGTGGAGCAGGGACGCAACATCCGCGAAGTCACGGAGCCGGTCACGAAGATCTTCATGACCGACCGCGACTACCTGCGGATCAAGCCGGCTGATGATTACCCGAAGGCGACAGAGTACATCCCGCAGATGATCGCGCTCGTCGAGCGCCTGATTCAGCGAAAGGTCGCGTACCGGGCTGATGACGGGTCGGTCTACTTCGCGATCGACAAGTTCAGGAACTATGGGCGCTTGTCGCGCCTGGACACACGCGAGGTCAAGGCAGGAGCCCGGGTCGCCCAGGACGACTATACCAAGGAAAACGCGCAGGACTTCGCCCTCTGGAAGGCGGCCAAGCCGGAGGACGAACAGACTGGGGCCGCCTGGGATTCCCCATGGGGACGAGGCCGCCCTGGGTGGCACCTCGAGTGCTCGGCCATGGCGATGGACCTGCTAGGGGAAACCCTGGACCTGCACACGGGGGGAATCGACCTCGTCTTCCCGCACCACGAGGACGAGATCGCGCAGTCCGAGGCGGCCACGGGGAAGACCTTTGCCCGCCACTGGTGCCATGGGGCTTTTCTCCTGACCGACGGTGCCAAGATGGCCAAGCGGGTAGGGAACGTGTTCACCGTGAAGGAGTTGCGGGAACAAGGCATCTCAGCGGCAGCAGTGCGCCACTTTGTGTTCACGACGCACTATCGGAAGGAATTGAACCTGTCTGATGAGGCGATCGAGGCATCGACAGAGGCCGTCCGGCGTATTGGCGAGTTCGCCACCCGGCTGACTGAGGCTAGCGGCGGGACCGACGCCATGGCGACTGCGGCGGAGGAGGCGGAAGTGGCATTTCGCGCGGCGCTGTCCGACGACCTCAACGCGCCGGAGGCTCAGGCCGCGCTATTCACCTTCGTCAAGGCAGCCAATCGTGAGCTGGACCGGAACGGGACGGATGTCGCCGCGCTGGAACGGGCTCGTCGGGCGTTCGGCGTGATGAACGGGGTTCTGGATATCGTCCCCGAGCAGGGTGAGGCCCCCGCAGAGCTCGTAGCGTGGGTGGAAGAGAGGTTGGCGGCGCGTCGAGCGGCACGCGCGCGGCGAGATTTTGCCGAGGCCGACCGCATCCGTGGCGAGCTGACGGATCGCGGCATCGCGGTCGAGGATGGGGGGGGTGGAACGAAGTGGAAGCTGACACGCCCGGTGGCCGCGAGCTAACTTCGCAAGCCGCCTCACCTTGACTCTGATTTTCGCGCTGACTATCCTATGAGTCTCGCAAAAATGACCTACTGTCGCTGACGTAGCTCAGATGGCAGAGCAGCCGCCTTGTAAGCGGCAGGTCGTGGGTTCGATTCCCACCGTCAGCTCTTCACCTGATAACGTCGCGACGTTGGCATCATGCGAGAGACATACAACGGCTTGTCTGCCTGCGTGTTGTGAGACGCGCGAGCGGACAAGCCTTCGTTCCGGTGGGGTACCCAAGTGGCCAACGGGAGCAGACTGTAAATCTGCCGGCTCACGCCTTCGAAGGTTCGAATCCTTCCCCCACCATCCAGGGGAAACCAGAAGGTGGAAGCCGGCGCACATGGAATACTTCGCGGGAGTAGCTCAGCTGGTAGAGCGCAAGCCTTCCAAGCTTGATGTCGCGGGTTCGAGCCCCGTCTCCCGCTCTGGACAGCCTACCGGCTGACAATTCGCTGGCTCACGTAGCTCAGTTGGTAGAGCACACCCTTGGTAAGGGTGAGGTCACCGGTTCAATCCCGGTCGTGAGCTCTAAGAAGTTTGAACGTTTGGGGGTTTCAGAGTTTGAGTAAACCCTAAACACTGAAACGCACAAACACTGAAAGGGATTTTTCGGAATGCCGCGCGACAAAATCATCCTCGCCTGCAACGAGTGCAAGAATCGCAATTACTTCACCACGAAGAACAAGCGCACGCATCCTGAGCGCGTCGAGTGGAAGAAGTACTGCCCCCGTTGCAACAAGCACCAGGTTCACAAGGAAACGAAGTAATGGCTGCTGACGCGGTTGCCGTGAGCAAGTGGCAGGGCCTCGTTGCCTTCGTGCGGGACTCGTTCCATGAGATCCGGTACAAGACGACGTGGCCGGAGGTCGCGCAGGTGCGGCAGGCGTCTATCGCCATCATCATCTTCGTGCTCATCATCGGCCTGCTGATCACGCTGATGGATCTCGTGCTGCGCGGCATCCTGATCACGGGCGTGCAGGGGCTCTTCCGCTGATGCTGGCACTCGAGCACCGCTGGTACGCGATCCAGACTACGGCCGGTCACGAGAACAAGGTGCGTTCGCTGATCCAGCGGAAGATCGAGCAGGACGCGCGTCCGCAGCCCGATCGCCCGATCCGTCAGGCGCTCGTGCCCACGCAGGAAGTGGTCGAGATCAAGAACGGCAAGAAGGTCAACGTCGAACGCAAGCTGTACCCCGGTTATGTGCTGGTGGAGATGACGATGAATCAGGAGACGATTCACACCATCAACTCCATCCAGGGCGTGATCAAGTTCGTGGGGCAGGAGCGGCTCCCGCAGCCGCTGCGGCCGGAGGAAGTCAACCGTCTCCTCGGCATCGCCGACGAGAAGGAAGCAGAGGAGCCGCGTGAGGAGATTCCGTTCCTCATCGGCCAGGCAGTGGCGATCACGGAAGGGCCGTTCACGGACTTCAATGGAACGGTCGAGGAAGTGATCCCGGACAAGGGCAAGGTTCGCGTCAGCGTGAGCCTGTTCGGGCGCCCCACGTCGGTCGAACTCGATTATTTGCAATTGAAAGCGTACTGAGAAATACGGCTTGACGGCTCGTCAGCTTGTCAAAGCAGACAAGCAGACAAGCAGACAAGCAGACAAGCTGCTGTCCGTCGACAACCACTTCGACGTTAAGCACACAGTGGGAGACTCGAAGTCGAGAGGGTAGCAATGGCCAAGAAAGTCACCGGATTCGTGAAGTTGCAGATTCCGGCAGGACAGGCGACTCCGGCACCCCCGGTGGGTACGGCGCTCGGTCCGCAGGGAATCAACATCATGGCGTTCGTGAAGGAGTTCAATTCACGCACCCAGAATCAGCCGGGCATGATCCTGCCCGTCGAAGTCACGATCTTTTCGGACAAGTCCTTCACCTTCATCCTGAAGACGCCTCCTGCGGCGATTCTTCTGAAGAAGGAAGCCGGTATCGAGAAGGGTTCCGGCCAGCCGAACCGCAACAAGGTCGGCAAGGTCACGAAGGCGCAGATCCGCAAGATCGCCGAGATCAAGATGCCCGACCTCAATTGCGAGTCGATCGAGTCCGCCATGCAGATGGTTGCCGGCGCGGCGCGGTCGATGGGCCTGGAGGTCGTGGACTGATGCCGAATCAACTGCATGGCAAGAAGTACCGCGCGGCTGAGAAGAACCGCGACATCGCCGCGAGCTACCAGCCGAAGCAGGCGCTGGAACTCGTGAAGAAGGCCGCGTTCGCCAAGTTCGATGAAACCGTGGAAGTCGCCGTCCGCCTCGGAGTCGATCCCAAGCACGCCGACCAGGTGGTCCGCGGCACCGTTGTCCTGCCGGCCGGAACGGGCAAGAGCGTGCGCGTCCTCGTGATCGCGACCGGCGACAAGGCAAGGGAAGCCGAAGCGGCGGGCGCGGATTTCGTCGGCACCGATGACATGATCGCGAAGATCAAGGACGGCTGGCTGGATTTTGACGTCCTCATCGCGACGCCCGATCAGATGGGCAAGCTCGGCGCGCTGGGTCGCGTGCTCGGTCCTCGCGGACTGATGCCGAACCCGAAGGCCGGGACCGTCACGATGGACGTCTCGCGCGCGGTGCGCGAGACGAAAGCGGGCAAGATCGAGTTCCGGGTGGACAAGTCCGGCAACGTTCAGGTCCCCATCGGCAAGGTCTCGTTCCCGATCGAATCACTGGAAACGAATTTCAATGCATTCATGGATCAGATCGTCCGCTCCAAGCCAGCGTCGTCGAAGGGCGTGTACGTGCGCAACGTATCCGTCTCGAGCACGATGGGCCCCGGCGTCCGCGTCGATCCCAACCAATACCGGTAACGAGCGATGAAGAGACCAGAAAAGGAAAAGCTCGTCGCCGAGCTCAAAGAGAAGCTCACCGGCGCCAAGGCGCTGTATTACACGGACTTCACGGGGTTGAACGTGAAGCGCATGACGGACCTCCGCCGTCGCCTGCGCAAGGCGAACGTCGAGTACGTCGTGATCAAGAACACCCTCGCGCTCCGCGCCGTCAACGAATCGGGACTCGTGGCGCAGAAGCTCAAGGGACAGACCGGCCTCGTCATCGCGAAGGACGCGGTGGCCGCGGCCAAGGTGCTGGCGGACTTCGCAAAGGAGAACGACCAGCGCCCATCGGTGAAGGGCGGATTGCTCGAGGGCAAGTCGCTCGACGTCGAGCAGGTGAAGAAGCTGGCCAGCATGCCGTCGCGCGAGCAGATGCTCGCCGAGCTTGGTGCGGGCCTGCAATCGCCGATGGCCGCCTTTGTCGGCGCGCTCAACGGCCTGCTGTACATGTTCGCTGGTGCCCTCGATGCGCTGAAGACTCAGCGCGAGGCCGCATAACAATCCCAGGCAGTTTCAAACAGTTAAACAAATCCCCAGGGGTGCCTGGGATCATCAGGAGAAACAACGACAATGGCTAACGCAACCATGAGCAAGGACGAGATCCTCGAAGCTATCGGCAACATGAGCGTCTTCGAACTCGCCGAGCTGATCGACGCTTTCAAGAGCAAGTTCAACGTCACGATCTCGGCCGCGGCTCCCGCGGCTCCGGCCGCCGGCGGCGGTGGCGCGGCTCCTGCCGCGGCAGTCGAGGAGCAGACCGAGTTCGACGTGGTCCTCAAGGACGCCGGTGCAAAGAAGATCCAGGTCATCAAGGTCGTTCGCGAGCTCACCGGTCTCGGGCTGAAGGAAGCCAAGGACCTGGTCGATGGTGCGCCGCAGACGGTGAAGACCGGCGTTTCGAAGGACGAGGCCGCGAGCGTCAAGGCCAAGCTGGAAGAGCAGGGCGCTGCCGTCGAAGTGAAGTAAGAGCGCGGCAGGCTTGTCAGCTTGACGGCTTGTCGGCTTCTCGGCTCACCTCGCGGTGACTGACAAGCGGACAAGCCGACAAGCAGACGAGCGATACCGCCCGCTCACTTCCTTCGACGCTAATGCTCCGACTCCGCGCGACAATTCCATCAGTTCTCGAGCTTTCCTCCGACTCAATGATTGAGCGGCGGGGCGCTCGTTTTTTCGCCTGCCCCAACCGGGTGAGACATGCCTGAGACACTACCGTCCATTTCCTTCGCGAAGCTCGAGCCCAAGAAGGACATGCCGCATCTGCTCGACATCCAGACACGGGCGTTTGAAGCGCTCCTGCAAACGGATGCCGCAGCGGCCGAACGCGAAGACATCGGACTCGAGCGGGTCTTCAAGGACCTGTTTCCCATCTCGGACGTCCACGAGAACTTCTCGCTGGAATTCGTCCGCTATTCCCTGGGCGAGCCGAAGTACTCCGTCGAGGAGTGCATCGAGCGCGACATGACCTATTCCGCGCCGCTGAAAGCCACCCTCCAGCTCGTGATCAACGAGGTGGTCGGTGAGGTCAAGCGGCCGCGCAACATCATCGAGAAAGAGGTCTATCTCGGTGAACTGCCGCTGCTCACCCCGCTGGGCACCTTCGTCATCAACGGCGCGGAGCGCGTCATCGTCAGCCAGCTGCACCGGTCCCCGGGCGTGGTCTTCGAGGAAGCCACCCACCCGAACGGCCAGCGTCTGATCTCCGCGCGCATCATCCCGTTCCGCGGCTCGTGGGTCGAATTCACCGTCGACATCCACGACGTCATCTACGTCCACATCGACAAGAAGAAGAAGTTCCCGGCCACCGCGCTCCTCCGTGCCTTCGGCTACGGATCGAACTCGGATATCCTCCGGCTCTTCTTCGGCGTCCGCGAGCTGGATCTCACGAAGCACCGCGAGAGCCGCGTCGACGTGCGTGAGGCCATCGGTGCCATCATCGCCGAGGATATCGAGCTTCCTGGCGAAGCCACTCCGGCCGACGCGCCGAAGTTGCGCACGAAGAAGCTGCGCGCCGAGCGTGAGCGCGCGGAGAACATCATGCTGGTGAAGGAGGGCGACGAGCTCACCGAAGAGGTGTTCAACCGTCTCCGCCGCCAGGACATCAAGAAGATCAAGGTCTTCGCCTCGTACCAGACGGTCGACCTGCGTGACGAAGTCGACGCCATCGAGCGCGGCGAGCGCCCGGTGCGCCGCCAGCTCGCCGTGGACGTCGTCGATCCTGATTCCGGCGAGGTCATCGCCGAGTCCGGGCAGATGCTCACGGACGCCGTCATCAAGAAGATCCGCAAGGCGGAAGTGCTCAAGGTCCAGGTGTTCGTCGCCTCGGGTCGCGCGGAGTCCACGCTGATCAAGAACACGATCGCGAAGGATCCCACCAAGACCATCATCGAGAAGAACAAGGAAGCCGGCACCACCACCGAGCGCAGCGTCACCCGCGAGGAAGGTGAGCGGTTCGCCCTGTCCCAGATCTATTCGCTGCTCCGTCCGGGCGATGCGCCCGACCTCGACACCGCGCGTCTCGCGCTGGAACGGCTGTTCTTCAGCCCGAAGCGCTACGACCTCGGTCGCGTGGGACGGTACAAGATCAATCAGCGGCTGGCCCTGAACACACCCGCCAGCACGACCGTCCTGACGAAGGAAGACTTCATCGCCATCCTCCGCTACCTCGTGGAGCTCCATGAAGGCCGCGGCCACGTAGATGACATCGATCACCTCGGCAACCGTCGCATCCGGTCGGTGGGCGAGCTGATCGCAAACCAGTTCTCGGTCGGTCTGTCCCGCATGGCGCGCCTGGTCAAGGAGCGCATGTCGATCAACACCGATCCGGAAAAGATTTCGCTCGACGATCTCGTGAATGCGCGGACCGTGTCAGCGGTCATTCAGGCGTTCTTCGGATCGTCGCAGCTGTCGCAGTTCATGGACCAGACGAATCCGCTCGCGGAGTTGACGCACAAGCGTCGCCTCTCCGCGCTCGGACCGGGCGGCCTGACGCGCGAACGGGCTGGCTTCGAAGTGCGCGACGTGCACTACAGCCAGTATGGCCGCATGTGCCCCATCGAGACGCCGGAAGGTCCGAACATCGGCCTGATCACATCGCTCGCGTGTTATGCGAGAGTCAATGATCTCGGATTCGTAGAAACGCCATACCTTGTCGTCAAGAACGGCAAGGTGACGTCGGACCTCGCCTGGCTGGATGCGAACCGTGAGGAAGACGTCACGATCGCGCAGGCGAACGCCAAGGTGAATGACGACGGCACGTTCGTCGACGAGTTCGTGCTGTCGCGTCAGCGGTCGGACTATCCGATGCTGCCGCCGGATCGCATCGACTACATGGATGTGGCACCGGAACAGCTCGTGTCCATCGCCGCCGCGCTCATTCCGTTCCTCGAGCACGACGACGC
>DASPMP010000167.1:0-4441 GCA_035626995.1 Gemmatimonadaceae bacterium
GGTCCTCGGTGGTCATGTCGCGGATTTCACGGATGCGGTCGAGCCCCGCGAACGCCTCCGTGATCTGTGTGCCGATCGACGCGATCGAGACGAGCGGTGCGGCCACCATGCCGATGAAGAAGACGTACATCATCATGTCGCCGAGGGTCATCTTGCCGGAGAGGACGTCCCCGCCGCCCATGAGGATCATGAGGACGCCGATGACGCCGGTGATCACCATGACGCCCGAGCCCACGAGCGACGTGCCGGTGATCGTCTTCGCGACGTTGCGGAACAGGCGGTGCGCGCCCCTGGCGAAGGTCAGTCGCTCGCGCCGCTCGGCGGTGTACACCTTGACGATCCGGATGCCGCCGACGGTCTCGGCGAGTCGGCCGGTGACCTCGGCGTTGATCGCGCCGCGTTCGCGGAAGATCGGGCGCAGCCGCTTGAAGGCGATCGCCATCATCGAACCGAAGGCGACGAGGATGAGGATGGTGATCGCGGTCAGCTTCCAGTTGAGCCAGAAGAGGACGCCCATCGCGATGCCGGCGGTGATGAATCCGCCGACGAGCTGGATGATTCCTGTTCCCACGAGATTCCGCACGCCTTCCGCGTCGCTCATGATCCGCGAGATGAGGATGCCGGTCTTGGTGGAGTCGAAGTAGGAGACCGGGAGGCGCATCACGTGGTTCTGGACATCCTTGCGCATGTCGGTGATCGCCTTCTGTGCGGCGATGGAGACCACCTGGGACAACGCGAAACCCGTCAGCGCCTGAATGACGGTCGCGGCGAGGGCCGCGAGCGCGAGCGGGAGCAGCAGGTCGTGACGCTGCTTCCCGATGACGTCGTCGATGAGGTATTTCGAGCTCGCGGGGAGGACGAGTCCCGTGAGGCGATTGACGAGCATGAGTGAGAAGCCGATAGCGAGCGAGCGCTTGTGCTGCGCCATGAGCGCGCGCGTCTCCTGCCATGCGCGCTTTGTGTCGACCTTGCGTTTCGCTTTGTCGGCGGCGGGGTCGCCACCGGGGACGCGGCCGCCCGCTCGCATGGGCCGTTCGCCGCGTGAGCTGGGGAGGGGAGTGCCGAATGCTCGTGAAGCCATTTGGGAAAGCTATTCACGTGCAAACGGCCACCGCCGCGAGAGATTGGCGGCGATGGCCGTTTGCAGTCCGGTACGGTGCAGCGGACGGCTGGCCGGAACCCTGACGCGCGCTCGATTCGGCAGACTCCCCCAGGAGTGAGCGCGTCGCAGTTGGAAGCCTCAGAGGCAGCCGGCGTGCCGTCCCCCGAAATGACGTATCTGCATGTGGGACGCACACTTCGCAAAAGCTCATCCAGGCGCCGCGAATCAGATTGCTGCGTAGTCGCCACTGACTGTGCCGCGCGCGCAACAAAAAATCCCGTCAAGGCGGTTCTGTGCAATACATCACACGCCGTGGGCCCGTCCGCGCAGCGCGCGCACCCCGGGCGCTCAGCGATAGCGCATCATGCGTTGCGGATGGCTACGGCGAGCGTTTTGTGGTAACATCACTATCCTGCCCGCGCTCGTGGATCGGTCATGCCGCCGTCCGAGTCCTCAGCACAATATCGATTGAGGGCGATGTCCCTGCTCTGGATGCGGCTTGAGCATTGGGCCAATTCTGGAGGATACGCATGTTTGGTTTGGGTGTGGTGGAACTGGGAATCATCGCCCTGATTCTACTTCTTCTCTTCGGTGCCAAGCGGATACCGCTGCTGATGGGCTCAATTGGGGAGGGGATCAAGGAGCTCAAGCATAGCTTCAAGGACGACACCGATGTTCCGGAGCGCGATGAGCGAGATGAAGAGAAGCGCATGCGTTGAGGAGCATAAAGCTCATGCCGGCGAATAACCGACAGCCGCATCGTCCCGAAATTCAGGGACTTCGCGCGCTTGCCGCACTGCTCGTAGCTGTCTACCACATGTGGCTCGGCCGTGTGTCGGGCGGAGTCGATGTCTTCATCGTCGTGTCCGCATTTCTGGTCACGACATCGTTGATGCGCCAAGTCGAGACGCACGGCCGCATAGCGTTTTCGGCGTTCTGGCACGGCCTGGCGCGCCGACTGCTGCCGGTCTCGCTGCTTGTCCTGGCCAGCGTGGCACTCGCGACCATCATCTGGATACCACGAGAACGGTGGATCGCAACAATCACCGAGCTCTGGGCCGCTGGGCTGTACGTGGAAAACTGGGTGCTCGCCCTCCGGTCAGTGGACTATCTGGCGGACGCCGCGACCGCCAGCCCGCTGCAGCATTACTGGGCGCTGTCAGTCCAGGGACAATTTTTCGTCTTGTGGCCGATGGTGATCGCAGGATCGGCGCTGGCGTCTCGCCGGCTGGGGATACGCGCGAGGACCGCCGTCATTGGCGCGGTGAGCGTAATGGGTGCACTCTCGCTTGCGTATTCGATCGTTCGCACGGAATCCCACCAGGCATTCGCCTACTTCGACACTGCGGCGCGCTTCTGGGAGTTTGCCCTGGGGGCACTCTTTGCCCTCTTGCTGCCTTCGATTCGCATCGCGCCACGGTGGCGGCTCCTCGCTGGTTGGCTCGGAGTTTTTGCTATCATCGCTTGCGGCCTGGTGCTGAAAGTGTCGACGGTGTTCCCGGGGTACGCGGCCCTCTGGCCGACGGGCGCCGCGCTCCTGGTACTCGCATCGCATGGCGCAGGCAGCCCCTGGGGGGCGGATCGCCTGCTCTCCGCGAAGCCGTTGACGTGGCTGGGGGACCGCTCGTACGCGATTTATCTCTGGCACTGGCCCCTGTTGGTGTTTTACCGCGTCCTCGCGGAAGACATTCGGCCCGGCCTGCTCCCCGGCGTCGGCATCATCGGTGCCGCTATCGCGCTTGCCGCGCTGAGCACTCGCTTCATCGAGACGCCCGTGCGCTATCCGAAGGTTGGGACGGGACGCGCGGTTCCGTTATATGCCGCAGCCAGCGCTCTGATGCTCATGCTGGCCCTGTGGGGATCGTACGCGCATCACATGAAACGGGTCGACGGACGCATTCTCGCCACCACCGATCCGGCATATCCTGGTGCCGCCGCGTGGCGCGATGGTGGTCCGGATGGCGCTCTCGCCGATGTGCCTGTTCACCCGGGGCCGATGGCAGTCAAATCCGACCGACCATCGATGCTGCAAGGGGATTGCTTCCAGAACATCATCGAGGCCCAGCCTGTGAGCTGCGTCTATGGCGATTCAGCGGCGGAGCAGGTCATCGCTGCCGTCGGAGGATCATATGTGGCGCATTGGATTCCCGCGCTCGATCACTTCGCTCGCCAGCGCGGATGGAAAGTGGTGACGTTCACCAAGAACCGATGCTGGTTCAGCACCGAAACACGAATGGTATTCGGAAAGCCGTACGAGTCCTGTACCGCGTGGAATGAGAATGTCATCCGCGAGCTCGAGCGGCTCCGACCAGAAGTCGTATTCACAAATGCCACACGCGGAACCGGCGCAGCAGAGAAAATTCCGCCAGGCTTCGTGAATCAGTGGCGGCGCGTAACACGCGAGGGTATTCGTATAGTCGCCGTGCGGAGCACGCCGCGTTTTTCGTTCGACGTCCCTGATTGCGTCGCCCGGCACGGCGCGGAATCAGCCGAGTGTGCCCAGGAGCGCGACAGCGTGCTTGCGGAAGTCAACCCGACCGATCGCTGGAATGGCACGCTGCCCGGGGTCAGCTTTATCGACCTGACGGAATACTTCTGCGATAGCGTCGTCTGCCCACCGGTGATTGGAAATATTCTCGTGTACTCCGATAACAGTCATATGACCACGCACTATGCCCGGACCTTGGCGCCGATGCTGAGCGAAGAGATTGAGCGGCTGACGACCGGTGACGACAGCAGCGAGGTCCAGAAACCAATCGATCCCTGATCCCTGCGAAGGGACCGAGGAACGGCCATCGCGGAAGATCCGGCTAGAAGACGCGGCGCTTCAGCTGGGCAACGCTGAACTTCGCGGTCTGAGCGACGGCCATGACAGTCATGACCCCCGCCTGGACGGGATCCGTCACCACGAAATCCGCAGCATCCGGAACGCTACCGGCCATGTTGAGACTGACGACCAGAAGCCCCTGCGCCCGGACTTCGCGCACTGCGCGCTCGATGTCCCCGCCCATCAAAGCTCCCGCGAGCACAAGCGCCGACGCCCTGGGAAGACGGCCGACCGCGCGAACTGCGTCCGCGAGAGGCTGCTCACCCACCAGTGGGATGGTATCGACGGAGATTCGCTCGCCGCGGATGTTATGACGGTCTGCTTCGGATATCGCCCCGATCGCGACCTGTCCGACCTGCGCTCCGCCTCCCATGATGATGATCCGCTTGCCATAGATCTGCTGAAGGGTCTTGACCAGCACTGCTTCGCGCACGATCGATTGCGAGCTCATTTCCTCCACGAGCAGTGTGCCATCCGAGGCGCACTCGATCTCGAAGTAGGTCCGTGCCTCA
>DASPMP010000168.1:0-3675 GCA_035626995.1 Gemmatimonadaceae bacterium
GCAGCTCCTGGAGTACGCGGGACGCTCGTCCCGCCGCATAGCGCTCGAGAAACTCCCCGCCAGTTTGCATCAGCACGATCACGAGCCCCGTGATGGGTTCGCGCAGGAGCGCCGCGCCGACTATCGCGAGCGACGCGACGATGTCCGACGCGAAGTGGCCATGCAGGGCGCCACGCACCGTGCGCCAGACAATCGATGCGCCCGCCAGCACCAGAATCACGAGCCCGATAGATCGCAGGTCCAAGAATCATCTCCCCTGAAAAAGAGGAGCGGAACGCCGCTGGCGTCCCGCTCCGAGGGCACGAGCAAGGGACTGATCAGTCGTTCGGCAACTCCGCAACGGCCTGGGCAGCGGCGCCGCTGAGATCGAATTTCACGGTGACCTGGTCACCCGTGCGAATCGTGCCCATGAGTGCCGTGACTGGCTTCACGCCAAAGTCCGTCATCCTGAAGGTCGCGCTGCCGACGGCCTTGAGGCCGGTCTTCGCGTCGCCTGTCATCGTTGCCGTCGCGGTGATCGCTTTCTCAACGCCATTCACCGTCAGCAGCCCGGTGATCTCGGCCGCGTGTGCCTGCGCCTGGGCGTCGACCTTATAAGTCTTCATCACGAACGTGATCGTGGGGTTCTGCTCAGCCTTGAGTGCCTTGTAAAGATTCTTGTCGAGCCCACCCTTGCCGGACTTGAGGCTCGTCACCGGGAGCGACAGGGTGACTGATTCGACTGTGCTGCCCGCGTCCGCCGGGGCGGCCATCTGGATCGCGCTGGTGATGTCCGTGCTCGTCGCGTGCCACGCATGCACGTTTGACGTGCCTTCGACGGTGATGCTGCTGGTGGGAGCCAGGGTAACCTTCGCGCTCTGGCCGCCCGCGGCAGCCGCAGTCGTGGCGACAAGAAGTACTGAAAGAATGGCACGCATTGGATCGCTCCTCTGAAGCGGTAACGTTTGTTGGTCACCGGGATGTCCGTCGGTGACTGATGCATTCTACCGGCAGAAGCGGTGCGTGCCTGTGGGGTGAAACTGGATTCTTTGCGCGGGAAGCCTGTGCGGGCGGTAAGGGAACTCCCGACTTCGTACCAGTCCGTCAAACTCCCAAACGCTCAAACGCTCAAACCCTATCCAGCGTCAGCAGTGTCTGTCCCCGCCCGTGCGCGACGCGAAGGAGCATATCGCGGCCGGCACGGTCCCTCAGTACCTGCACGGCCGTGACGCCGCTGATCGAACGGGTGAGATGGCGTCCCCTGGGAGCAAACTCGCCCATCATGATCTGTACGCGGCCGTCGCGAGGGTCGAACGAGGCGCCAACGAAGGGAAATCCCTTCTGTTCGACCTGGGCTCCGAGGTCGGGGTCGATGACTTCCAGTGTTGCTGTACGGCTCGCGTTGCGGCGTGTGAAGTCTTCGAGTCGCTCAGACCATTCATACGAAGCGAACCTGGTGGTCGCGGCGGGCACCTCATCGAGAAAGTTGGGACCGTCCTCCGGCGGAGCGATGAGCACGGAGCAGCTCGCGCCGCGCACCATGCGTTCCGAGACACTGCCGAGCCGAAGGCGCGTGAGAAAATTCCGCCCGTGCGACCCGACCACCAGAAGATCCGTGTCGATCGCGTCCGCCAGCGCCGCGAGGCAGCGTGTTGGATCACCTGCGGTGACACGCCGCTCGATTCGCTCGCCATTGCCGAAGCCGATCCGCGCGACCGCGAGGTCGAAGGCGCGTCCCATCGTTCCCTCGAACGGAGCGTTTACGCTCGTCCAGTTCGCGGGATCCACCTCCCGGGACAGGACATGTGCCAGGGTGAGCTGTCCCTTTGGACACATGATGCGCGCGGCAAGGCCTGCTGCGCGCACGCTCGATGATGTGAAGTCGATGCCGGCGAGCACACGCCGCGGCAACCGTTCTGCTCCGGGAGCTACGGCGAGTACCGGAACACTTCCGAGCCTGAGGACGCGGAGCACCGTTTCATCACCGAGCAACCGGTCGAACAGGCCGTGCTCGCCAAGCCCCATGATGACCAGTGACGCATCGTTGTCGCGCGCTGCCTTCACAATCGTAGCCGCGGGATCCCCGCTGCCGATCGCGATGCGCCATTCCCGGTCGACGCCAGTACGGTAGAGCTGCTCGAGCACCTGTTGACGCATCTGCCCAGCGCGCTCGCGACCCCGTGACGGGGGCACGACCATCTGCATCTCCGGCGCTGCCATCGGCATCGGCGGTACGACGGCGAGGACGATGACCTCACGGGCCGTGTTCGCGACGATGGCTCGTGTCATCCGGAGCGCCGCGTCCGATGCAGGCGAGCAGTCGGTGGCGACGAGCAATGGTCCGACGAACGACGCCGGTTCTTGGAGGGAATCGCGCTCTGGGATTGCGCAGCGGTCGTGAACGAGGGTGGCCATGGTGTGCTCCGGATACTGGATTGCGAAGCAAACTGCCATGCCACAATGACTTAGGCTGTAGGCGAATTCCTGAGGGGGTGTCCGAGATTCGCCTCAAAAGAATCCGGTAATACCGGGCACGGGGTACCTCAGGCCCCGACAGTCTCAGCACCCGACTGCCCGTAGAATCAGCGCACGATCCAACGACCATCACCGCGTCACCGACGCTGACACGTTTTCCATTACCCGAGGTTCCACAGATGAAATCCCTCAGCAGAGTACTCGCCCTCGTCGTCGCGCCGATCGCGGTTGCGGCCGCACAGGACAGTTCGGAAACTCCGAAGGACACCACGACAGCGAAGCCAGCGGCAGCAGTGTGGTCTCTCGTGCCGCAGCAGGTCATCCAGTACGCGCGCCCTGGCGACCAGCGTGGCCTGAACATGTTCGAATCGCCAAAGCAGGAAGGCGTGCCGTTCACGGGGTTCAAGCTCGGCTGGGGCGCAGCCTTCCGGCAGCAGTTCCAGGGGCTCGAGCACAAGAACGTGTCGAATGGCGCGGCGGGGAACACGCTCATCGACATCGGCCGCGGATTCAACCTCGCCGACGCCAACCTGTACCTGAACATGCAGGTCGCCGACGGCATCCGGGTCGCACTCGCGAGCTACATGTCCTCCAAGCATCACCAGGAATTCTGGGTGAAGGATGGCTACGCGCTGATCGACAAGTCGCCGATCAATCATCCGCTCCTCAACACCATCATGAAGTACACGACCCTGAAACTGGGTCACTTCGAGACCAACTACGGCGACCAGCACTTCCGCCGCAGCGACAACGGCCAGTCGATGTTCAACCCATTTGTGGGGAACTACATCATCGATGCCTTCACGACCGAAGTTGGCGGTGAAGCGTACTTCCGCGTCGGCGATTATCTCGCGATGGTTGGTCTCAACAGCGGCACCATCAACGGCGGCGTCACCGCACCAGCCGCACGCACCAACGCCTACGTCGCCAAGCTTGGTTACGACAAGCAGCTCATGAGCGACCTCCGCGTCCGCCTCACCGGCTCGTACTACAAGAACGACAAGTCGCCCAGCAACACGCTGCTCACCGGCGACCGCGCGGGGAGCCCCTACGACCTCGTGATGGAGAACAGCGCGGCGGTCCTGACATCGCAGTCATGGTCGGGGAACATCCGCCCGGGCTTCTCGAACACTGTCCGCGCGATGGCCGTCAACCCCTTCATCAAGTACCAGGGCCTCGAGTTCTTCGGCACCGCCGAGAACTTCCGCGGCAAGGCGCTGA
>DASPMP010000169.1:0-17398 GCA_035626995.1 Gemmatimonadaceae bacterium
TCGCGATGACGGTGCTGCACGCCGGCGGCAAGTTCGACAAGAACAGCTACAAGGTCTCTGGTGGATTGCACGGTGTGGGCGTCTCGGTGGTCAACGCGCTCTCCGAGCAGTTGAAGGTCTCTATCAAGCTGAACGGCAAGGAGTATTACATGGACTTCGTCCGCGGGAAGACGAAGACCAAGCTGAAGACGTTGCGCGATGTGCCGAAGAAGGAGACCGGCACCACGGTCTGGTTCAAGCCGGACGCCGAGATCTTCACGGATCTCATCTATCGCTGGGACACCCTGGCGATGCGCCTTCGCGAGCTCTCCTTCCTGAACAAGGGCGTCACGATCACGCTCAAGGACGAGCGCGAGAAGGAAGCCAAGGTCGAGACGTTCCACGCGAAGGGCGGCCTGAAGGAATTCGTCCAGCACATGAACCGCGGCCGCAAGGCGCTGCACCCCGAAGTCATCTACATCGAGACCACGAGGGACGACATTGGCATCGAGCTCGCCCTGCAGTATAACGACGGCTACAACGACACCACCTACTCGTTCGTCAACAACATCAACACGCACGAGGGTGGCACGCATCTCACCGGCTTCAAGGCCGCGCTGACGCGCATCATCAACTCGTACGCGAACAAGGGCGGCTTCCTCAAGAAGGCGGACTTCACGCTCTCTGGCGACGACGTTCGTGAGGGACTCGCGGCCGTCCTGTCGGTGAAGGTCCGCGAGCCACAGTTCGAGGGTCAGACCAAGACGAAGCTCGGCAACTCCGAAGTCGAGTCCGCGGTGAAGTCGGTGGTCGGCGAGCTCCTCGGCACGTACCTCGAGGAGCATCCGCGCTCTGCGAATCAGATCGTCGAGAAGGCAGTCAGTGCGGCCCGCGCCCGGGAAGCCGCGCGCAAGGCGCGCGACCTCACGCGGCGGAAATCGGCGCTCGACGTCGGCAACCTGCCCGGCAAGCTCGCGGACTGTTCGCTCACCGATCCCGCGCTCTGCGAGCTGTACCTCGTGGAAGGCGACTCCGCAGGCGGCTCAGCGAAGCAGGGACGGAAGCGCGAATTCCAGGCGATCCTTCCCCTCCGCGGCAAGATCATCAACGTCGAGAAGGCCCGCATCGACAAGGTCTTCGCGAACGAGGAAATCCGCACGATCATCACCGCCCTCGGCACGGGCATCAAGGAAGAATTCGAGATCGAGAAGGCGCGATACCACAAGATCATCATCATGACGGATGCCGACGTGGATGGCGCGCACATTCGCACGCTGCTGCTCACGTTCTTCTTCCGGCAGATGCCCGAGCTCATCGAGGCCGGCTACATCTACATCGCGCAGCCGCCGCTTTTCCGCGTCGCGCGCGGCAAGGATGAGTACTACGCCTTCGACGTGAAGGAACGCGACGAGTACATCAAGCGTCTCGGCGGCGGCAACAACGGCGAGGGAAAGAACGTCAACGTCCAGCGCTACAAAGGCCTTGGCGAGATGAACGCTGGACAGCTGTTCGAGACCACCATGGATCCCGAGCGCCGCACGCTGCTCAAGGTGTCGAACGAGGACGCCGTGATCGCCGACCAGATCTTCCAGACGCTGATGGGCGACGAAGTCGAGCCGCGGCGAGTGTTCATCGAGCAGAACGCCAAATTCGCGTCGAACCTCGACATCTAGCGCGCTTCGGCCCGAAGAACCAAGGCTCCTCTCACGGGGGAGCCTTTTTCTTGCGGTACAATCACCTGACACGGATCGGGTCCGAGTCGTTCTGAAACGGCACGAGGTTTCTTGAAGACGTCCTGCTATCGCTTTGCCTTGGTGGTCCTCGGTTCCTGCGCTGGTGCGATTGACGCGCAGGTTCCCGTCCCGCGAGCTCCGGTCGCGCCTCGACCGCCCGAGCTTGCCATCGAGCGTCAGATGAGACAACGCTGGATGCACCGGGCGCAGCAGCCGCGGTTCACGCCATTCGTAACAACCACCAACTGGTTGCTGCTCGATTCGATCCGGGCCCAGCGCGACCACCGCGAGATGTATTTCACGCTGGCCGGCGCGGGAGTCGGCAGGGACGGCGCAATCGTCGTCACCGATGCCCTCGGCCATGTGCGTCGCTTATCGGTGACGATGGCGCCTCTCCAGGCGCCAGACGTCCTTACGCCGACCGATGCAGCGCGGTGGGAACGGATGCGTCGGGTGACGTCGGGGGGATATCTCAGATTGCTCCAGACACAGCTCTGGGATGTCACGGCGTTCGTCCCTGCATCACTCCGCGCGGGCATGCGGTGGACGGACACGCTCGCGCGGAGCGCCGACGACGGAGCGTACGGCCAGCAGGTTTCTGGCCGCCGAACGTTTACTGTGTCGCGGGACAGCATAAACGCGGGCCGCCGGCTCTGGATCGTGCACGACAGTGCGGCGGTGCGGTATGAAGAGCGCTACGTGGAGCAGGAGCGAACGCTCGATACCCTGGTTTCCGTGACACGGCAGGGCGCTGGCGCGCTGCGTGGCACGTTCGTGTACGATGCCGACCACCGAATGGTGATCGCGCGCCATGACACGCTCATCGTCGACGGTGAGGCCGTTCTGGGATATCCGGATGGGAGGTCCTTTTCAACGCCGGCAAGACTCGAACGATTCCATTCCTGGACGCTGCACGACTCGGCGCAGTACGTCGCGAGGCGCAACGCGCTGCGGAACCAATCCGCGCGCAAGACGGGCGGCATCGTGCACGTCCCTTCCCCGGACGACCAGCGTCTCGTCAGCGGTGATACGGTCCTTCGGGACTCGCTGATCCGCGCGTGGAAGTCCACTGCAGACCCGGACGAAGGCACCAGAATATTTCAGCGGCTGTCGATGTGGTCCCGTGGCGCAATGCGCGCGACGCTGGACAGCATCCGGATTGCCGCCGGCGACAGCGTATTTCTGTATCGCACGCTTGCCAGCCGCGCCTTTCGCGGGTACGCCGGGGTCGATTCGGCGGACATCGGTGCGATGCTGCCGTTCCTGGAAGATCCAGGCCGTGCATGGATGCTGAACGTGAGCCGGGACCATTTGTATGAGAACCTGGTTCAGGGGCTCATGAATGCTCCGCGAGCGGCGGCACAGGCGCCGGGTGAGATGGTTTCGTGCACCGAGAGCGCATGCGCCCTGCTGGGCAGTCAGGTGAGCGCGCGCGAATCCCGTTTGCGAGACGTCGCGCTTGCTGCGCTCTTTTCGGTAGATCCAGCGCGTTGGGCGGACACGATCATCCAGCTCGCGGGAAGGGAACACTCGCTCCTGCGAGAGCCCGCTTCCGTCGCACGCGGTGTGGGCGCATCCTGGCCTGCAGCATCAAAGAAGCCGATTCCACCACCCGGGAGTGACTGGCGCGCCTGGCTGGAATGGATGAATGGCCGGGACTCTGCCGCGTTCATCCGGGACGCACAACTGGCGCAGCGCTATGACTGGGCGCGCGACACGACGACTCGCCCACGGTTTGATGGTTCGCACCGCGTGGCCCTGCGGATGTACGCCCGCCGCACGAGACGTGACGTCATCGGAGAATTGCAGCACGCGTATCGCTCCGCCGCCACGGAACAGGCTCGTCTCGTCTTCGGGATGATGCTGAGCGGGCTGGGCGCGCTCGATTTCACCGACGAGGAGATCGCGGACGCATTCTCCTCAGGTGATCCGACGCGTGCGACGCTGGCACGTGAGATATTCCTCAGGCGTTTTCACGAGGCCGCGAAGCCGATGGATTCCGTGCGTGCCTCGCCTCTCGTGGACCGGATGCTGGCGGTCTTGCTCGACAACGCTCCCCTCTGGGCGATGGGCGCCCGGGATCTGTACGCGAACAAGCCACCCAGCCGCCCCGAGATGCACGCACGCCGCGGGCGGGTCCTGGTGAGCACCAGTCACATTCCCTCCGAACTGCGGAAGAAGTGGGCGGGAAAAGCGGAATTCATCAATGCGAACCGCCCCAAAGACAGCCGGGAGGCAGCGGTCGTATACAGCGTAGAACCCGTCCTCGGCATGGGACGGTTCGCGAGGGTAACGGTGAACGCGGCGGAGCAGCTCGCCCGGCCCGCGGACGCTGCTCCCGAACACTATGCATCTGGCGTGGTGTACTACCTGATGCGCGTGGGCGACGAGTGGGTCATCGTCGCGACGATGGCGTGGGTTACCTAGCAGGGTCTACAGCGGATGCCTGACGTCGGCGCCGCGAGCGAGCTTCAGCAGCTGCTTGCCGATCGCGATGTGTGCGATGATCAGCGCGGCAAAGAGCCCGCCCAGCGCTATCCAGGCGACAATCGCGTTGGTGTTGTCGATGCCGCCGAGCCGGCCCGGCCGCGCGATGAAGGCAATGAAGGCGAACAGCGCGAGCAGTCCAGCGCATGCGCCGAAGGCGCCGAGTCCAGCGAGCTTCGCGATTTTTGGAGGCATTCAGGACGCTAAAATCCCAGCCTTTCAGGGGCTAGTGGGGGGCCTCGTCGGCGACGTTGTTGGTGTCGTTGCCGACGGTTGCGCCCCGGTGAGGGATCCGACGGCGGTATCGACAGTCTTCAGCACCTGCGTGAGGATCTCCGGATTGCGATCGAGCGTCATGACGACGCGATCGACGATGCGCGCCACATTGTCCAGGTCCACATACAAGTAGGCTTCGGCGAAGACGCCGACGAGGCCGAGCTGCACCTGCTTGATGCCGACGTCCACTCCGGCCGTAATCTGCACGAGGTTCATCGCGTTGGCGTCCAGTGCCACATGCGCGCGAACGTCGGACACGGTCAGCCCGATGGAGTCGACACTCAATTCAGGGATCTCGAGGATCACGTCCCTGTTCGGCGTGAGTCCGGGCTGCATCGTGGGCTGGAGGCGCGTTCCGGAGGTAGCCGTCGGCCGTCGGGCCGTGGTGTCACGAACCTGTGCCTCTGCGACGGACGACAGCGCAACGAGGGTACAAAGAGTGATGGCTCGCCAAAGCGTCCGCATCGAAGACTCCATTCTGCTCAAGGGGACCGTGTCGGTGTATCACCTGCCTGACGGCAGGCGGTCACGGCTTGTCGGGTGATCTGGCTGGCGAGACACTCGGCATTCAGTCGACCGAGAATCTCGACTGCCACGTAGACATCGCGGTACGTCACGCCGGGTTGTACCGGATCCGGCAGGTTCCTGCGCTCGATCACTCGCACCGAATCGACCTCGCCGCCGACGAGATGAACACGAACCGTCGGCTGCTTTGAAAAGCGAATTTCACGCGCGCTGACCGATGCCTGGATGACGATCGTTGCGGTCGCGCTCGAGTCCTGCGCCGCCGCGGGGGTGACTGCGACGAGCGCGCACAGCAGCGCCGTTTTCAGCGAGCCTGTTCGTCTCATGATGGCCGGCACAGCATCAACAAACGTGCCCTTCCCACTATCTGGCAGTTTTTTTGCGAGCCCGGCTACCCGGACGCACCAACCGCTGTCGAGGAGAACCAGATGCGCGTGCACGGGCTCGCTGTACTCATGACGGTTCCTGGATTCCTGTTCGCGCAGGTCAGGCCCACCCAGCCCGCGAATCAGCCTGGTACGCAACGGTTACAAAACACTCGCGACATGCACGTCGCGTGTGTCGGCGCAGATTCCACCCGTACCTTCCGTCGCGGAGTGGGAGACACGCTGTCCACGAGCTCGCGGCTCACCGGTGGAGACTCGGTGCGCACCGTGACTGGCGGAACGGAGCGCTCGCGGCAGTATCCGGAGTTCGACGTGGTGCTCGACGTGCCGAACCTGTGCGTGGAGCGGATCTTCCTGAAGGTCGACAGCCTGACGGCAAAGATCAATCTGCACGCGCAAGTGGCGAACCTGGTGACGGTTCGCGCCGGCGCAGATGTCCTCATCGGAAATGTCGACCTCACCATCCAGGATGTGCGGGCGCGCGCGCTCCTGCTGGTAGACCTGGATGATGTCGTGCACATCGTCGACCAGACGCTGACCTTCATCGACAATAATCCTCAGATCGTGCAGCAGCTCGGAAGCACGCTGCAGGGTACCGTCGGTGCTGTGGGAGGACTGGTGCGCGGGCTGGTGCTGGGGGTGACGCGCCTCGCAAACGGTAATTCGCTGCAGCGCATCGTGGATCAGGCGACGGGCAATATCCTCGAGCGCACGCTTTCGGCCGCGGGCGGTCAGCTGGCGGAGCGCATTGTAGGCAACGTTCTCCGCCTTCCGACGCTGCGGGAAACGACCAATACCGCGGGGCAGGCGGTTCGACAGGTCAGGGACACAGCTGGCTCCTTGCTCGAGTACACCCTCGACAAGGCAACCAACAAAGTCCTCGGCGTACGCCTGTTGCAGGCGGCCGCCGGCGCTGCGCGCTAAGCCAGCACTTCGACCCCCGCGGACGTCACGCGGTGTGAGATGAGCGGCAGCGGGGGCTCTGCTTCGTCTCCGATCACGATGGCGGAGCGAAGCGTGGCACGCCCGCGTTCGATGCCGGCACGATCGCGCGCGTAGATGGACGCGAGCGGCTCGTTCGCCTGCGCCCAATCGCCCGGCTTGGCGGTAATCACGAAGCCGACGGCGGGATCGATGACGTCGGCCATCGTCGTTCGGCCTCCACCCAGCGCGGTAACTCCCTTCCCGATGGCGCGTGGCTCCACGCGCTGCACGAATCCCGAGCGCGGTGCCGTGTACAGCTCGCATTCCGCAGCCTGAGGCAGGAGGGCGGGATCATCGAGGACGGCCGGATCGCCATGCTGTCGCTCGACGATCCGGCGAAACTGCTCCGCAGCACGCCCTGAGACCAGCGCCTCATGCAGATCCGCGCGCGCCGACGCCGCATCGCTCGCGACACCCGCGAGCAGGAGCATCTCCGCCGACAAGGCGATGGTAACCTCAACCAGGTCCGGCGGGCCCTCCCCCTTCAGCGTCGCGATCGCCTCCTCCACCTCGAGCGCATTTCCGCACGCGCGACCGAGGGGCCGGTCCATCGCGGTGAACAACGCAACGACCGGGCATCCATGGCTATCGCCGATGCTGATCATCTCGTGCGCGAGCGCCATGACTTCATCGAGCTCCGTCAGGAAGGCACCGCTCCCGCGCTTGATGTCGATGACCAGCCCGGTGAGATCCTCCGCGAGCTTCTTGCTCATGATGCTGGACGCGATGAGGGGAATGGACGCGACGGTCGCAGTGGCGTCCCGCAGCGCGTACATCTTGCGGTCGGCGGGAGCGATCTCCGATGTCTGTCCAAGCAGCGCGCAGCCGAGCTCCTCGATCTGACTTCGGGCCTGCGACATCGAGAGGTCCGTGCGAAAGCCCGGGATGGATTCGAGCTTGTCCAGCGTGCCGCCGGTGTGGCCAAGTCCTCGCCCGGACACCATCGGAATCGCGACATCGAACAGCGAGACGAGCGGAGCCAGGATGAGCGACACCTTGTCGCCGACGCCGCCAATGGAGTGCTTGTCCAGCCGCGGCTTGCCGATCGATTCAAGGTCGAACTTCTCGCCGGAGTTGAGCATCGCCTCGGTGAGCGCGGCGGTCTCGCCATGGTCGAGCCCCTTGAGGAAGCACGCCATCAGGAACGCGGACATCTGATAGTCCGGTACATGTCCGGCCGCGTACGCCATCACGAGTGCCCGCCACTCCCCCGGGTCGAGGCGGCCGCCATCGCGCTTCTTCTCGATCAGTCGGTGTGCGAGCATTGACCCCGTTCGAAGGGAACCCTAACGTTGCGCCGCCGTATCATCCTGAGAGAGAACGCGTTCTTCCTTCCTGTCGGAGCCATCGCATGAACATGCGTGCTGTATTTCTCGCTGCAACCATCCTCGCGGCCCCGGTGTCGGCCCAAACGGCCGCGGAGCACATCGTCATGGGCGACCGCGATCGTGCGGCCATGAATGCTGCGGGTGCGCTCGGACACTATCAAGCCGCGATCCAGGTGGACGCGAACAACGCGGAAGCGCTCTGGCGTGCGGCGCGCGAAGCGATCGACCTTGGCGAGTTCGATGACGCGCGTCGCGACAGCTTGTACCAGCTGGGCGAGCAGTACGCCCGGCGCGCCGTGCAGGCAAATGGTTCCAGCTCGATGTCGCACTTCGCGCTCGCGAAGGCGGTCGGACGCCGCGCCCTGTCGATGGGCGCACGTGACCGCGTCAAGTTTGCTGGCGAAGTGCGGAAGGAGGCGCTCGAGGCGCTGAAGCACGATTCCACGAATGCGGGCGCGCTCCACATCATGGGACGCTGGCATGCGAACGTGATGCGGCTGAGTGGTGTCTCGCGCTTCATCGCCAAGAACATTCTCGGCGGCAAGATCTTCAATGAGGCGAACTGGAAGGATGCGGCCGCGTATCTGGAGCGTGCGGCGGCGCTCGAGCCGGATCGTGTGGTCCACAAGCTCGAGCTGGCGTCGGTGTATGCCGACACCAGGAACAAGGACAAGGCGCGCGAGATGTATCAGGCGGCAATTGCCACCAAGCCGGTCGAATACAACGACGCCCGCTACGTCGAGCAGGCGCGGGCCGCGCTCGCTGCCCTGAAGTAGCCGGTCAGTCGACGACGTCCTCGACGTCGTCGGCGACCAGGGCCGCACGCCGACGGGCGCGGCGCAGCTTGCGTCGCGCCTTCATGAACTCCGCACTGAGCTCGTCCCACGCATCCATGCCGTGATGACGAGCTCGGCGCAGGCCGCGCCGCAGCCGACGGCGGCTCTCCCAGCCGTCCTGGGGTGCGAACATCAGGGCGATTCCGGCGCCGACGAGAAGCCCAACGGCCACGCCGGCGGCCGTCCTGCCTATAGGACGGGAGTTGTTGTGTGACAACGAGTTAGCTGTGGGGCGGAGACGCCCTGCCTCTCCTGACTTTCCTGCGTAGGCCATGACGTTACGTGACTTTAGAGTGGTAAGGATTTTGCGGACAGACCATTGATAGATCGCTCATCCTGAATCCGCCGGCCAGATCCTCTGGTCCAACGGAGCAGGATTCGCATGCAACGAGGCGCCTGAGGTATGATTCGCACCGCAAACCCACCAGCAGAAGACCTCGCGACCTCCAAGAGGAACGGCATGAGCGCCAACGGAAAGACCGTACTTCTGGTCGAGGACAACGAAGACAACCGCATCGTCTATTCCACGATTCTGCGGCACTTCGGCTACAACGTCAGCGAAGCGCTGAACGGTGAAGAAGGGATCGCGAAGGCGCGCTCCGAAAAGCCTGATCTCATCCTGATGGACATTTCCATCCCGATCATCGACGGCTGGGAAGCCACGCAGGTGTTGAAGCACGATCCCAACACGCGTGACATTCCGATCATTGCGCTGACCGCGCATGCGCTGGCGTCGGATCGTGAGAAAGCGATGGAAGTGGGATGCGACGGCTACCTGGCGAAGCCCTGCGAGCCGCGCGCCGTCGTCGCGGAAGTTCAGAAGTTCCTTGGCCGCGATGACGCCGCATGAGCTGCCCGAGGACTCGGTAGCCCAGACCGGCCGCATCCTCGTCGTCGACGATCACGAAGACAACATCGAGCTGCTCCGCGCGCGTCTCGAGGCCTGGGGGTATGAGGTCGACTCCGCCGCGGACGGACAACAGGCACTGGACCACGTTCAGGCATCGCCGCCGGACCTGATCCTGCTCGATGTCATGATGCCGACGATCGACGGGAACGAGGTCGCGCGCCGCATCAAGCACAACCCCGCGCTGCCGTTCATCCCCATCATCATGCAGACCGCCCTCGATTCCACCGAGAGCAAGGTGGAGGGTCTGGAAGCCGGCGCGGACGACTACATCACCAAGCCCATCGAGTTCGCGGAGCTGAAGGCGCGCGTGCGCTCGATGCTGCGCATCAAGCGGCTGCAGGAAGAGCTGGAAGAGCGTGAGCGCCAGCTGCTCGAGGCGAACGAGCGACTGCGTCACATGTCGCGCACCGACGGCCTCACCGGGCTCGAGAACCGACGCTCGATCGAACGACAGCTGGAGCACATGATGGCGCATGGTGAGCGGCTGTCAGAGCCCCTGTCCTGCGTCATGAGCGACCTCGATCGCTTCAAGAGCGTCAACGACGAGCACGGGCATCATGCCGGCGACGCGGTGCTCAAGCAATTCGCCGTCATCCTCAAGCGCGCGGCCCGCGAGATCGACGTTGTCGGCCGCTACGGCGGCGAGGAATTCATCGTGCTCCTTCCCGGCACCGTGCTCGACGCCGCCGTGACCTTCGCGGAAAGGGTGCGCAAAGAAGTCGAGGCTCATACATTCGTGTTCGACGGGGGCACCATCAAACGCACGGCAAGCTTCGGCGTGGCTGGATGGCCGCATCCCAAGGTGTCGAACTGCGATCGCATTGTCCGGGCGGCCGACGACGCGCTCTACGTCGCGAAAGAAACCGGCCGGAACAAGGTCGTCAGGTTCGACAGCGACGAATTCAACGCGCACACATCCGCGAATGAAGGAGCAGGGGCCGGGCACGACGGCACCGCAGGAGAGCCAGGAGAATCCGGAGAGCTTCGGCGCGCCAGCTGACGGCGCCGGAGACTCTGATGAACTGACGCGGCTCCGCGCCCGTCTGGCGGAAGTCCAGCGGGAACGCGATCACCTCATCGCCGTCGTCGACATCCTGCAGGAGATCTCCGCATCCCTGCACTTCGTCGACATCCTCCAGACCATCGCGCGGCAGCTCGGCAATGCGTTCGGCCTCGACCGATGCGCCATCTTCCTCACCGGTGAGCAGGACGAGGTGCGCCTCGTCGCCAGCTACGAGGACCCGAGCATCCGGAACCTCGTCGTGGACATCAACCGCTATCCGGAGCTCAAGCGCGCCTTCGATTCCGGGCAGACGGTGTTCATTCCCGATGCGATGCTCGACCCGTCGCTCAAGGCGGTGCGCGCACAGCTCGAGCAGCGGAATGTCCAGTCCATCGTCGTCGTCCCGCTGCAGTGGCAGGAGAGCATCATCGGCGCGATTTTCCTGCGCACCGACCGTTCCGGAAAGCCTTTCAGTGAAGCGGACGTCAGGTTCTGTCAGGTGGTTGCCTCACTGACCGCCAAGGCGCTGCGGAACGCACATCGCTTCGAGACACTGATGCGCGAGCAGCAGGATGTCGGCGCGTCGCAGCGGCGCGCGGAGCTCCAGCGCATTGCCCTCGTGTCCTTCATGCGACGCTTGCTCGACCGCTACGCCCGCGCCGAGGACCAGAGCTGGGCGGAGACGTTGCTCCCCAAGGCGTCGGACGAAGAGCTCGAACGCCTGGTGGGCGTAGCAATGCAGGTCCTCGAGGAAGAGGCCAAGGGGTGAGGTTGGGCGCGCGATGAGCACGGTTGATCCCGCGCTGTCGGCGCGGGCGGCGACGCTGCGGGAACAGATCGAGCGCGCCATGCACGAGTACTACGTGCTCGACCGGCCGACGATCGCGGACGCCGAGTATGACCGGCTGTTCCGCGAGCTCCAGGTGCTCGAATCGGCGCATCCGGAGCTGAGGACCGCGGACTCTCCCACCCTCCGCGTCGGCGTGGAACCGCAGTCGGTGCTTGCCAAGCATCAGCACCTCGTCTCCATGCTGTCGCTGGCCAATGCGTTCGACGCCGCCGAGCTCGAGGAATGGGAAGAACGGCTGGTACGTCTCGCCGGGGACAGCGTGCGCAAATCCGGCTATACCTGCGAGCTCAAGATCGACGGCGCGGCGGTGAGCCTGACATATCGTGAAGGCGTACTCATCGCCGGCGCGACGCGCGGCAATGGAGTCATCGGTGAGAACGTCACCGCGAACCTCCGCACGATCAAGCAGATCCCCCTCCGCCTGCGCGGTCGCGGGCACCCGTTCATGATGGAGGTGCGGGGCGAGGTCTACATGCCGTTTTCCGGCTTCGAGAAGATGAATGAGGAGCGCGTGAAAGCCGGTGAGCCTGTCTTCGCGAATCCACGCAACTCGTCCGCCGGTGCGCTCCGCCAGCTCGATCCCGCGATCAGCGCCGCGCGGCCGCTGCGGTTCTTCGCCTACACGATCGCCGTCCAGGAAGGCGAGGAGCTTCCCACCCGCACACAGTGGGAGCTGCTCGACCAGCTCAGCGAATGGGGACTCCCTGTGGCGCCACATCGGCGACTCGCGAAAACAATCGCGGAGGTCCACACATGGGCGGAGGAGGTCGAGAACCGCATCCGTCCCACCCTCGATTTCGCGATCGATGGTGGCGTCGTGAAGGTGAACGACATGCATCTCTGGCCGGACCTCGGCATCGTTGGCGGACGTGAGCCGAGATATGCGGTCGCCAGGAAATTCGCGCCGGACATCGCCGAGACGAAGCTGATCAGGATCGAGTTCAACGTTGGCCGCACCGGCTCGATCAACCCATATGCACGACTGCAGGCGGTAGAGATCGGCGGGACTACGGTGCAGCTGGCAACGCTCCACAATTTCGAGCTCATTCGCGACAAGGACCTCCGCGATGGCGACATCGTGCAGGTGAATCGCGCCGGTGAGGTGATCCCGCAAGTGATCGGTCCGGTGCCGGACCGCCGCGACCCAAAGAACCCGCCTGCGCCGTACCAGCCGCCGACGCACTGTCCCTCGTGCAAGACGCGGCTCGAGCCCGGCCTCGATCGCGGCATGCTGTACTGCCCGAACTTCGAGTGTCCCGCCCGTCGCCTCGAGGGGCTGGTCCACTTCGCCTCACGCGGCGCAATGGACATCCGAGGACTGTCATATGCCCGCATCGAACAGCTGATCGCTGCCGATCTCGTCTCGGACGCATCCGACCTGTACGACCTGCGCATGTCACAGCTCGTCGCGCTGGACCGCTTCGCCGAGAAAAGCGCCGAACAGCTGGTGCAGGCCATTGCCGCCTCAAAGGCGCAGCCACTCTCGCGACTGCTTTTCGGTCTCGGCGTCGACAACGTCGGCGAGATCGCGGCGAAGCAGCTCGCGCGACATTTTGGGACGATGGACGCGATCGCACAGGCGTCGGAGGCCGACATCCTCGCGATTCACGGCATGGGCGAAACGATCGCGACGTCGGTAACGAACTGGTTCGGCAATGCCGCCGCCCGCCGTCTCATCGAGAAGCTGCGGCGGCGTGGCCTGACGTTCGAGGAACCGCGACAGAAGTCCAGCAGTGCACTCAAGGGAAAGACCGTCGTCCTTACCGGCACGCTGTCCACGCTGAGCCGGGAACAGGCCACCGAGCAGATCGAGGCGTGTGGCGGAAAGGTTACCAGCAGCGTCTCGAAGAAAACCTCGTTCCTCGTTGCCGGAAGCGACGCAGGCAGTAAACTGCAGAAGGCCCAGGAACTGGGCGTCACCGTGCTCGACGAGTCGAAACTGCTCGAACTGCTCAACACTTCTTCATAGCATCGCAACCCCGGAATCCCGTGTCATTTGACCTGCAGGGCAGCAACATGATCGGCATGAGTCGCGACGCGCTGGCATCGCTCCGCGCCGTGCTGTTCCGGGACGCCGGAACGAACGCGGCCAACTACCTCTACGAGGCCGGCTACGCCGGCGGCGCGGGGCTGTATGAAGCCTTCACGCGCTGGTGCCGCACCCGCCAGCTGCCGGTGCCAGAGGCGATGACCGCTCCGGATTTCGAGAAGCGCGCCGGCGAGTTTTTCGCCGAGCTGGGATGGGGCACGGTTAGCGTGAGTCTGTTGCACGATTCCGCGCTGGCGCTCGACTCATCCAACTGGGCCGAGGCAGACCCGGCGAGTGCGATGCAGTTCCCCGGATGCTACTTCACGACCGGGATGCTGACGCAGTTCTTCGCGCGTGTCGGAGGTGAACAGCTGACGGTGATGGAGGTCGAGTGCCGGTCGATGGGCGCCGAGCGCTGCCGTTTCATCGCGGCGAGCGCCGAGACGGTGCAGCACGTGTATGACGCGATGGTCCAGGGAACCGGCGTGGACAACGCCCTCCAGCAGATGGCCTAGCGCGACGCGTCAGTCGTCTCCGTCCAGGACCTCGGCGTACAGCGGATTTGGCACCAGCTCGCCGTCGATCAGGACTTCACGATCCCATGGAAGGATGATGGTGCTTTCCGTGGCGAGGGCATGGAAGTCCGGCTTGTATTCGCCGGTCTTGAAGGCCACGGCCGTGCGCACGTCGGAGGCGCCGGCATTCCGGACTGCCGCCACCGCGAGACGGATAGTGTCGCCGGTGTCGCATGTCTCGTCGACGATAAGGACGCGTCGTCCGCGAATATCCTGCGGGGCGGCACTCATGACCGCCGGCGTTTCACGAACCGTCTCCGAACGAAAGCGGCGGCTCACGACCATCGAGTGAAATTCGCGATTGAGAATCGCGGCGATCACGGCGCCGGGCACGACGCCGGCGGTTGCGATGCCGATCACAATTTCGGGATCGTAGACGCGCGATACCTTGAGCGCGAGGCCGCGGGAGAGCTCACCAAAGAACGGCCACTCGACGTCGATGACGCCTTTTGCCTGATCGAAGCTCGTACGCCGTGGAGACATGCCCGTAACCTACGCGTTCATGGGCGGTTGTGTCATCTGACCGCAGGCGGTAGTTTTGCGCACGGAACGCACTCTGCGCCCGCTCCGCCGTCCATCTTCTTCGATTTCAGCGCCGAATGTCCTGGTTCAGCCGCCTCTTGGGCGGCAAGCCCAAAGACCAGCGCAATTCGCGACGCGTTGATTACCTGAGCGAGGCCATCGCGCTCGAGCGCCAGGGTGATTTCGACGCGGCGCTGACGTCGTACCGGTTGGCATTGCGCGATCACCCCAACGATCCAAAAATCCTCCAGAACATCGCCATCGCGTATTCGCGCACCGGACGAATGGAGGAAGCCATCCGGTCGTATCGTCGCGCGCTGGAGCTGGCGCCGGAACTGTCCGGCGCGCACTACGGTCTCGCGTTCCTCCTCCTCAAGCGGGGGGACCGCGCGGGGGCGATGACGCACCTGGATTCGTTCCTGTCGCGACCGCCGGCCAACGAAGAGATGGAGCGCTTCGTCCGGCACGCCGAGCAGACGCTCACGGCCTTGCGTGCAGGAGCCGTGAATATCCCGTCGGAGCCGCAGGCCTAGATGCGCGGCACACTCGCGGTCGTGAGCCAGAAGGGCGGCGTCGGGAAGACGACGACCGCCATCAATGTCGCGGCAGCGCTCGCGCGGCGCGGCGTTCGCACGCTGCTCGTGGACGCCGATCCGCAGGGCGCGGTGCGTTTCGGGCTCGGCCTGAACAACGACGGCGGGGGCATCGTCGAATACCTCATGGGCGCGAAGGATTTCCATGACATCGTGCGCCCGACGTCACTCGCATACCTGAGTGCGGTCGTCACGGGTTCGGTCGCCGACACCGGGGATCACGCGGCCTACCACCAGCTCATCGCGTCGCCGCGGCTGCGCGAGCTTTTTCGCACTGCCACCGAGCGCGGCTACGCTGTCGTGGTTGACACACCGCCGGGGCTTGGCCCGATCGTTCAGGCGGTGCTCGCCGCGAGCGACCGTGTCATCGTACCCCTGCAGTGCGAACCGCTCGCGCTCCAGACCACCTCCCAGATCCTCAAGGGGATCCGGGATGCCATCTCCCGCCATGGTAACTTGCGGCTGGAGGGTATCGTGCTGACGCTGTACGACGAAGAGAGCGAGATCTGTCGCAAGATCGCGGAACGGGTGCGAGCGCAATTGCCACCGCAGTTGCTGTTCGATCCGCCAGTGCCGAGGACCATGGCCACGGTCGAGGCATTCGCGGCCGGCCAGCCGGTGGTGCTCAGGACACCCGACGACGCGGCGTCAGTCGCGTATGGAACGCTCGCGGAGGCGCTGTCACGCCGGACGTCCTGATGCGGAAGGCTCGAAGGGTCGTCGGCAGCGCGCTCGCGGTCGCTGCATTCTGGGCGGTGAGCTGCCGCGATATTCCCGCGCCGGACAATGGCGTGCAATCCATCTCCGCACTGATCCTCGGGTCTCCTGGACTGGTGGCCGGCGACACGTTGCGCGACAGCCTTGGATTCGCCGCCCCGCTCAATGTCATCGCGTATGGCACCGACAATGAGCCGGTGGATCCGCAGCCCACGCCGTTGTTCGTCGTGCTCGACACGGGGGCATTTCTCGCGGATGGCCGGTATCTCGTGGGCGAGACGCCTGGCACCCGGGTGCGGATCGTCGGCCAGGTCGGCGGCCTGCAGACGCTTCCGGATACCGTCGTCGTCACGCTTTCCCCCGACGCGCTCGTGGCGACCGACTCCACGACGCACCACATCACCTTTGCGCCGTTCGATACCGCTGCGCTCGCGGTGCTGAACACGCGCGTCCTGCATTTCGCGGCGACGGACACCAGCGGCGTGGAGGCGGTGATCGTGCGGTACGCGATCGTCGATGCGCCACCGGGAATCGGCACCGCGCCCACGGCAATCCTGCTCAACAACAGGGTGCAGTCCGATCGCGACACCACGGACAATACCGGGCGGGCATCACGCACCGCGAGGCTGCGAAGGCTGGCCTCCGTCGATTTCACCGAGGATACCGTCATCGTGAACTCAACGGCGTCATATCGCGGCTCCTCGATCGGGACGGTACAATTCGTATTGGTCTTCCGGAAAACCGTGCCGCCACCGGCGGCGGGAACGAGCAGCAACCAGTAACGGCGAGGATGCCATGCAGCAGGCGAGCGGCGGTCCGCGGAATTCGAAACCGGGGACGCTGAACAAGCTGTTCTTCGACGCGATGGAGAAGTTCAACAAGCCGGACGCGTTGCAGTTCAAGAAGGACGGCACGTATCGGCCCATCTCGTCGCGGGAACTGGCCGACCAGGTGCGGCAGGTCGCGTTAGGGTTGCGGGAGCTGGGCATCCAGCGCGGCGATCGCGTGGCAATCCTCTCGGAGACTCGTCCCGAATGGGCGATCGTCGACTTCGCCTGCCTCACCGCGGGACTCACCGACGTTCCCGTGTATCCCACGCTGCCCGCGGAACAGATCCCGCACATCGTCAACGATTCGGGCGCAGTGGCGATCTTCACGTCCAATACGGAGCAGTCCGCGAAGATCGCGCAGGTTCGCGGGCAGCTGAAATCCATCCGGCACGTCATCGGATTCTCGCCGGCGAAGCAGGCGGGGGAGGACTTCACCCTCGCCGACATCCGGGCGAAGGGCGCCGCGGTAGACAATCCGCAGCGCGCGTCGGCATACAAGAGCGACGCGCTGGCGGTCAAGCCCGACGATCTCGCGACGTTGATCTACACCTCCGGAACGACCGGCGAGCCGAAAGGCGTGATGCTCAGCCACGACAACATCTACTCGAACGTAATGGCTGCCGCGGCCGCCGTCCCCTTCGAGGGGAAGGACATCTCGCTGAGCTTCCTGCCGCTGTCGCACATCTTCGCCCGCATGGCGGATCACTACCTGATGATCCACACCGGGACGTCGATCGCCTACGCGGAATCCATGGACACGATCGCGGTGAACCTGGGGGAAGTGCGGCCGACGCTGGTGCTCTCGGTGCCGCGCGTATTCGAAAAGCTGTTCGCG
>DASPMP010000170.1:0-7107 GCA_035626995.1 Gemmatimonadaceae bacterium
TCGCAGACGGCGCACAGTTCGAGGCCGTCGACCTTCGCAATCGCGTCGAAGTGGTTCTGGCTGATGCGGCCGCATCCCACCAGCGCGATCCGCAGGACGTTGCCGGTGCGTTTCCTTGTCATTTCGAATTGGAGGCAGTGCGACGCAGGCCGTCGCCGTCGCGCTCATAGGTGCTGCCACAGGCGGAGCAACTGCCCGACCCGGAGTCCGGAAGCCGGACACCGCACTGGCACATCCAGCCTATCCGTCGCGCCGGCACTCCGGCCATAAGCGCGTATGCAGGAACATCCTTGGAGACTACGGCGCCAGCGCCAATGAAGCTGTATTCCCCAAGCGTCGCGCCGCAGACGATCGTCGCGTTCGCCCCGATGGAGCTCCCCCGACGCACCAGGGTGCGCCGGTACTCATCCTTGCGCGAGACATGGCTGCGCGGGTTCATCACGTTCGTGAAGACCATGGATGGGCCGCAGAATACGTCGTCCTCGATCTCGACGCCTTCGTAGATCGAGACGTTGTTCTGCACCTTCACGTTGTCACCGATCCGCACGCCGTTCATCACCACGACGTTCTGGCCGAAGTTGCACCGCTCGCCGATCACGGCGCCCCCCAGGATGTGGCAGAAATGCCAGATCTTCGTGCCTGCGCCGATCTGCGCGCCGTCATCGACATAGCTGCTTTCGTGCACGAACACGCCGTCGGTCACGCGACCACTCCGATCTCGCTCTGCCATTCCTGAAGCGATTTCACGCTCGGCTTGCGCGAGCGGAGCGCGAGGATGGCGTCGCAGGCAGCGCTGGCGGCGGACATGGTCGTCGTGTAGGCCACCTTGTTCCGCAGTGCCGCTTCGCGAAGGATGTAATCGTCCACCTGGGAATGCTTTCCGAGTGGAGTATTGATGAGCAATTGTACGTCGCCGTTCACGACGTAATCCAGGCAGTTCGGTCGCCCTTCGTGCACCTTCAGGACCGACGTGACCGGGATGCCCCGGGCGCGCAAATAGCGCGCAGTTCCCGGCGTGGCGAGGACCCGCAGCCCGAGCTCCTGGAACCGCCGCGCGATCGGGGTCACGGTCGCCTTGTCGTGGTCGTTCACCGTGATGAGAATGGTTCCCTCGAGCGGGAGCCCGTTGGACGCCGCAAGCTGGGCCTTCGCGAATGCCCATCCGAACGAGTCCGCGATTCCCATGACTTCACCTGTGGAACGCATCTCGGGACCGAGAATGGGGTCCGTGCCGGCGAACTTGTTGAAGGGAAACACGGCTTCCTTCACCGACACATAGGTCGGCACGATTTCCTCGGTCAGCCCGACCTCCGCCAGCGTTTCGCCGAGCATCACACGCGCCGCCAGCGAGGCGAGTGGCACCCCGATGGCCTTCGAGACGAACGGAATCGTGCGGCTCGCCCGCGGATTGACCTCCAGGACGTAGACGATCCCGTTCTTGATCGCGTACTGCACGTTGATCAGTCCGACGACCTTCAACGCCTTCGCCAGCGCGATCGTCTGTGTGCGCATCGTCTCCATGGCGGCTTCGCCGATGAGATACGGCGGCAGGACGCACGCGGAATCGCCCGAGTGAATACCGGCATCCTCGATGTGCTGCATGATGCCGCCGATCACGACGTTCGTACCGTCGCTGATGGCGTCCACGTCGGCTTCGAAGGCGTCCTCGAGAAACAGGTCAATAAGGACGGGCCGCTCCTCGGAGACGCGGGCGGCGGTCATGAAATAGTCGCGCAGCGAATCCGCGTCATACACGATCTGCATCGCGCGGCCACCCAGCACATAGGACGGGCGCACGAGCACCGGATAGCCGATGCGATCCGCGGCCTCGACCGCCTCGTCCACGCTCGTTGCCGTTCCATTCGGCGGCTGTTCCAGCTTCAGCGCGCGGACGATCTTGTCAAACCGGCGACGGTCCTCGGCGATGTCGATCGCGTCCGGCGAGGTCCCCAGAATGTTCACGCCGGCGGCTTCGAGGCCGCGGGTGAGCTTGAGGGGGGTCTGCCCGCCCAGTTGAACGACCACGCCGACGGGCTCTTCGCGCTGGACAATCTCGAGCACATCCTCGAGGGTGAGGGGCTCGAAATACAGCTTGTCCGAGGTGTCGTAGTCGGTCGACACCGTCTCGGGATTCGAGTTGACCATGATGGTTTCGTATCCCTGCTCGCGCAGGGCCATCACCGCGCGCACGCAGCAGTAGTCGAACTCGACTCCCTGCCCTATGCGATTCGGGCCGCTCCCGAGGATGACCACCGATTTCCGCCCGGAGCGTGGGGATTCGCTTTCCTCGTCGTAGCTGCTGTACAGGTACGGCGTCGCCGATGGGAATTCGCCCGCGCAGGTATCAACCATCTTGTACGCGGGCCGCACTCCCAGCTTCCACCGTTTCTTTCGTACGTCCGACTCCTTCTCGCCGCGCAGCATCGCCAGCTGCACGTCGGAAAACCCGAACCGTTTCATCCGGCGGATTTCGTCAGCGCCCGGCAAATCGAGCTCGGCGTACCACCGCTCTGCCTCGACGAGCTCCTTCATCTGCTCGAGGAACCAGGGATCGATCGCCGTCAGCTCATGGATCTCGCGCACGGACATGTCGCGATCCAGGGCGCGCTTCACCTGGTAGATCCGCTCCGGTGTTGCCTGTCGCAGCGCGCCCCGCAACGCTTCGATGGTGTCGTCCGGCAGGCGGTCGTCCGATGGCCGACTGCTGGTGGTCCACCCCGGGCGTCCCGCCTCCAGGGCACGCATCCCTTTCTGGAAGGCTTCCTTGAAGGTACGGCCGATCGCCATCGCCTCCCCGACCGACTTCATCTGCGTGGTGAGATACGGCGAGGCCTTCGGGAACTTCTCGAATGCGAACCGCGGGACCTTCACGACGACATAGTCGAGCACCGGCTCGAACGACGCCGGCGTCGTCCTCGTGATATCGTTCGGGATCTCGTCCAGGCGATAGCCCACGGCGAGCTTCGCGCCAATCCGCGCGATCGGAAAGCCCGTCGCCTTGGATGCGAGCGCGGAGGACCGCGACACGCGCGGGTTCATCTCGATCACGATCATCTCGCCATCGGCGGGATTGATCGCGAACTGGATATTGCACCCCCCCGCAGCGACGCCGACCTCGCGGATCACGGCGCACGCAGCGTCGCGCATCGTCTGGTACTCGCGATCGGTCAACGTCATCGCCGGCGCCACGGTGATCGAATCGCCGGTGTGAATGCCCATCGGGTCAATGTTCTCGATCGAGCACACAATGACCACGTTGTCTTCCTGGTCGCGCATGACCTCGAGCTCGAATTCCTTCCAACCGAGCACGCTGCGTTCGATGAGCACCTGCGTGGTCGGCGATTCATCCAGCCCGCGACGCACGATCTCCTCGAATTCCTCGCGGTTGTACGCGATCCCGCCGCCACTGCCGCCGAGGGTGAACGAGGGACGAATGATCGCGGGAAAGCTCGTGCGCTCGAGGATGGCCTCGGCTTCATCGAAGGTGGTCGCGATGCCCCCTTCCGCGACAGCGAGGCCGATCCGTTGCATCGCCTCGCCGAACTGCTTGCGATCCTCGGCAATGGCGATCGCCTTCGCGCTCGCGCCGATAAGTTCGACGTTGTATCGCGCCAGCGCGCCTGACTCGGCAAGCGCCATCGACACATTCAGCGCCGTCTGTCCACCGACCGTCGGCAGCAACGCGTCCGGCCGCTCCTTCTCGATGATCAGCTCGACGAACTCGGGGGTCACCGGCTCGATGTAGGTCCGGTCCGCCACCTCGGGATCCGTCATGATCGTCGCCGGATTCGAGTTCACGAGGATGACCTCGTAGCCCTCTTCGCGCAGCGCGCGCGCCGCTTGCGTCCCCGAATAGTCGAATTCAGCCGCCTGGCCGATGACGATCGGCCCGGAACCGATGATCAGGATGCGATGGATATCAGTGCGACGCGGCATGAATCAGGTCGTCGATGATGTCGTCGATGGAGTGGGCAGGAACCCACCCGGTCGCGGCGCGCAACTTCGTGTTGTCGCCCACGAGGATGGGTACATCGATGGGTCGCAACAATTGCTCGTCGGTGGAAATCTCAGCCGTCCTTCCGGTACGATTCAAGACACGCTCCGCCAGTTCCCGCACCCGCACGCCGCTCCCGCTGCACACGTTGTATACCTCACCGGGTACCCCGGACTCCAGCAACAGGACGTAGGCATTCACGACGTCGGCGACGTGCGTGTAGTCCCGAACGACGTCCCCATTCCCGATCCGAAGCATTGCTCCGTGTTCCGGCAGCTCGCGCACGCGGCGGACGAGCGTGGGAAGAAGATAGCTGTCTGCGTGCCCTACGCCCGAGTGATTGAAGCTCCGCGTACAGACGACGTGCATGCCGGTGCTGCGATGCACCTGGAGTCCGATCACCTCCTGCGCCGCCTTGGCGGCCGCGTAGGCCGTCAGGGGACGCAGTGCCGCGCGTTCGCCAATGGGATACACGGACGGATCCTGGGCACCATACTCCTCCGCGCTGCCGACCACGAGGACGCGCGCCGACCGCGCATCGCTCGACGCCAGCTCGGTCAGCAGGCGCAGAGCGCCGAGCGCATTCGTCTCGAAGGCACGCACGGGAGACGCATTCGCTTCCGGCGCGAACGCGATGCCCGCGAGATGCACGACCCACTCGGGTTGACTCGCCGCGATCGCCGCTCGGATGCTCTCATCCGCCAGGACATCGAGTGGCAGCCACGTTACCCCGTTCGATTCTGCGGGCGTGAGGACGTTCCGGCCGGGGATTCCGTCGAGCGACCCTGCGAACACCGTGAATCCGCGGGCAAGCAGCGCGCGCGACAGCCATTGTCCCACAAATCCGGCGCCACCGGTGATCAGGACGCGACGCGACATCCCGGCCGATCAGCGGCTGGTTCGATGCCGTTCCAGATCGGCATCCACCATCATGCGCACCAGCTCGTGGAACGTGACTTTCGGGGTCCAGCCGAGTTTCTCACGGGCCTTCGACGCATCGGCGACGAGCAGGTCGACCTCCGCCGGCCGGAAGAACTTTGGATCCTGCACGACGTGCTCCCGATAATCGAGGCCGACATGGTTGAACGCCACCTCGCAGAGCTCACGGACTGTCCGCGTGTCACCCGTCCCGATGACAAAATCATCCGGCACATCCTGCTGCAGCATCATCCACATGGCTTCGACGTAGTCCCCCGCGAAGCCCCAGTCGCGGCGCGCCTCCAGATTGCCGAGTCGGACTTCCTTCTGCTGGCCCAGCTTGATGCGCGCGACCGCGTCGGAAACCTTGCGGGTGACAAACTCGGTTCCGCGTCGCGGACTTTCGTGGTTGAACAGGATGCCCGACACCGCATACAGTCCGAAGCTCTCGCGATAATTCACCGTGATCCAGTGGCCGTACACCTTGGCCACGCCGTACGGACTGCGCGGATAAAAGGGCGTGTCTTCCGTCTGCGGCGATTCGTGCACCTTCCCGAACATCTCGCTCGAGCTGGCCTGGTAGAAGCGCGCGCGCGGGGCAGCCTTCTTCATCGCTTCCAGCATCCGGGTCACGCCGAGCGCGGTGAATTCGCCGGTGAGCACGGGCTGCGGCCACGACGCCTGGACGAAGCTCTGCGCCGCGAGGTTGTAGATCTCGTCCGGCATCGTGTCGTGGATCGCGTCAGTCAACGAGGTCTGGTCGAGGAGATCGGCCGAGACAAGCTCGACTCGGTCCACCAGGTGGCCAATCCGCTCGTAGGGCGTGGTCGAGCTGCGCCGGACCATTCCCACCACCCGATAGCCCTTGTCCAGCAGGAATTCGGCGAGGTATGACCCGTCCTGACCGGTGATCCCGGTAACGAGGGCAGTCCGCGTCATGCCAAGAAAAAGGGGAGCCGAAAGCTCCCCTCATCCGGTGCCGCACATGCGCGCGATACGATCACGCGACGGCGGCGCCTCGCGGTGCGCGCTTGATCTTGCCGGCGTTGAGACAGCCGGTGCAAACCTTCACCTTGATGACCTTCCCCTCGGGACCGACGATGCGGGCCACCTGCAGGTTGGGCTTCCAGGTGCGACGCGTCTTGTTGTTCGCGTGGGAAACGTTGTTGCCGAACGCGACGCCTTTCTTGCAGACGTAGCAGCGGCTGCGATCGATAGCCATGGGTTACTCCTCCACCAGCTCGATGCGCGCCATCTCAGCACCATCGCCCTTGCGGTGTCTGGTCTTGAGAATGCGCGTATAACCGCCGGGACGCTTCGCGTACCGCGGCCCGATCTCACGGAACAGCTTGTCCGCGGTTTCGCGCCGGTGAATGTGCCGGCCGGCCAGGCGCCGCGCGTGCAGCGTACCTGTCTTGGCCTTGCTGATGAGCTTTTCGACGAACGGGCGCAGCTCCTTGGCTTTCGCCTCGGTGGTTTCGATCGCGCCGTTATCGATGAGCGACGACGCCAGGTTCCGCAGCAGGGCGAGGCGTTGCTCGCTGGTGCGGCGAAGCTGGCGCCCCGCGTGACGATGCCGAGCCATTGCCTTACTCCTCCTCCATGTCGTCAGGCGCAGCCGCCGCGGCCTGACTCGGTGGCGTGCCCCAATCCATCACGCGCAAACCACCATCAGCCTCTTCGAACCGCATCCCAAAATTAAGCCGTTCACGCTCGAGGAGATCCGCGATCTCCTGAAGCGACTTCTTGCCGAAGTTCTTGACCTGCAGGATCTGGCTCTCGGTCTGGCGGACCAGGTCACCGAGCGTCCGGATATTCGAATTCTTCAACGAATTCACCGAGCGCACAGACAGCTCGAGATCGTCGATCGGCGTGCGCAGCTTGTGCGCCATCTTGCCCGCGTCGCCATCACCGGTCTCCATCGCGAGGCCGAGCGGGGCGGAGGCGTGGGTGCCGAATTCCACGAAGTACTGGAAGTGCGTCTGCGCCAGCGCCGCCGCGTAGCTCACGGCTTCTTCGGGCGAGATCGTGCCGTTGGTTTCCACGATCAGCGTCAGGCGATCGTAGTCCGTGCGCTGACCGACGCGAGTTTCCGCAACGGCGAAGTTCGCGCGGCGCACGGGGTTGTAGATCGAATCCACGCGCACGAGATCCACGGGCAACCCGCGATCGAGTGGATGCTGGTCGGACTCGAC
>DASPMP010000171.1:0-2846 GCA_035626995.1 Gemmatimonadaceae bacterium
TCCCGGGGCCTTCATGTCGTAGGTCGAGCCGAAGCCGATGATGCCGCTGCCGTCTTCCTGCTTGGCGACGCGGTAGACCCAGGCGCGGGTGGCGCGGTTGAAGGGCATCTCCTCGCGGTCGCCCGCGAAGAAGTACTGGCGGAAGTACTCGCCCTGCTTCTCGAAGAAGTAGCGCAGCCGGCCGATGACCGGGAAGTTGCGCAGGACCGCGTGCTTCTTCTGGGTGATGTCTTCCACGAACCAGAAAAGCACCACGACGCAGGCGACGATGCCGAGCAGCGTTCCCACGCCGACCGACAGGATGCTCAGTACTTCCGACATCGGTCTTTCTCCCCTCGGGTGCGACCCGTTCGTGCCGCTCGGTTTATTGTCAGCGCGGCCTCGCGGCTAGTATATTCCCCCGTTACCTCCCGGAAGCCCCATGGTCCGGTCGAACCAACCCCATCTGGTGAAGCCCATGAGAACGAGATTCCCGAGCGCATTGGCCCTGGCCGCGCTTTTCCTGCCCCTGGCCGCGCTCGCGCAGAAGAAGCCTTCCGACGTCCCGCTCGAGGACTTCTTCAAGCGCCCGCAGTACGCGCAGATGTCCCTCTCGCCCGACGGCAACAAGCTGGCCGCGCTCACCCCGCTCAAGGGTCGCGACAACCTGGTGATCGTCGATTTGGAGAAGCGCACGCGCAACATCATCACGGCCTTCGAGAACCTCGACGTGACGGGCGTGTTCTGGGTGAGCAGCAACCGTTTGTGCATGCGCGTGATCGACGGCCAGGTGGTGAGCGGCAACCCGGTTTATCGCGGCATGTACTGCATCGATGCCAACGGCGAGGACCTGCGCAACTTCACCACCGTGGGCACCGACGGCAGCCGCAGCCAGATCACCCCGCTTTCGCCCATGTACGAAGAGTCGGACGACTACATCGTGGCCATGCGCCAGCGCTCGCGACGCTCCATGGACGTCTATCGCTTCAACACCCGCACGGGGCGATACACGCTGCTCACCGACGATTCTCCAGGGGACGTGATCGAATGGGTGCTCGACCGCAACCGCGTTGCGCGCGTGGCGGTGAGCTACCCCATGCGCGAGATCGGGCAGACCGGCATGGAGCGCACCGCGACCGTCTGGCTGCGCTCCGGCGAAGGCGCCAAGTGGGAAAAGATCGCGGAGTACAAATCCGGCTGGTCCGATTCCGACACGTTCGATCCCGTCGCCTTCGATTTCGACAACGAGACGCTCTACGTGGCGACCAACAAGGGACGCGACAAGGAGGCGATCTTCGCCTACGACACGAAGAACCGGAAGATGGGCAACCTGCTGCTCGAGCATCCGCTGATGGACGTGAACAGCGGGTTGGTGTTCAGCCTTGCGAAGAAGAAGCTCGTCGGTGTCGCGCTCAATGCCGACAAGCCCATCCGCGTCTGGACCGATCCGCAGTTCGCCGCGGTGCAGAAGGGCATCGACGCCGCGCTGCCGAAGACCCACAACTCGATCACCTACGCGCTGCGCAACGAGAAGAAGGCGCTCATCTACGCGTATTCCGACGTGGATCCCGGCACCTATTACCTCTACGACGCCGACAAGAAAGGCATCGAGCCGATCGCGAAGACGCGCGAGTGGATCGACCCGAGCCTCATGCCGGAGCGCAAGTTCATCACCTACAAGACCCGGGATGGCGTCGAGATTCCCGCTTGGGTGACGATCCCGAAGGGGGGCGGCAAGGGCCTTCCCTTGGTGGTCAACATTCACGGTGGACCCTGGGTGAGGAGCTACGGATGGTACCCATGGGGGACACGCTGGCCCGAGGCGCCGTTCTTCGGCTCGCGCGGCTACGTGGTCCTAGAGCCGGAGCCGCGGGGCTCGCGAGGCTGGGGACGCAAGCACCTTTTCTCGAGCTTCAAGCAGTGGGGCCTCACCATGCAGGACGACCTCACCGATGGCGCCCTGCACCTCGTGAAGGAAGGGCTCGTCGACAAGAACAGGATGTGCCTGCACGGTGCGAGCTATGGCGGCTATGCGACGCTGCAGGGCCTCGTGAAGGACCCCGGCCTGTGGAAATGCGGCAGCTCCTTCCTCGCGGTCACGGACCTGGTGAGCTGGCCGTCCATGACCTACACGGATACGTCGACCTTCTCGGACTTCATGCAGAACGAGTTCCTGCACATGGTCGGCGACCCGTCGAAGGATCGCGAATACATGACCCGCTCGTCGCCGGCGCGCAACGCCGACAAGATCAAGGTCCCGGTGCTCCTGGCCATGGGCGGCGACGACGTCCGCGTGCCGCTGGCGCACGGCGACATGATGAGGAGCGCGATGCAGTCGGCTGGCGTGAAGCACGAGTACGTGGTGTACAACGGCGAGGGCCACGGCTTCAACAAGGACGAGAACGTGTTCGACCACTACCGGCGCGTGGAGAAGTTCTTCGCCACATACCTGAAGTAGTTCGAGCGATGTTCGAAAAGCCGGGCATTCGCCCGGCCTTTCATTGCGCCAGCGCGTTCATGGCGGCAACACGCGCCGCGCGTATTCGATGGTGGCGGCAAGCACGTTGGCCACTTCCGGCTGCGTCGAAGCGCTGACGCTGCCCGCGACCCGGTCGGCGTAGGCGCGGGCCGTGGCGGCCGCCACGGATGCGCCGCCGAGGTCGGCCAGGACCACCTTCGAGGCGTCGAGGTCGGGCTGCGCGGCGATCCAGTCAAGGAGCGCACCGATGTCCTTCACGGCATCTTGCGGATCACCCTTGCCGAGCTCGCGAAAGGACTTCCCGAAGCCCGAGGAGCCCCGCACGTTGGGATAGATCACGGCGATGCCGAGATCGCCCACGAGGTGATTCATGGGTCCGATGAAGCCG
>DASPMP010000172.1:0-3296 GCA_035626995.1 Gemmatimonadaceae bacterium
CGGTGACGCGTCAGCACCAGAACCACCGAGAAGCGCACCGTACCCCCAGGCGCCCGCCCCGCTGGCGAAGTCATCGCGTGCCATCGCGGACGCGGCCAGCAGGCTCGGCCTCACGCCGAGTCGAATCCCGCTGGCGATCTCATACACGGCGGAAGGCGATGGCATGGCGTGCATGCGTTGTGGCCGTTGCGACGGATACGCATGCTTTCTCCAAGCGAAGAACGATCTCGCGACGATGCTCATCCCCGGACTGATGCGTCAGGGGATGGAGTTGCGTCCCAATACCATCGCGGTCAGGCTCATACGGTCGGGATCGGTCATCGATACCGTCGAATGCATCAACCGCGAGACCGGGGCACGCGAGACGTTCACGGCACCCAATGTGATCCTGGCCGCCGGCGCGCTTGCCACACCGCACCTGCTGCTTACGTCAGGCTTGCAGAATTCCAATCCGGCGGGCGATACCATCGGCCGGTATCTCACGCGTCATCGCAACGCGGTGGTGTTCGGTGCATTCGCGCGGCGGCCGAACCCGCATCAGGAGTTCGACAAGCACATCGCCATTCTCGATTTCTATGACGAAGCGGGCTGCATCCAGCAGCTCACCCCCGCCGAAGGGCTGGTGCGCGCGTACATGCCTCGGCTGTTGCGGACTCCAGCGGCGATCTTCCTGTCACACGCGTCGGGCCTCCTGGTCATCGCCGAAGACCAGCCGCGTCCCGAGAATCGCGTTACGCTGGATGAGTCCAGGCGTGACCGGTTCGGCATGCCTTCTCTCGCAGTGCGCCATGCCTACACGCCCCGTGACGAGGAAGTCGCCCGACTGCTGGTGACGCACGCGAAGCGGGTGCTGCGCGAAGCGGGCGCGAAGTTCACGCTGGTGCATCCCATCGAGACCTGGTCGCATGCTCTCGGCACGGTGCGCATGGGCAACGACCCAACCCGCTCGCCGCTCGATGCGCAGGGCAGGTTCCGCGGGCTCGACAACCTTTACGTGGTGGACGGCAGCGCGCTCCCGCGCTCCGCGTCCCTCAATCCCAGCCTCACCATCTCGGCGAACGCCCTGCGCGTCGCCGCGCTCATCGCGCACTCGACCAGCGACATCCAGGAACGCCCGGCGCGCGCGCTGCCGGTGTGGCATTCACAACCCGTACTCAAGACACACTGATCGATGCAGCACGTCACCACACTGGCCGTCGCCTCCGGCGTTGGCCTGCTCTCCGGCACGCACACCGCCATCTGGGGGATGTATAAGGATGCGGTGCATGAAGGATTCACGGTCCGGACGTTCGTCCGCAGTATCATCGTGGGCGCCTTCGTTGCCGCCGTGATTCAGTGGGCGTTCCGCCTGCCCATTCCCGAACCGGGCGCTCTCGTGCTCCTCTTTGGCCTCGCCTACGCCGGCGAGCGAGGCATCGTCGAGGTCTGGAAAACCTTTTTCCGCGACGAAGACCAGTCCAAGTATTTCATCCCGATGCAGTTTGCCATCGGCGGCGAACCGGTCAAGAGCAGGGCGACGCGCATCGGGGTGGGCATCGCCTACATCATCGTGGTCTCGGCGGCACTCTACGGCATCTCGCGTCTCGATTTTGCCAGGGATAGCTCGCCTTCCCGGCTTACCGCCGCGCTCGTCGGTTTTGCCGTAGGCATCGTGATCGCGATCGGTGGTGGCTGGAAGGACGCACCCAAAGAAGGATTCGATCTGCTGAAGTTTTTTCGAAGCCCGATCCTTACCGTCATCTACTCCGTGCTGCTGTCCCGTTTCACGGACAGCTACCTGCTCATGGCGTGCGGATCGATCGGCTTCGAGCGCGCGACCGCGGAGACGTACAAGACATTCTTCTTTCCGTCGAAGCCTCGTGGAAAGTTCAGCGGAAAGCCGATTCTCTTTCCGCAGATGCTGAAGCAGCGGCAGTACTTCGTCCCGGTGTACGTAGCCATCTGGGCCGCGGTCCTCGTCTGCGTGTCCATCGCCGTCTGATGCGCGACCGGCTCGGCGTCCTCTTCCTCGGCTGCGGCTGGGCGACGACGATGCATAGCCGGACCCTCCGCAAGATCGGCGGCGTCGACCTGTTTTATGCAAGCCGCGACGCGGCGCGGGCCGAAGAGTTTCGTTCGAAATATGGGGGCCGTCGCGCCTACGGTTCATACGAGGCCGCGGTGGGCGACGCGAACGTCGACGTCGCTCTGGTCGCGACACCCACGTCCACGCACCGCGCGCTCACGGTCCTCGCGCTCAACGCGGGGAAGCATGTCATCGTCGAAAAGCCCGCCTTCATGAAGGCGGCAGACGTGATCCCCGTGCGGGGCGCGGCTGGCGCGGCCGGGCGCTCGGTGTTCGTTGCCGAGAACTACTACTACAAGCCGATCACCCGACAGCTGCGAAAGCTCATCGGCGCTGGCGCATTCGGCGATGTGCGCTTCGTCACTGTGAACGCGACGAAGCACCAGAAAGGCGAAGGCTGGCGTGGTGACCCATCGTTGTCCGGCGGTGGAGCACTCTTCGAAGCGGGCGTGCACTGGGTCAACTTCCTCGCGAATATCGGTCTCGAGGTTCGCAGCGTGTCCGCACACCGTGTGGGCAGTCGCCGTGGTCCCGACCAGAGCACCCTCACGATCTTCACGTACTCGAACGGGGCGATCGGGACGCTCGCGCATTCATGGGAGCTCGCCGCGCCCTTCGGCGGGCTGCGTCTGTCGAAAATTCAGGGGACGCGTGGCTCCGTCACCTTCGAGTCGAACGGCCTGCTATACGTGGGCAGCGGCGGGGCACGTTCCTTCGGCGTCCCTGCGGTACGCGATTTTCTGGGATATCGCGCCATGTTCACCGATTTCCTCGAGGCAGTCCGACAGGGCCGGCCACCGCAGTTCACGCTCGAGCTCGCGGAACGGGACCTGGTCCTGCTCGAGCAGGCGGAGGCCTCCATGGCTGCTCAGCAAGCGTTCCCGTAGCTTCCCGCTAGTTGTCTCCCGCGAATGGTTGCTCGCGGCGGGGCCGAATCGTTTCTCCAGTGTATGTCGGAATCCCTGAGCCCCGTCTGCCCACATGGCTTGCGGCCGGGCACCACGGTGTGCCTTCACTGCCGTCAGGAAGCGCGCGCCGCCGCGCGGCATCGGCGCAACCAGCTGGTCGCTCGATTCAGCCTGATTACCCTCGGTATCGGGGTGGTGGTCGCGCTGGTCGTCGGGGGAGTCATGGCGATCGCCCCCGGCAGCGAAGTCGCGCAGGCAGACACCCCTGCCATCGTGGTGGCATCGTCGGGATCCACGACCGACGCGCCGCCAGCGCCACCAAA
>DASPMP010000173.1:0-5671 GCA_035626995.1 Gemmatimonadaceae bacterium
GTCGTGGCCGCTGCTGGCGAAGACGCCAATCCGAATGCGGTAGGAGGCGCCGATCCTGAAAGTTGCGACCAGTTCCGTCCAGTGCGCGCTCCGCAGGGACTTCTGGTGATGGTCGAACGGGATACCCTTACGCGCATATCACTCAGCAGGAATCCGGGAGTTGCGACCGACGCGCGACTGCACGTCGGCGACTCGGCGGCCGCCGTGCTACGACATTATGGCAGTCGCGCGGTCGAGTCTCCGCACAAATACCAGGACGCACCCGCGCGGTACATCACGATCTGGACGCGTGGACGTCCGCCTGCATCCTCGGCACGTGGCATCGTCTACGAGATCGGTGGCGACAACCGTGTCATGCACATCCACGCAGGTGGGCCGAGCATCCAGTATGTGGAGGGGTGTTCGTAAGCATTGTCCCTTAGGGACTCGGGCACCGTAACCGTTACGCGATCCCGAGCTCTTCAAGAAACCGCGCGCCTCCGGTTGGCTTGCCGCCACGCAGCAGCGTGCGCGTAAAGACGAGTCGATCCTTCGCCCGCGTCATCCCCACATAGAACACGCGCCGGCTTTCCTCCTGCTCCTCCCGGGAATCCTTCTCTTTCCAGAACTGCGCGTCTTCGGCGCCAACGATATAGACCCGCGAGAACTCGAGCCCCTTCGTCGCGTGCAGGGTGAGGAGACTGACGCGACCAGCATCATCGTCCCCCACTTCCCTGCCCGACAGCGCCACACGCTCGAGCAACAGTTCGACCTGTCCACGAACGTCGAGATCGCCCATCCCCTGGGTGAGCATCCGCAGGCGCTGCATGGATGACGGGTACCGCTCCTCTGCGCTCTTCTCGCGGCGGATGCGGTCCATCAGTTGCTGGCCGCCGAGTCTTTCGATGACATCAGCAAGAGTGGGATGGTCGGGGGACCGGTTGGTGTCGTAATAGTCCAGCGCGTCGCCGAAAATGCCCAGCGCGAACGGGCGCGCGATCTCGAACAGCACCTTCGCGTCCGTCGTCTCGGGAAGCGGCTGCGCAAGCGCGAGCGCAACACCGAGGTGGTCGAGCAGCTGGAGGAGCGCCGATTTCCGGGACCGCGCCACTTTCTGGCTGTTGAGCTTCGCAAAGACGTGCGCGAGCGTGCGCGCGTCGTCCAGCGCGCTGTGCGAGCGTCCGGTGTCGATGCCGTACTGACGCGCGAGATCCTCCAGACGATGGCTTGCGGGAGTAATCTCGTAGGCGAGGGGCATGCTGTCGTACGTCGCGAGCGTGCTGACGCCCGCCATACCCTTTGCCATGCGTCGAATTACTGGAAAGTCGAAATCCTCGCCGTTGTGGGCGACGAGGATGTCATCGCCGCAGAATTCCCGGAACGCGGGCCAGACCTGCTCGAAAAATGGGGCGTCAGCCACCTTCGCCATGCTGATGCCATGAATCGCCTCGGCGCCCTGTTCGATGGGCACGCGTGGCTTGACCAGCGAGTGGTACTCGGCGACCGGACGGCCCTTTCTCACGCGCACTGCCGCGATCTCAACGATCTCGCAGTTCTTTGCGAGCCCGGTGCTCTCGATGTCGATCGCCGTGTAGTCGGTGAAGGTACCTTCAAACTTTCGCGCCGTCAGGATCTGCCCTGCCTTGAACACCGTTCGCGCCGAGCAACGCGCCGTCAGATCCGCCGTCAGATCCGCTGTTAGATCCGCTGTCGCAGTAGTGACATGCACTTCTCGAATCCCCAGTTCGTGCAGCATCGCGCGAATAGGGACTTCGACACCACCAAGCTTTGGAATGACGACCGCCTGCTGATTGCGGAGGGCGCTGTCCAGTCGGAACGCGAGCGCTGCCGCTTCGATGTCCGTCTCGGGGTCGTCGAGCTCGAGATGCCGTTCAGCGAGGGCATTCCGGTACCGGCCCACCCTGCGCGACAGCAGCTCTTCCAGCATCGTCGCCAACGACTGGTGCCGGCGCATGTACGCCGGAAGGTTCTTGAGCGAGGTGACTGCGCGGCGGATTTCCTCCCAGTTCTGGCCTTTCTTGTCGAGCTGCTGCCGGAGTGGTGCCAGCATGCTCTGTCCACGCCGCTCCGCTTCACTGCGCGCCCATTCCGTCAGCGTCCTCGGCAGAACCATCGTCAGAAACTTCTCCTGGAACGCGGGGTCCTGCGGATGCATCATGACCCCGAGCGCGGTCACCACGTACGCGATAACGGGATCCTCGCCGATCGCGCGACCATGTGCGAGCCGGGCAGGTATCCCTGCCATCAGGAGCGCGGGCTCGAGCAGGTTTCCGATTTCGTGCGTGCGATAGAGCAGCCCGAAGTCCCCGTAAGTCAGGCGGCGGTTCTCGGCCTTCGGACCCCGGCTATCAGCGACTTCGTCATTGCCGGAGTCAAGCTGCTGCCGGATATCCGAAATAATCCACGCCGCTTCCTCCTCAGGGTTATCGAACGTCTTGACGACTACCGCATGATCCGTCGTCCGCGTCGCATGCACTGTGGGACGCATTTCGAAGCCCGGCAGGGTGGGATTGGGCTCGACCACCCGTCGTGCGAGCTCGAAGATGTGTCGGGCCGTGCGGCGATTCTCCTGCAGGTAGTGCGGTTGCGTGATTCGGAAGTCGTTCATGAACTTCTCGAACAGCTTCGGCTCTGCCCCGGCCCATCCATAGATGGACTGGTCGTAATCCCCTACCGCGAAGACGTTGTTGCTCGCCTGCGCAAGGGTGCGGACGATGGAATACTGGATCGGGTTCAAGTCCTGGAACTCGTCGACCAGGATGGCGTCCCACCGCCGGCGCACCGCGTCTGCCGCGTCCGCATGCTCAAGCGCGTCCGCCGTGCGAAGGAGGAGCATGTCGAAATCGAGCATGTTCCGGTCACGCAGGAGTTCCACATAGCGCTCGAAGCGGCGCCCTTCGGTGATGCCGAGCGGATCCCCGCGCAGCCGGTGGCGCGCGAACAACTGAAGGAGTCCTTTCTGGTTGCGAAGGCTCGAGCCCAATTGGGCCAGGAGCGCGCACTGGTATTCCTCGTCGGCGATACCGAATCCGGGATCGACGTTGATCCTGGTGCCGTGCTCTCGCAGGACGTCGACGCAGAACTTGTGAATGGTGGTACGCTTCACGAGCGCGGCATCAGGAACTTCGTCCAGCCGCGACGCGATCTCTTCGGCTGCCTTGTTGGTGAAGGTGAACGCGATGATGCGCTCGGGACTGAGGCGATGGGCCTGAATGAGAAAGCGGATCCGCTCGATGAGCGAGAAGGTCTTTCCAGAGCCCGGACCGGCGACGACGAGTAGCGGCTGCAGGTCTGCCTGGATCGCGGCGCGCTGGGATGCGGTGGGCTCGTGTCGCACTGATGGGAAGACTAAACGACGTGAGGTGGCCGGGCGATGCAGTACGTCACCGGCTGGCTTGAGATCTCGCGCAGGACTTTCTTCCTTGAAGCATGAACGCATTCGGTCCAGACCCCAAAGCATTCTTCGACGACGTGTACCGAAATGCCGCGCCCTGGGACATCGGCAGCCCGCAGCCGGCGCTCGTCGAACTGTTCGCTGCATTTCCCCCGACTGACCCCGTCCTCGACGTGGGCTGCGGCTCGGGTGACCTGGCCATTTATCTGGCTGAACACGGACACGAGGTGACGGGCGTGGACTTCGCCGAGGTCGGCATCGAGCTGGCACGGCGCAAGTCCTTAGCGCTTCCCCGCGATGTGTCCGAACGCCTGACCTTCCGTGTCGCTGACGCTCTGGCTCCGGATCGGCTGGGAAGGCAGTTTGGTACCGTCGTGGATTCGGGGTTCCTTCATGTGCTGGACCAGAAAGCGCGGGACACATTCGCGGAGTCGCTCGCACGCACCCTGGCACCTGGAGGACGTTACTATCTCCTCGCGTTTGCGACAGAATTCGACATGCCCAATACCCCGCGCAAGGTGACAGAAGAGGAGCTGCGGACGCGCTTCGAATTCGCGCGCGGATGGGTTGTGCATTCGATCAGGCCGGCAGAGTTCCTCAGCACCTTCGCGCCGGTGCCCGCGATCGCCGCGTGCTTCGAGCGGCGCATGCCTTCGACCTGACACCCGGAAGCCACATGCGGATTGCCATCGCCAGCGACCATGCGGGATTCGAGTACAAGTCGCGGATTGCAACGTTGCTGCGCGAGCTTGGGCACAAAGTGCGCGACTTCGGGACGGACAGTGCGGAGCCAGTGGATTACCCGAGGTTCATCCGTCCCGCCGCCGAAGCGGTCGCGCAGGGACACGCGGATCGCGCGATCGTGCTCGGCGGCTCAGGCAACGGCGAAGCGATGGTCGCGAACAAGGTCCGGGGCATTCGCTGTGCGCTGTGCTGGAGTGTCGAAAGCGCGCGGCTTTCGCGTCAGCACAACGACGCGAACGCGCTCAGCATCGGCGCGCGGCTGATTCCCGTCGACACCGCCCTCGAGATCGTTCGTGTGTGGCTCGACACGCCCTTCGAGGGCGGCCGCCACGTGCAGCGCATCAGGCAGATCGAGCCCGCCTAGGGTTTCTATTCCGCCCGCAGGGCCTCCGTGGGCTCGACTTTGAGCGCGCGACGTGTGGGAACGATGCACGCCAGCAAACACACGCCAAGCATCAGCGTGACGTAACCCAGCAATACCGACACGTTCGCCACCGAAAACCCGCCCTCGATTTTGCCCAGGCCGGTATCACCACTCGACAACAGGACAGCCAGCAGCACGATCAGGGTCCCTCCTGCCGCGACGCCCAGCGTCACATTGATCAGCGGGCGTCGGAATACTGCCATGATGAGGCGCTTTCGGCTCGCGCCGAGTGCTACCCGCACGCCGATCTCACGCGTGCGGCGCGCCACTGTAAACGAGAGCACCGCGTAGACTCCCGCGAGCGACAGCAGTACCGCAATGCCAGCCAGCACGAGCGACGCCCGCAGCCACATCCGGATGATCCACAACAGCCCCTCCGCGACCTGGTCCACGCGCTGCATCCCCGACAGTCGAAGCATGGGATCGACTGATGCCGTGATTTCGCGCAGGCGTGGTCCCAACGCCATCGGATCGCCCGACGCGTGAATCGCCATGTGGTATGGACCGTACCCGAGATCGGCGGCCAGGTAGACGCCTGCTGCACGATGTTGGTGTGCCACGAAGGTCATGCCGAGGTCCTTCACCACGCCGACGATCTCGACCCATGGCTCCTCGGGCGCGCCGTCCCGCCGCGGAACTTCGACGAATCGCAGGCGCCGACCGATGGGGTTCCGTCCCTGGAGGAGTTGGTCGACGAATGCCTGATCGACGATCACAGCGCGCGAGTCAGAGCCGACGTCACCGGAGTTGAATCCACGACCTGACAGAATCGGCGTCCGGAGCACGTCGAAGTAGGATGGGTCGATCCGCGCAAAGCTCACTTCATGGAGATCAATGTCCCCGATGGTCATCGAACGCCGGCCGAGATGCTGCACGTCGGTTCCTTCCACCTCGACGAAACCTTCGCGATGGAACATGCGCGGCAATCGGTCCACGAAGGTGACGCCAGTGACGCCAGGTTCCGCCGAGATGCGACGCCGCAATTCCTCGAGAGAGCTGCGATGGCGCGCCACGTGCGCGCGCTGTGCATCGCCGGTGTCCGCGCCCGGGCCGCCGGGCACGTCGAGGTCGAGACGTACGCCAAGGTATTCGTCCGCCGCGAAGCCGAG
>DASPMP010000174.1:0-3318 GCA_035626995.1 Gemmatimonadaceae bacterium
CGAGTTCGGCCGCGACCTGTACAAGGCCGTGTCGTCGATGCCGGAGAGCGCGGCGACAAGCGCGTTCACCGCGGTGATGCAGCGGATGTCGACGCCGAGCAAGCCAGCGGCTGCGATTCCGGAGACGCCGGCGGGCGCGACGAAAGCCATTCCGCAGACGCGGGTGAATCGCGCGACCGGGGCGAGTGGAGAGAAGGTCGTCCCGCAGCCAGTCGCAGCCAGCAGCGTGAGAGGTCGCTCCGGCATGTGGGGGGCCATCGCGTTCGCGGGCATCGCCATCCTCGGCTGGAGTTCCTACAAGCTTCTCGGTTCTCAGGACACGCAGGAAGTCAGCGGCGGTCAGGCTGTCCCGCAGTCGCAGCCCGCCGCGCAGCCCACCGTTCCAACGGTGAACTGGGGACTGGAACTCGAACGGATCGATCCCTTGGCTGGCGATCTGAACGCGTCAGTTGCACGCGACGCATTAAACCGGCTCGCACTGCTCGACTCCGCTGCAATGAATGCCGATAGCGTCACTCGTCTTCGCTTTAGATACCTTCGAAGCAAGGCGCTGATAAACTCCGGTGACTACAAGTCCGGATGCGATTCCCTCTATAATCTCGAGGGACAGTTGAGTCGGTCTGAAACCCTGCGGCGGGCGGGGGCGACGTTGATCGGTACCTGCCGGGATCAGTGACCCGCGTGAACTCCACTTCCACCAGCACCAGCAAGCCGATGAATCATCCCGAACACGCCGAAATCATCGTCAACGTGTTCGGTCGCACGGACGTCGGTCGCACCCGCGACCACAACGAGGACGCCTTCGTCGTCGCGGATCTCTCCACCAACGACGCATCGCTGCAGCCCGCCGTCCGCCAGCATCCGGTGGGGCCCAAAGGCTCGCTCTTCATGGTCGCCGATGGCATGGGTGGAGCCGCCGCCGGCGAGATCGCCAGCCAGATGGCCATCGAGACGGTGCTCAAGGAGTTCCGCGAGACCTGGCTGTCGCTCGAGAATCCGTCGAGCGAGGCCTTCGCCCGCTGCCTCCGCAAGGCCGCACAGGCTGCCAACCAGCAGATCCACGGCTACGCGGCATCGCACCAGGAATTTCGCGGAATGGGCACCACCGCGACCATCGCAGGCCTCCTCGGCGGCACGCTGTACCTCGCGCAGGTTGGCGACAGCCGCGGCTATCTCGTCCGGGATGGCGTCGCGAAGCAGATCACGAAAGACCAGTCGCTGATGCAGAAGCTCATCGAGGCCGGCGAGCTCACCGAGGAAGAAGCCGCGCAGAGCGAGCGGCGCAACATCATCCTCCAGGCGCTCGGCCCCGAGGCGAACATCAAGGTGGACCTGACCTTTCAGCGCGTGCGCCGCGGCGACACGCTCGTGCTCTGCAGCGACGGCCTCTCGGGCCAGGTCTCGCGCGACGAGATCGCGCGCGTCGTCAGTGAAGACCGCGACCTCGTGCAGGCGTGCCGCAAGCTCATCGACCTCGCGAACCAGGCGGGGGGACCGGACAACATCACGGTCATCTGCGCGCGGTTCGAGGGGCCAGGACTGAACGAGATCGAGATCGACGGCGACGAAGTCGGCCACCGTCCCTTCCCCCTCAACGACGGCTCCCAGACGCCGATCTCCACGCCGGAATTCTCCGAGGCGCCGACGCAGCCGCTGCGACGCTCGAACGCGGCGCGGGCGACGCCGAAGTCCATGCCGGCGCCCAGCGTTCCTCCTGTCGCTACCGCGCCCGCGGCGATCGTCGACGACGAGCACAACACGCCGACGCTCGAGGTCATCGACCTGTCCAAGGTCCAGGCCCCGCCCGCCCGGCGCTCGCGCGGGATGGCAATCGCCATGGTGCTGCTGGCACTGATGATCCTCTTCGGCGCGTGGTATGTGTGGCGGACGATGAGCAAGGTCGTTCCCGAGCCGGCTCCGACGGTGACGCCGGCCGCGCTCTGAACCCCTGATGTCCATCGCGATCCGCATTCTCGACGGCGCCCTCGCCGGACGCACGTCGCGTTTCGACAAGAGCGTCATCACCGTGGGCCGCCAGAGTGGCAACGACCTGCGCTTCGACGCCGAGAAGGACCTGGATGTCTCCGCGAAGCATGCGGAGATCCACCTGATCCAGGGGCGGTACGCGCTGCATGACCTGAACAGCACGAACGGGACGATCGTCAACGGTACGAAGCTCCCCTCCGGTGGCACGATCGAGATCAGGAATGGCGACCGGATCCGCTTCGGGACGCAGGGTCCCGAAGTTGAGTTTCACGCAACTGGCGCCGGCGCAGGCGCTAAGCCCGCGAGCACCGAAGTCCGGATCGCGGCGGCGGTCGAGAAACAGACCGCGGGGCTGAAGCGGCTCATGGTCGCGGGTCTCGTCCTCGTCGTGGCTGGCGGCGGCGTGGCGTTCTTCTACAACAGCCGCGCGTCATCGCGTCGCATCGCGGAGCTGGAACGCATCGCGCGGGCGAACGACTCGCTGCGGGTGGAGTTGCAGGGCGCGCTGGCGAAGTCGGGCGACACGACGCTGATGAGCGAGATGCGCGACCGCATGGCGAGCCTGCGGACGCGACTCGCCGCCGCCACGACCGATGCAGACCGCGCACAGATCCGCGCCGAGATGCAGGACACGGAGCGGATGCTCCGCCGGTTCGTGCAGATGGACCTGCCGACGATCTTCGCGCGCAACGCGCAGGCGGTCGCGATCACCGTCTCCGAGTTCCAGGGCAGGTCCTTCGCGGGCTCTGCATTCGGGATCACGAAGGAGGGCCTGCTCCTCACGAATCGACACAACGTCATTCATCCGGAGACCGGCCGTCGCGCGGACCGGATCGCGGTGAAGTACACGGACACGCGCGACTGGCTGCCCGCGCGCATCGTGTCGGTCAGCGACATCGAGGACACCGACCTGGCGCTGATCCAGATGGAGCGCGAGGGACGCTATCCGTCGGTGGAGGGCGTGAGCCGCGGGACCGAGCAGTCGACCGAGGGGGTCACTGTCGCGATCATCGGCTACCCAGCGGGAATGAACACGCCGATGGAAGGCGAGGGAAACGACTTCCTCGCGAAGTCGACGCTCAGCTCAGGGACCGTGAGCAAGAAGACGTCGGCGGTGCTGCAGATCGACTCGTACGCCACGCATGGATCGAGCGGCAGTCCCGTGTTCGACGCGCAGGGACACGTGATCGGCGTTGTCTACGGCGGGCAGGCGGATGCGGGGGGCCGGATTGTCTACGCGGTGCCGGCGGAGCGCCTGGCGGCGTTCATCCCCGAGAAGTATCGCGCGGTGCTGAAAGACTGAGTCGTCGGCTTGTCGGCTTGTCGGCTTGT
>DASPMP010000175.1:0-13393 GCA_035626995.1 Gemmatimonadaceae bacterium
CCGCGAAGCCGAGGTCAAACGACTCGACGCGCCGGATCTCGCGTTGTTCGATGAACACGACCGACGGAAATGCTACCGTGATGGCAACCTGGGCGATGATGACCGCGGTCCAGACGCCGCCGAATTGCACGCCGCCGCCTCCAGCCGTCCCCTGCTTGAGACGCGCCCCAAGTCCGCGTGTGATCTTCATGGCGGGCAGCACGCCCGCGATAACCGCCGCAACGACGGTGAGTCCGATGGCGTATGCCACGGTCGGGGCGGACAGGCCGAGTGTGTACCAGAATGGGAGCTCCGTAAGGTTGGCTTTCACGAAGTCCGCGGCCCAGTTGCGAAGGGCGTAGTCAGCCGCCGCCAGCCCCACCACGGCTGCCGCTCCGCCGAGCACCAGCGCCTCCGCGAATAGCTGCATGACGATCCGGCTGCGATCAGCACCGAGCGCGCTTCGGACAATGATCTCGCCCTCGCGCGTTGCGGCGCGCGAGAAGATCAGCAGCGCGACGTTGCTGCAGACGAGCACGAGCAGCAGGAACGCGAAGAAATAGATAGACCCCATGACGGCAAGGTTGTTGATCGACGTCCCCTGCAGCCCGACGGCGTACGGCCCGACGCGGGCCTGGAGGTGCTGGTGCGTCGACGGGAATTCGGCGGCCGAACGCTGCCCGACCAGCGCCAGCTCGGCGCGCGCGTCGTCGAGCGAAAAGCCTGGCGCCAACTTTCCGAAGATCGTGATCCCCGGCCCGCTCCCCGGCCTGCGATCGAGGAAATCCGGACGCAGCTGCGTCCACAGCTCATGCGCGACGGGGAACGCGAAGCCTTTTGGCATCACACCGACCACGGTCGCGTCGACGTCGCCGACCTGGACGGTCTGTCCGACGACCGCGGGATCGCTCGCAAAGCGCGTACGCCAGACGTCGTACCCCAGCACGACGACGGGAGGCGCGCCGGCCAACTCGTCTGCGGCGACGATCGTACGACCAAGCAATGGCCTGGCCGGCGCGATGCGGAACCCTGTGGCAGTGATTTCTGCGCCTGTGACTGCGCGAGTGTCTCCGTCGCTTGTGACCAGGTTGCGGGAAAGGTCGCGGTAGGCGCCGAGGTCGATGACCGATCGCAGGGAAGCGCGCCAGCGCAGGAAATCATGCACGGCGCGGGGCTCGACCTCTCCGTCCTGCACATTCCAGTTCCCCACCTGGACGATCCGGTCGCCGTCGGGAAGCGGAAGCGACGGGTGTATGAACAGCCCCGCCACCTGGAAAATCACCGCACCCACCCAGATGGCGAACGCCATGGCAAGCCCCCCGACGAGCGTGAGCCCCGGATATTTGCGCAGCATCCGCATGCCGAGCTTCATGTCGAGCGAAAAGCCCCCGAGCCAGGCGAGCCCGTGCCCGTCATGGAACTGGATCTCCTCGTCTGCCCGCGACTCGGCGGCTCGACGAGCGAAGAGCAGGTGCAGGCGCGTGCGCATTGCTGCCACAAGGCTCATGTTGTCCTCAGGATCGCTTCGTGGTTCCGTCCGGTCATGGTGCCGGCAGACGGGCCTCTTGTAGCCGTCTAGTGGAAGCCCTACGGCCCGCCACGGCACGGGTTTCGATTCCATCGCCTGCGCGAATCCGCGCGCAACGTCGTACAATGGGTTAACGTACTGATGATGATGTCTGCCTTCCGTCCCATCGTGATAGCCCGACTGCTCGGCCTTTCCCTGGTCGTCGCCCCATTCGCAGCGGGGAGTGCGCAGGAGCATTCCGGGCATGGGGTGGGGCACATCACGGTCCCCGCCGGGGCGCCCTATACGGCGGCTGACGTCGAGTTCATGCAGGGGATGATCGCCCACCATGCGCAGGCCATCCACATGTCGCGGATGGCCGAGTCGCGGAAAGCGCACCCGCGCGTCCTTCGGCTCGCGATCAAGATCGACCAGTCGCAGGTGACCGAGATTCGCGCCATGCAGGACTGGCTGCGCAGCAATGGTCAGCGCGCCCCGGATACATCATCTTGGCGCAAGATGACCATGCCGGGAATGTTGACGGCCACGCAGCTCGATACGCTGGAGAAGGCGACCGGCACCGCATTCGACCGCGCGTTTCTCGAGATGATGATCAAGCATCACGAAGGCGCGCTGAAAATGGTGGACGATCTTTTCGCCACGCCGCGCGCCGGCCAGGAAGTGGACGTGAACGTGTTCGCCAACGAAGTGGTTTCCGTGCAGACGGCTGAAATCGGTGTCATGCGCCGAATGCTCGCCGAGCTGCCCGACAAGTAAGCCAGGCCTCTTTCCTCCTCTCGGAGTTCTCCCGATGTCCTTTGCTCGCAGGCTCATCGCCGTTGCCGCGCCCCTGCTCCTTCCGTCGCTGCTCGCCGCGCAGACGTACCCGCCGCGCGACGCACGCAGCAACCTCAAGCCCGGCCGACTCGACGCGGGCGAGGCTGCGCTCAACATGCGCCTCGTCTCCTTCAGCCAGAAGGCGGCGATCCACGACACGGCGCGCGGGCTGACGTTCATCAACTCCGACCTGGCCTTCAAGGACAAGTACGTCTACCAGGGCAACTTCTCCGGCTTCACCATCTGGGATGTCGACGATCCTTCGAAGCCCACTGTGGTAGCGGCGGTCTCCTGCGTCACGTCGCAGGGCGATCCGTCGATCTATGGCAACCTCCTGTTCCTTTCTGCGGAAGGCGGCGGCAACCGAAACGATTGCGCCAAGGGGGGCGTGACGGATCCGCGCGATCATATGGCCGGCGTCCGCATCTACGATGTTTCGAATCCGGCGAACCCACGGCTCGTCAAGAACGTCCAGACCTGCAAGGGATCGCACACGCACACAATCGTTCCGCACCCGAAGGACAGGAACGTGATCTACATCTATGTATCGGGCAGCCAGGCCGCTCGGCCGGATTCCATCCTGCCGGGATGCAGGAATGGCGACGATCCAGCGGACGAGACCAATTCGCTCTTCCGTCTCGACGTGATCCGGGTGCCGCTGAGAAATCCTGAACGTGCGGAAGTCGTGACGGGTGCGCGCATCTTCACCGGTCTCGATGCCGCACCACGAGCCGCCGGCCGTCCCGCGCGCGGTCGTCGCAATGCCGCTCCCGGTGACTCGTCACGTCCCGCTCCGCCGCCGCCCACGGGACCGCGCAACTGTCACGATGTCACCGCGTATCCGGCGGCGGGACTCCTCGCTGGCGCATGCGGCAGCTACGGCCTGCTCGTGGACATCTCGAATCCCGAGAAGCCCGTCCGACTCGATGCGAAGTCAGACACCAATTTCTCGCTCTGGCACACCGCGGTGTTCAGCAACGACGGCAAGAAGGTCGTCTTCACCGACGAGTGGGGCGGCGGCACGTCGCCGATGTGCCAGTCGAACTCGATGATGGAAATGGGCGGCAACACCATCCTCACGATCGATGGCGAGGGGAAATACAAGCAGCATTCGTACTTCAAGATCCCCACGGCGCAGATGGCAGAGGAGAATTGCGTGTCGCACAACGGTGGGCTGATTCCGGTGCCGGGACGCGACATCATGGTGCAGGGCTGGTATCAGGGGGGCGTGAGCGTCATGGAGTTCACCGATCCCGACAAGCCGCAGGAGTTGGCCTATTTCGACCGTGGCTCGATCGATCCGCCGCGTGACGTCGACGCCCCGCTCCCGACGGGCCCGGACGGCCGTCCCATGCGCGCAACGATTGGCGGATCCTGGGGCGCGTATTGGTGGAACGGCCACATCTACTCGTCCGAGCTGGATCGCGGCTTCGACATCTTCGAGTTGCTCCCCAGCGATCAACTGTCGGCGAATGAGATCGCCGCGGCGAAGCTCGTGCGGTGGAGCGAGTACAATCCACAAAGCCAGCCAAAGATCGAGTGGCCGGCGGCGTTCCCCGTGGTGCGGTCGTACCTGGACCAGCTGGTGCGGTGGAACGGCCTGGCGCGCGAGCGCACGACGGCCATCGGCGCCGCACTGGATGCCGCGGAGCAGCAGAGTGGTCGCACCCGTCGCAACGCACTCAACGCGTTGGCAAACCAGGTGGACAAGGATATTTCGGGAGCGCGCGACCCGCAGCGTGTGAAGGCAATGTCGGATGCCATCAAGGCGCTCGCGAAGGCCACGAGATAGCGGGACCGGACGCCGTCTTCCATGCTCGATCGGATGACGGCGCCACCTACCCTTGTTTCACGGAGCCTCGCAGAACTTGCCGAACGGGCCGCGCAATGGCCGTCGGAGCGAATACGCGCCGAGCGGCGTGACGGAACCGTAGTGGAGGGGGAGGTTTACAGCGTCGCGGCCGGGGACCTCGTCATCGTCGACGACGCGAACACGACGATCCAGCTGGACCTCTCCGAGCTTCGAGCCATTGACATGAGCGTCGCTCGCCGTGCGCGTGAGCTACTGCTCGCCGGGGCAATGATCGTTGCGGGCGTCGCGGGATCGGTGGCGTTTGCGCAACTGCCGTGGGTGCGTCCCGAACGCGGCGACATCGTGATCGGATTCATGCTGATGTTCGCCATCGTCATCGGACTGGTCTCGAGACCGTTCGCACGCCAGACTTTTCGCGCGTGGTTCTCGAGATGGCATCGCGTCTATTCCCAAGATGGCAGCCACATTTACGCAGCTACCGAATAACGCCGGCAGCTACCGAGAACCCTGAACAGAGAGAACCTACCGAGTGGCGTGGCCCAGCTCGCGATCGAGCTCCCGCTTGGCTGCCTCATAGTACGGGTCTGCAGCGGGTAGCTGGCGCACCGGACTCACTTCCGCGCGCGACGAACCTCGGCCCATGAGTGCCCGCAGCAGCCGGAACATTCCCCACACCACGACGCCTGCAACCGCGACTTTCAGCACGAGGATCGCGAGACCGAGGAGCGCGCCAAAGACGCTGAGCACCGTCGCCAGGACGATGATCGACACGGGAATGACCAGCGCCAGCGCCAGCGCAACTTTCACGATAGTCCAGAGCACTCTCATCGGTTCCTCCAACGGACAGGTATTGCGGCTTCACCGCTGCCGTTCCCTACGGAAAAAGCAGGCTGGTTGATTCATCCGGGACGCAACAATCCCCGGCTGTATCCGTATCACCTCACCATGAAAACCCTGATCTTCCTTGGTGCGGCCGCGCTCGCCGTGCCGGGCGCGTCCGGAGCGCAGGAGCCGCCCGCGCACTGGTTCGTCGGTGCCGCCCTTGGCGCGGGTCCGCACCCCGATCGTGCAGGTGATGTCTTCTACGGAACGTCGACGTCCAACACCGGCCAGATTTCCGCTGCGCACCGCTTCGGGAATGGCTCGCTCCGACCGACGCTGCGCGTGGAGATGCTGTCCGAAGGCCCCGGCAGTGATTGGGACGATTGTCCACTCGCGCCGAACGGTTCCTGCGAGCGTGATTTCCCCGCGCCTGATGGACTTGGTGTTGCGGCGGGGGTCGCGTACCAGCCCACTGCTCGCATCGACGCGATCGCGCTCGCCGGTGCGGGCAGGTACGACGGCACTATGCGCTGGTTCCTGGAGACCGAGGGCGCTTTGCGTATCGCCCGTCAGTTTGCCTTCACAATCTCACTCCGCCAGATGATGTGGACCGAACCAGGCCTCGGAGGCCATTGGTATCGGCCCGTGCATCTCGGTATGCGGAGGCAGTGGTAAGCAGCCTTCTCGCGCTCAGGGAGGACTGACGCCTCTCGGCTCTCGGCTCTCGGCAGTTGGCAGTTGGCCGTTGGTCGTTAGCCCTTGGTCGTTAGCCCTTGGTCGTTAGCTCTTGGCCGTTAGCTCTTGGCCGTTAGCTCTTGGCCGTTAGCCCTTGGCCGTTAGCTCTTGGCCGTTAGCCCTTGGCCGTAAGCTGTTCGTCTTTACCAGTTGATCGCGCCACAGCCTCAACTTCGCGCTGCGCTTCAGCGAGGCGGCCAAGGTCTTCGCCCAGCAGCCGCGCCGCGTCCATCAACGTGGTGAGCGGCTTCAGATCGCTCGCGCCAGCGTGCAGTCGCAGAAGGTCGAGACGAATGCTCTCGAGCGCGGCAACGCTCTCGGCCAGCTGCCCCTGCGCGGCCTTGCGCCGCGTCGCCAGGACTTCGGCATCGGCGGTACCAGACGGCGCCATCGCCGCAACGATGTCGATTTCCGCGCGTGCCTCGGCAGCGCGTGCCTCGAGGGCTTCGACCATCGCCGGCAGCTCGGCGAGCTGCTCCCGATACTCCTTCGGTAGCGCAGCAAACAGCTCGGCGGCGGCGACACCCAGCGCGGCTTCGGTGGCGCGAAACGCCGAGGGGCCGGACAATGCAGAGCGCTCGGGCGCACCGAGTCGACGCGCAAGCCACGAGCCGAGCCTTCCCCTCCACAATCGATCTCGAAGGCCGGTCTTCCACCAGTTGCGGATTTTCTCGGGAATGAATTGCACGCTCAGCGCGTTGGTCACCGCGCCGAAGAACATGGTGCTCAGGAGTGGCACCAGCAGGAATGCGATCGCGATCTGGTTCTCCTGAATCGTCCCTGACGCGATGAAATAGAAGGTCGTCGCGAACCACGTCGCGGAACCGAGCGTGGCAGCGCGCAGGATCCGGTGCGCCGGTGGTTCGTGCTGCTCGACGGCTTCGGTTTCCTCGCGCTCGCGTTTGGCGACGCCGATGGCAGTGCGAAGGTCGGCGAGTGTATGGCCGGCCTTGAACTGCCGATATGCCTGGTGCACGTGAAAGCCGACAATCGGGAAGAGGGGCGCCACGGTGGCTGCGCCCAGCAGCGCGACGTCCCACACACTGCTGCCAGGGTTGCCGGTGATATTCGCGACGATGTTCATCGTCGTGAGCAGGCTGAATCCGGCTGACCAGCCGAGATAGGGCACCAGCAGCGGATTGCGTGCAGCCAGCCAGGCCCGCAACGTCGGTGGCAGCGCGGGTCGCGGATCCGAGTCGGGAACCAGCGCCTCCGCGAGCGCTTCGCCGTCCGCGAAGCGAGCAGCGGGATCGCGCGCCAGGCACCGGTCGATCGCCGCGCCAAGCGCCGGGGGAAGTCCCGGCGCCGCACGCATCACGCTCGGCGGAGCTTCCGTCGCCTGCTTCACGAGCAGCGCCGGCAGGTTCGATGTCTCGAATGGCAGCCGCCCGCTCACCGCGAGATAGCCCACGACGCCCAGCGCGTAGATGTCGCTGCGGCCATCGATGGCACCGTTGCCCGCCTGCTCCGGGCTCATGAAGTGCATAGTCCCCATGATTTTCCCGGGATCCGTCGCGGGGCCGTGACTCTCGTTGCCATGCGCGATGCCGAAGTCGGTGACCATCGCCCGGCCGGTGCGCGCCTCGAGCAGGATGTTGTCAGGCTTCACGTCGCGATGGACGATGCCGCGTCCGTGCGCATACGCGAGGGCCCACGCGACTTCGCGCAGGACGCGCGACGCCTCCTCCGGCGGAAGGGGACCGCGTGTACGGATCCGCTCGCCGAGGGTCTCTCCCTCGACGTAGCTCATGACAAAGAAGACGAACCCTCCTGCGTCGCCGACGCGATGGATCGGAACGATGTGCGGATGCGAGAGCCCAGCCGCCATGCGCGCTTCCCGCACGAACCGCTCCCGGGCCGTGGTATCGCGCGCCAGCTCGGCGGGCAGAACCTTGATGGCCACGTCGCGATCGAGCTGTACGTCGCGCGCCAGGTACACCACACCCATTCCGCCGCGGCCGAGCTCGCGCTGGAGCGAGTATTCTCCAGCGAGGGCTGCCTGGAGGTCGAGAAACTCGGCGGACGGCTGCGTCATGGAAGTAATACTATCGCCGCCCGCGCGAGGTTTCTCCTACGGTGGCCATGCCACCATCACATCCATTGCCGCAGGGCCGTCGCTTGTGTCACCCTCAAGGTCATCGGGGCACCCGCCGGCAGCGTCGCATTGACTTCTGTACCGAGCGAGATGATCGATCCCGCCGCAGCGCCGATGGCTCCTCCAATGATGATCTTGTCGAGATCGCGGTCACCGAGGATGGCGCCGAGTGCGGCACCCACCGCCCCGCCGATCACGATCTGACGCGTCCGGTCGCCGCTGGACTGACTGCTCGTCTCCACGGAATTGGCCTGGACGACCATGGCGTTGAACGGATATGTCTGGCCATTCATCCGCACGCGATCGAATGCCAGGCGGATCAGCGCGGGCTCCGTGGCATTGTCCGAGTCGTCGAGCGCGGTCACGCGTCCCTCGATCTTCGAGCCTGCGGGAATGACGACGGACCCATCCTGCGCACGCAAGTCGCCGGTGACGGTCGCGGTGAAGGCGTCCCCAGCCCTGCTGATGTTGGTTCCCAGCGTCTGGTCCAGGGTCGCGGTCACGGTGGCACCGACGGGAATCGTGCGATTGTCAGATGGCGTTACGGCAACGATGTCGCCAACGTCACCGCCTGACTCGACCGTTGTCGTGCGCTGGTTCGCTGAAGCGCACGCGCCCAGGATGATGCTGGCCGCCATCGCGGCCGTGATGCGATGCAATTGATGATGTCTCATGAGCACTCCCCTACGCTTGAGCATGATGAAGGTTTGTGCTCGGAGAGTGGGCAACCTCCGCGCCGACGATCACACGGGAGGTCGACTCAACCACGCGATCGCGGTTGGCTCATCGATGAACACCTGCAGGTCGGCGGACGCGTGCGTTTCGATCAACTGCTGGAACTGGCGACCGAGACCGTAGTCCGCTGGTGATTTCATCAGGATGGCCGAACGCGCGCTGCCAATGCGCTGCTCCTGCTCGAAATGGTTGTCGCGTGCGCTGAGCATGTCCTCGTAACGCGCCGAGTCGAAGTCCAACGCTCGATGGTCGAAGAGGATCGGGTGTCCCGGTCGCCATTGCACATGGGAGACGATCTCCGCCACCATCCGGCGGTGATCGGACACGGTAAAGACTCCACTGGTGCGCACCACGGCGGCACCATGCAGTTCGTCGAACGTGACTGTCCAGTTCATGCTCGTCTCCGCGTGTCCGATGTGCATGCGTTACAATTTACTCGCACCACGGCTCCGCCAGGCACCCCGGCGTGTCGATTTCGTCGATCGTCGTTCGACGTAAGGGTAGGACGACCCTTCTCCGGAGATACCCATGCGCAAGTTGATCGTTTCGGAGTTCGTTTCACTGGATGGCGTCATGCAGGCCCCTGGCGGCAAGGACGAGGACCGCGACGGCGGCTTCGAGTATGGGGGCTGGACCATCCCATACTGGCACGATTCGATCGGCGAGAACTTCGTCCGCCTGATGCAGGACTGCGATGCATTTCTGCTTGGCCGCCGGACGTATGTCACGCATGCCGAAGCGTTCGAGCCACTGCCGAAGGGCGATTTCTTCGGCGACCTGATGAACACACCGCAGCATTACGTGGTCTCGAAGACGCTCACGACACCCATCTGGAGGAACACGACCATCATTCGTGACAACGTCGTGCAATCCATTCGGGCGCTGAAGGAACAGCCGGGAGGAAATATCCTGACCGATGGCAGCAGCCAGCTTGTGCATACCATGCTCGCGCACGACCTGGTCGATGAGCTGCATCTTCTTGTCTATCCCCTCACGCTCGGCAAGGGAAAGCGGGTATTCGCGGGCGTATCCATGCAACGTTTGATCTGGAATCCGCAACGCCCTACCCGACCGGTGTCGTTGGATTGCACTACGCCCGCCAGAAATGACATTGAATCGATACGTCCATTGAAGCTGGCCATGGCAGGCGACAGCTTATTGGAGTGAAACAGTCCACCAACTGGGCCATCTTCGGTGGCATCCTTGCCGGATCGGCGGGCAATTGGCTCATCACGCCCATGCGGCATCCCGATGCGTCTCCCCTGCTCTACGCGTGGGTGTGGATACAGTTCATCGGCGGAATTGCGCTGATCGTGTACGCCTTCCGTGTGCGGCGACGGGAGCGCATTGCCGAAGCTGACGACGTCCGGGACGAGGAGCCGGTTCCATGACGCCTGCGCCGACATGACTCGCCTCACGGACGAGGAGCTCCGACGTTCGGCCTTGCTGACGGATGGCGTGCGCCGCAACGCGCCGTGTCGGCTAAAGCGACGACGGCGCACGGGTGGATCATCGCGGGGAGCGCCACCGTCGGTGCCCTGCTCAGAGCCACCCTCATGGCGCTCATCCGGTGACCTTGGGCTGAACGGCGCACTTCTACTTCATCGTACGTATCCCGGCGGGCGCGGGAGGTGGAGATCTTGGGAGAGTGACATTCCACCCGTGATGGCGCTTATCGCGACGACCAGTGAATCGCGCCGATCCTCCATCCGCCCGATGTCCGGGTGAGCACCATGAGCTCTGCGCCGGTCGCATCGATCTGTCGGCCGCGAAACTGCCCCTGACTGGTGCTCTGTGACGCGACCCACGCCACGTCGCCACGCACCACGACACTGGTGACCGCGCGCCTGGTCTGAACCGCCGCGGCAAACGCCATGTCTGCGGCGAGGTGATGGGCGCGATATTGCTCCCGCGTCTCCGAGCGCCCGCTCTCCAGGATGACTGCGTCGCTCGTGATCAGGGCGAGGGCGGCGGAGCTGTCGGCGCGCACGAGCGCGTCGTGGTAACGCGCCACCGTTCCAACAACCTCGGCACTGTCCGACGCAGGTGCCGGCGATGCCCCGGGGCTCACATGTCCCGCATGTTCGCCGCCCGTCGCTGACCCATAGGCGAAACCGGTCATCGCGCCGGTGCGTGTGTCGTGGGTCATCACGGCGCCATACGTGACGGTTGGCGTGGGCAGTGCCGAAAGGAATCCCACGGACGGCCCGCCCATGTTCTCGATCCCCATGTGCGACGCCATCGTTCGCCACGCGTCGATGGGCATCACGAATGACGTGTCGTCACGGAACCGCGCTGCCGCCAGCATGATTTCCGCTCGCTTCCGCCCTGGCGGCACTGTCTCGTTCGCGAGGATGTCGCTGATGACGTCATGCATCGAATGCAGGTTGTCGAAGATGATGGCGGCTTCCGTATATCGCTCGGCGAAGCGAGGCGCGATTGCAGCCGTCATGGGCATGAGATGCGGCATCGTGGCCGGCGGCGCTTCGAGCATCTCCCAGAAACGGGCAACGGTCGCCCGCACACCCATTTGCCGTTGCTCGGCGGAGCCGTAGACCAGCAAGGGTTCATACAGCCCCACCTGAAGCCAGTGATAGGCCCAGATCAGTCCATTGAACTTCGGGTAGCCCTTCCGAAAGGCGAGTGAGTATGGCTGCTCCTGCATCAGCTCCATCGACTTGGGCTTCGAGCTGAAGGCGAGGTCCGGGCGTGTCTTGTAGTACGCGATGAGCCGGGCGACCTCCGCGTCCTTCGCCGACATGCTGAGTCGTTCGTCCGCGAGCACATCGTAGATCTGGCGATGAAGGATGTGCGCCCACTCGAACATCGCTTTTGCTTCGGGCACGAGCCTGACGTACGCCACCTCGATGGCGCTCTCCTCGAGCGGGACCCGCGGCGGCCGCACGAGGATCTCCTTCGTCAGCCGATCGTACCACTGCTGCTCGAGCATGGCTGTAGCGCCCCGCGGATTGCGCCAGAGCGTTTCGTACAGGATCGCGTGGCCGAAGTCGAAGGCGTTGAACAACCGGTCCGCGGACTGATAGCGGTCGCGAAACTGCCAGTTGTGTCCCGCCTGCAGGTAGAACTGCTCATGCGTCGTCACCCACTGTGCGCGCCCCTCGGCGGCTGACATAGCCAGCGCGATGGATGCCGCGAGTAACGGGAATACGCTGCGAGACTTCACAACTTGCTCCGCGAGACGGGGGCGCCAGCGTTCCTCATCGGCGCCAGGGAAGGCCGAAGGCATACGCCGATCCGACGGTGACGTACCAGGAGCGATCGTCGCCCGTCATGCGCTTTCCGGCACCGGCGTCCATTGCCCAGCGCGGCGACAGCTGGTAGCGGAAGCCGGCACCGGCTATCACCACTTGATCTTCCGACTCTACGATCGGCTGCTCGACCACGAGCTCAGCGCCCAGGAGCAGCGACCGCAGCGGAAAGGTGCGATCCACGGCGAGTCCCGCACTCCATCTGGCGAGTTCGGAAGCGCTGACGTCTGCCGTCTCCTCGCCGACCGTGTATTCGCCGTTCACATGAAATCGCGCCCAGGTGAATGTACGCGTGGCGATGCCCCTGAATGAGAAATACGGATCGTCGGGCGCGAACTCGCCCACCGGCAGGAGCGCAGCCGCGCTCAGCGCAAACGCGGGAATCGACGTTTCGACATTCAGGTTGTGCAGCACCGACGCGTGGATGCCGCCGGCGCCGGCCTGACGGCCGGCGGCGGCATCGACGACCGAGAAAGGAACGCCGAGCTCCACCTGGGTGCGTGGCAGGATGCCGTAGGCGATCTCCGGTTCGACGGACCAGCGGTACACACCACCCGATGCACGCTCGAGTCGCAATGGCGCAGCCTGGATCTCGAACGCGCGGCGTTCGACGGGATACGCGTCCTCCGTGCGCAGGGGACGGCCGCGGTCCGTGTTGTAGTAGTCCGTCTGCGCCTGGAGCGGCGTCGACAGGACGATGAGCCCTGCCAGCAGCGTCCTTGACGCGATTGCGTTGCGCATATCCGGAGTCTACCAAGGGGTGACGCCGATGGAAACCGCGCAACGCTAGACGGCTCGCTCCCGCAACGCCTTCGCATACGCCCGGCTCACCGGCAGGCATGTACCATCGGTCATCTCGAGCTCGTATCGCCCGCCGTCCGCAGGCGTGAACTGCGCCACATGGTCCAGGCTGACGACATGCGACCGGTGCACGCGCATGTACTTCGCCGGATCCAGCTTTCGCTCGAACTCGGAGAGCGGCAGGTAGACGAGATACATCTTCCCCTTCACGTGGACGCTGGTGTAGTCGTCGCTCGCCTCCAGCCGCACGACGTCACCCATGGAGATGGGCACCAGGCGGCCGCGGTCCCGCACGATAATGCGCGTCAGTGGCTGGTTGGCGGAGACGGCCATCGCATCGCGCGCCCGGTCTGCGGTACCGCCGCCCGGTGGTGCGAGACGCTCGAGCGCGCGCGCAAGCCGGTCTTTCCCGAATGGCTTGAGCAGGTAATCCACCGCCTGAAGCTCGAAGGCGCTGACCGCATACTTGTCATGCGCCGTCGTGAAGATCACCGCGGGATCGTGCGTGATCCGGTCCAGGACCTCCAGCCCGGTGCCCTGCGGCATCTCGACATCGAGGAACACGATGTCCGGGCGAAGCGCGTCGATCTCACTCACAGCGGAGGCGCCATCCACCGCCTCGCCGACCTGCTCGATCCCTGAGAATTCGAGCAGCAGTTCCCGCAGGCGACGACGCGCGAGCGGCTCGTCGTCCACCACGAGCGCCCGCATCCGGCGTGTCACGTGACGACCGCGATGCGCGACTCTCCACTCACCACCGGCCGCGCCGGCTCGGCGGGGAGCGTCACGCGAACCAGGAA
>DASPMP010000176.1:0-13797 GCA_035626995.1 Gemmatimonadaceae bacterium
GCCGGGCGGGTCGAACGCGCCATCGAGCAGATCGGACTGCCGCCCGGCTACCGTGCCGTCTTTACCGGCGACGTGCAGAACCTCGAGGAGACAAAAGGCTACGTGCTGGAGGCGATCATTCTCGCGGTCGTCTTCATCTACTTGATTCTCGCCTCGCTGTTCGGGTCGTTCCTCCAGCCGTTGTCGATCATGCTCGCCCTGCCGCTGAGCTTCATCGGCGTGGCGCTGGCGCTCCTGCTCACCGGCGGGAACCTCAACGTCATGACGATGATCGGCATCATCATGCTGATGGGCCTCGTCACCAAGAACGGCATCCTGCTCGTCGATTTCGCGAACCAGCAGCGCGAAGCAGGAATGCAACGCAGGAAAGCCCTGCTGATGTCCGGACGCATCCGCTTGCGCCCCATCGTGATGACTACGGTTGCCATGATCTTCGGCATGCTGCCCCTGGCGCTCGCCATTGGTGCTGGCGCCGAGACGCGTGCGCCGATGGCTCGGGCAGTGATCGGTGGACTCATCACCTCCACGGTGCTGACGCTGTTCGTGGTTCCCGTCGTGTACACGTTGTTCGATGACGTAGCTGCCTGGTTCTCGAGCCGCCGGCGTCCGGTAGCGCGCGCTGAGCTTGCGCCGCAGCCGATTCCAGAGGCTGCAGGTATTGGTGATTGAGCACCAATCCGTCTGTCCTTGACCTTTCCGCCGGAACCCCTTACTAGGGTGTGTCTCCTAATACGACAACGAAACACATGACACAGGAGGGCGGCCATGCCCCGCGGTGACGGATTGCAGGACGGGTATCGATTCGCGGATGACGACGAATCGGAGGATATCGGATACGGCGGCGGGGGTGGCAGCCGGAAGTACGACGATGATGACGATGACGAGGGTGGTTGGACAACCCATCGTGAAACCGACGACCTCTGGGACAGCACCGACGACGCCGAAGAGGATGAAGAGGCGATCGAAGGCGAGCCGATCGTAGCGGAGGTCGAAGAAGAGGAGGAGGACGCGTTCGGTCGCGCACCGTCGTCCCGAACGATGAACAATCTCATCAAGGGCGCGGGTGGCAGCGCAGCCGCAGCTCCTCGCGCGCCCGGAAACGCCGGAAGCGATTCGTCATCCTCGGCTGGTAGCTCCAAAGGCGGCGCCGCAAAGAAAGCCGGCGGGGCCAAAAAGGCTGCGAAGTCCAGCGGCGGCACGAAGAAGGCGGCCAAGAGCAGCGGAAAAGGGAGCGCGAAGAAGAGTGGTGGCGGGAAGAAGGCCGCGGCGAAGAAGGGCAGCGCAAAGCAGGGTGCCGCCAAGAAGGGCGGCGCAAAGAAGGGCGGGGCGAAGAAAGGCGGCGCGAAAGGAGGCAAGAAGGGCGGCAAGAAGAGCCGTCGCTGACCGCGCGCGTTGGCTCGAACGGCGGGGCGAGTGATCGCCCCGCCGTTTCGTTTCCCCCGCTTCCGCCGTAATATCCCTTCCCCTGCCTCCACTCCCGGCCGTGGAATCTCCAGTCACCCTGCTCCGCGCACACTCAAAGCATGCCCCGTGGAACGCGCGGGGACTCGCCGCACACGTCACGGCGCTCGTGGACGCGGCGGGAATGCGTCCGACCAATGCATCGGCGCGGGCAGCGCCGAGCGCGCGAGCGGTGCGCTTTTACGTCGCCAGTGGGCTGCTCGATCGGCCAGAAGGCGCAGGCACGGCCGCCACGTACAACTACCGCCATTTCCTTCAGCTTCTGGCGATCAAGATCCGGCAACGCGAAGGCGCGACGTTGGACATGATCAAGAAGGAAATGAAGGAGGTCGTGGGTGATGCCCTGGAACGCCGTGTGGCGACATCGCTCGCCCCTGCCCTGGGTTCAGGAGCCGACGTGGCGCAGCGGAGCGATGATGACCAACTGCTCGCCTGGCGTCGTGTGACCGTGGCCGACGGCATCGAGCTTCACGTGCGCGACGATGTCCCGGCCGCGCGTGATTCCGCCGTCATTGCCATGCGCGAAGCAGTGCGTGCGGCCCTGGGCCGCGAAGACATCCGCTAGCTAAAGCAGGCGCGAGAAGACCGACGCCGCCAGCTCGATCATCCTGGTCGTCATCGGCCGCCGGACGAACTGGTCGAGTTGGATCTCGCGGGCGAATAGCAGATCCGCGAGGAAGGTCGCATCCATCTGAGCGCCGAAGGCGCTATCCCAGACCACGAGGTTGGATTCGTTGTTGAAGGCCAGGGACCGGTTGTCGAAGTTCATCGACCCGATCGTCCCCCACACGCCGTCTGCGACCATCGTCTTCGCGTGCATCATCACCGGCTGATACTCGTAGACGCGGACACCACCCCGCAGCAGCTCTTCGTAGCGCGCTCGCCCCGCGTACCACGTCGTCCGGATGTCGGTTTCCTTGCTGGCGGTGAGAATCCGGACATCGACGCCGCGCTGAGACGCCTGAACAAGGAGATCCCGGAAGTCGTCGTCGGGGACGAAGTAGGAGTTAGCGATGTACAGGGTGCGCGCCGCGCCGGCGATCGTCAGGGCAAGAAAGCGCTCGGCTTCCGTGCTGCCCGTCGTCTGACCGGTGAACAGCAGCGCCGCGATCGACGGTCCCACCTCGGCGTGGAACGCAGGCGGCGGAAAGAAACGCTCGTGCGCGAGCAGTTCCCCCGTCGCCTCCACCCAAGCGGCAGCGAAAGCAGCCTGCAGCTCCATAACGGCCGGGCCCTGGAAACGCACGTTGGTTTCTCGCCATTGGTCCTTCGCCCGGCCGTTGCCCAGCCAGTAGTCCGCGATCCCGAACCCTCCCGTGTATCCCACCCGGCCATCGACAACGACCACGCGAACGTGTGAGCGATCGGTCGCATTGTGCATGGAATACCACCGCAGCCTCCGAAGGAGCCGCACTTCCACTCCCGTGCCTTGCAGCTGTTCCGCCCATTCTTTCTTGATCGACTGCGCGCCGAATGCGTCGAGCAGGAGCAGGACACGAACGCCAGCCCGGGCACGTTCGGAAAGCACGACCGCGAGCGTATCTGCAACCTTGCCGGGCTTGGCGTAATACATCTGGATGGTGATCGATCGCCGGGCGCTCCTCAAATCCTGCCAGAGCCTTGGATAAGTGCCGTCGCCGTTCAGCATCTGCTCCACGGTGTTTCCCGGCTCGAGATGCATCCCGGTCGATAGCGCGATCAGGTCGCGAAAAGTGGAGTCCGTGACGCGGGGAGCGCCATCGCGCGCCGAGTATCCGACGCTGTTCATCGGCGTACCTCGGGTCAGCGAAAGGAGGCCAACCATGGCCAGGAAGGCGACAACGATTGTGCCGACGGTGATGCCCAGTCTTTTGAGTTTGGTCATTCGTTGTTGGTATCTTGCCGGATACGTGCCAGACTCGTGCATGTCGATTTTCAGGAGTGCTCGATGACGCTCTCGGTGGTCACCGGCGTAGGTTCGAAAGGCCAGGTTGGTGAAGCGGTCGCTGGGCTATTGGCCCGTCGTGGAGATCGCGTTGTCATCGTCTCCCGGAACCCCGCTGAAGTTGCCGACCGCGTCGCGGAACTGCGCTCGGCAGGCGGAGACGTGTTCGGATACGCGTGCGATCTCGCCAATGAAGTTGCGGTTCGCGCACTCGTAGACGAGGTGTCGGGAGCACACGGCAATCGCGTCGACAACGTCGTGAATCTCGCGGGTGGCTTCGCATCGTCCGGCGACATTGCGGCAAGCGAATCCACCTTGGTGAGCCGCATGTGGGCGATCAACTTCACGACCGCCTACCTCACGACACGCGCATGCCTTCCCCTCATGCAGCGCGGGGGCAGTATCGTGTACTTCGCTTCCGAGGTTGTGCTCCCAAACACGCGCTCGAGTGGCGTCGTGGCGTATGCTGCCGCGAAGTCGGCCGTGGCTGCGCTCATGCGATCTGTAGCCGATGAAGGCAGGTCGCGCGGCATTCGCGCGAATGCGCTCGCGCCAGGATCGATCCGCACTGCGTCCAACGCGTCGTCCATGGGCAACGACGCGAGTTACGTCGAGCGCGAAGAGGTAGCCGATGCTGTCGCCTTTCTGTGCTCGTCCAGTAGCGAGGCCGTGTCGGGTCAGGTCATACGGCTTAGTTCCGCGAAGCGTGTAAGTCATCGGAAATCAACAGGTTATGCGAATCCTGACGACTTTCGGTGATTGTTCGCTCGTCGGTTTGCCTGCTCGCACCCCGAGAATGGTGACCGTACCTTTGGCGGATGAACCTCGCCGTCCGCCGCCGAGCAGCGATGCGCGTTGTCGCGCTCGACCGCTCGCTGGAAGCGCTGCCGCTGTTCCGGCTCAGCGATTCAGCGGATGATGCGGCGATCAGTTTCACGACGGACGAGGGCGGCCGGTGGCGAGTCATTCCCTTTCCCGGTGATCGACTGCCAGGCACCTTCGACCAGGATGTGTACGTGGAGATCTGTCGCCGCTTTCACGAGAGCGACGGCCCAGCCGACGGCGTCATCACCTTCACGCTGCACAGTTTTCTGCGATCCATTGATCGCCGCGTCGATGGACGCACGTACGATCAGCTCCGATCGGCATTGACCCGCCTGGAACGCACGCTCCTGGAGTCCACGGGCGCCTACTATTCCGCGGCCGCGGGAGAGGTGGTCACGGCGCAATTCGCCGTGCTTTCGTCTGTATCGATCGAGCGCAGGCGCATGATCGATCGGGAACAACTCGGCCTCTTCGCGGCGGTTCCCGCCGCGGAACCGGGCGTGGCGCGTGTGGTGCTGCATCCGATGATCCGTGAGAACCTCGCAGGCCGGCACGTCGTAACTCTTTCGCTGGCAAGGTATTTCGCCTTGCAGTCGCCTGTCGCGCGGCGCATCTACCGGCTTATCGAGATTGCCCGAGCTAACGGAATGGTCACCTGGCGTGTCTCATTGGAACGGTTGCGAGAGATATTGCCATTGCTCCAGAAGTATCCTTCGCACCTCCAGCGGGTTCTCCAGCCAGCACATGTGATGCTGATGGAAGCCGGTCTCGTCCGTGATGCGGGGTTCAGGCAGCAGCGCCGGGAATGGTACGCGGAGTATGTTCTCGCGTCCCGCGCGGAGTAAACGGCGCAAGTCCTGCCACGGAAAACCGATGTTAAGGCAGTGAACGTACGACCGCTGTCGGAGTAACAACATCTATGGCTACCAAGCTTCAGAAGGAAATTCGGAGAGAGATCGAGATCGATGGCGAGCCCTTCACCGTGGCGATTTCGCCAAATGGGGTGAAGCTCACCAAGAAACGCTTCCGTTCCGGACGCGCGCTGAGTTGGCGCGCACTCTGGCAGAACGGGACTGACGAGCAGAACGGCGGGCCATCATCAGACGTCCCGTCCGACTCTGACTTGGAAGGCTGAGCCGCTCAGGCGGCTACGCCGTTTCCATATCTAAAGCAACCTGAACAGGGCCTCTTCATGCGTCGTCCGCGTAAGCTCGCACCGTTGTTCGTTCTTCTGCTGCCGGTGGTCGCTGGCGGCTTCCTGCTCCAGGCACGCGTGGCACGCGGTGGCGAGGTGCTGCTCGACCAGGTCATGTCTCTCGTGTCGGACCGGTTCGTGGATACGCTCCCCGCGGGCGCAATCTACGAGAAGGCCGCCCGGGGTCTTGTTCGCGAATTGAACGATCCCTACACGGAACTCATGTCCCCGAGCGAACTGAAGCAGTTCAGTTCGCGCACCGGCGGCCGTTACGGCGGGCTCGGCATGAGCATCGAGTACCGCGATGAACAGATCGTGGTTGCTCGCGTCTTTCCGCATACACCGGCCGAACGAGGCGGCGTCCGTGAAGGCGACCGCATCATCGGCGTCGATACAATTTCCACGCGCGGGTGGAATACGCAGCAGGCGAGCGATTACCTCACTGGAACGCCGGGGACCAAGGTCCGCGTCAAGTTCAGTCGTCCCGGTGTCGCTCAGCCGATCGAGAGCGAGTTCACCCGCGCCATTGTGCATGTGCCGGCCGTGCCGTTTGCGATCACCTTCGGGTCAGTTGGGTATGTGCCGCTCCAGAGCTTCAATGAGAATGCGGCTTCCGAGCTCGAGGAAAACATCAAGTCTGTCATGGCCCGTGGTGCAAAGGGCGTCATCGTCGACCTCCGCCGGAACCCCGGCGGCATCCTCGAGCAATCGCTCAACGTGAGCAACCTGTTTCTGCGTTCCGGCGTGGAGCTCGCCTCCGTTCGGTCGCGGTCCGGAGAGACGCAATCATATGTGTCACGCGGACAGCCACCGCTCCCGAACGTTCCACTCATTGTCCTGACGGACGAAGGGTCGGCGTCTGCAAGTGAGATCGTCGCCGGCGCGCTCCAGGATCACGATCGTGCCGTCATCGTGGGACAGACGACATACGGCAAGGGCCTGGTGCAGTCCGTCTTCAATCTCGACGGCGGCTACGCGCTGAAACTGACGACCGCGAAGTGGTTCACTCCCAGCGGTCGGTCGATCCAGCGCGAACGGAAGTGGGTGGATGGCCGATTCGTCGAGGACACGACCCGCGATTCAACGGAGACGGAGGCGTCGAAGAAATCGCGCCCAGCGTTCCGCTCTGACGGTGGCCGTGTGGTGTACGGCGGCGGCGGAGTCACTCCAGACGTCATAGTCCCATACGACACGCTGAGCACCCTGGAACAGAATTTCGTCCGCACCGTTGTTTCGCCGAAGGCTGCCGAATGGTCCAACGTCGTCCAGGACTATGCGCTGGAGCTGTCCAAGACACTCAAGAGTGATTTCCAGGTGCAGCCGTCATGGCGCCAGGAAGTTCGCCGCCGGCTCGAAGCGCGCAACGTGAAGGTTGATCCGACCGACCTGGCGCAGGGTGGCCGGTGGGTCGATCGTCAGCTCGAGCGGTACGTCGCCCGCTACGTGGCTGGCGACTCCCTCGCGCTGCGTCGCGAATTGCCGTACGACAAGCAGCTGCAGAAGGCGATCGACATGATGAACAAGGGCCAGACGCAGAAGGAGCTGTTCAATCTCGCGGCCCAGACGGCCGCGGCGCGCCCGGCCAACCCGGCCCCCGCGCCGAAGAACCAGGCGGCTTCACGGCCCTAGCTCCTCGGTCTAGCTTTCGGAATGCTTCGCTACTCCTTCGCCGCCGTCGCGCTCATCGCGATGGCGGTTGCTTCTTGTGGACCGCGCACCGGCGTCTCGGTGGCGTCGGGCATGCGCACGATTGTCGCCGATTCCGGAGAACGGCATTTCGGGACGATCCGCCAGCTTACGTATGGCGGCGAGAACGCCGAGGCGTACTTCAGCCCCGATGGCCGCTCCCTGATCTTCCAATCCACCCGCGACGGCCGCACCTGCGACCAGCAGTACGTCATGCGCACCGATGGCTCCGGGCTGCGGCGTGTGTCGAGTGGAGCCGGCAAGACCACGTGCGGCTATTTCATCGACGGTGGGCGAAAGATCATCTACGCGTCCACGCACGCGGTGGACACCACGTGTCCGCCGCGGCCGGACCCGTCGCGCGGCTACGTGTGGGCGCTCGATCAGTTCGATCTCTTCACGGCAAATGCCGATGGGAGTGATCGAAACCGGCTGACGTCGTATGGCGTCTATACCGCCGAGGCGACGCTTTCTCCCGACGGGCGAACGATCGTCTTCACGTCCATGAAGGACGGAGATCTCGACATCTACACGATGCACGTGGACGGCAGCAACGTTCGGCGGCTCACGACCACCCCGGGCTATGATGGCGGGCCGTTCTTCTCCCACGACGGCACGATGATCGTCTATCGCGCGAACCATCCCTCGGGCGAGGAGCTCGAGTCGTATCGGGGATTGCTGCGCCAGGGGATGATTCGCCCAAACCGGATGGAGTTGTTCGTTATGAATGCGGACGGCTCCAACCAGCGCCAGATCACCAGCCTCGGCGGCGCCAATTTCGCCCCGATTTTCACGCCGGACGACAAGCGGATCATCTTCTCGTCGAACCACAAGAACCCGCGAAGCCGCAACTTCGACCTGTTCCTGGTCAATCTCGACGGTTCAGGCCTCGAGCAGGTGACGACGCACCCCGAGTTTGACGGGTTCCCGATGTTCAGCCCGGACGGAAAACAGCTCGTGTGGGCCTCGAACCGTAATGCGCCGACCGCGGGTGGAACCGACGTCTTTCTCGCCGATTGGAAGCCTTGATCAGTCGCATGAAGCGACCATTACTATGCTGTTGCCACGACACGATTTGCTCGTCTCATGCAGAGACGCGCTCCTACCTTTAGTGGTGCGCGAATAATCCGGTAAGTTCGTCCCTCACTCCCCCGAGATTGGTCGCCATGAAAAAGGCGCAGTAGCCAATGGCAGTCAGGCGATGGCTGGGGGATACGCTGCTCGAAGCCGGGCTGGTCACGCGCCAGCAGCTCGACGAGGCGCTCGCAGTCCAGAACACGACCGGGCAGAAGCTTGGGCAGACCCTTGTGTCACTGGGTTACCTCACCGATGCGTCGCTCCTTCAGACGCTCTGCACCGACGCCGGGGTCCCGTACCTCACGGACGATGAGCTGCAGCCGCAGGCCGACGCCACGGCGCTCATCCCCATCGAGCTCGCGCGTTCACACGTTGTCGTTCCGTTGAAGCTCGAAAGTCGGCATCTCGTGATCGCGATGGCGGACCCCTTCGACCTGCTCACCATCCGCGCGCTTACCCGCGCGGCCGGTCGATCCGTTCGTGTCGTCGGGGCGCAGCGCGAAGCGGTGCTTCGCGCGATCGAAAAGGTCTATTCTGGAGCGGCGGTCGCCTCGCGCGGCGCCGCGGTCCCGAAAGCAGCCGTCGCCGGCGCCTCATCTTCTCCGGTGCCCACGACTCCTCCACCGGCGTCCACCGCACCTCCGCCGCCGAAGCTGGAACTGAGCCGTGGGACAGACATGGGATCGCCCGGAGCGCGCACCTTCCAGCGTCCCGGGTGGCCCGCGCAAAGCTCGGCGCCGACTGGCGATGAAGGGACGGCGGCCGCCGTGGTGGATGACATCATCCGGCGCGGCGTGGACCTCGGCGCCACGGACATCCACATCGAGCCACTCGACGACGTCATCCGGGTCCGGTATCGCATCGACGGCTTGCTGACCGATGGCCCGACGTTCCCGAAGTCGTCTCAACTGGCGCTGATCAGCCGCGTCAAGATTCTTGCGACACTCGACATCGCCGACTCCCGGCTTCCCCAGGATGGTCGCGTGCGACTTCGCTTTGGCGCGCGCAGCGTCGATCTCCGCGTCTCGACCTTCCCGACGCTGCATGGCGAGGACATTGTCCTTCGCATCCTCGATCGGGGGCGGGTGGAGCTGCAGCTCGAGAAGTTGGGCGTCGAACCCGACGACCTCATGCTCCTGCGCTCGGCGCTGCAGAAGCCATTCGGTCTCATCCCCGTCACTGGCCCGACGGGTTCCGGAAAGACCACGACATTGTACGCCGCGCTCACCGAGCTGAACACCGGCGATCGCGCGATCATCACGCTCGAAGATCCGATCGAGTACGAAATCCCATCGATTCGACAGTCGCAGGTGAACGTGCGCGCCGGACTCACATTCGCGTCGGGATTGCGCTCGATTCTTCGCCACGATCCGAACGTCATCCTCGTCGGCGAAATCCGTGACGAAGAAACGATGCAGATCGCGTTGAGCGCCGCTCTCACTGGCCACTTGGTGCTCACGACCCTGCACACGACGACCGCCGCCGGCACCATTCCGCGGCTCCTGGACATGGGCGCCGAACCGTTCGTGGTTGCCTCGGCAGTGTCGATGTTCGTGTCGCAGCGGCTCGTTCGTGTCCTCTGCAGCAATTGCAAGGCGCGCTCAGACGTCCCCCTCGCCGTTCGCAAGCGCTTCGGTCTGGATGACGCCGTGCTCTACGCCCCGAAAGGATGTCAGCTGTGCCGAGGCACCGGCTACAAGGGCCGGCTCGGCATCTTTGAGCTCCTGCCAATGTCTCCCGACATCGTGACCGCGATCGAGCAGCGCGCACAGCCCGACCAGATTCATCGGGACTCGGGTCGCCCGACGCTCCTGCAGGATGGAATGCGCAAGGTGCGCGCGGGCCTCACGACGCTCGACGAAATTCTCCGCGTCACAAACTGACCGCAGCATGCCGGACTTCTGGTACAAGGCCCTGACCGGCACCGGCGCGGTGGAAGAAGGCTGGATGAATGCACCCAGCCAGGTCGGGGTGGAAGAGGAACTGCGACGCAAAGGCGCTTTTCTCATCACCGCCGAGGAGCGGGCGCGCCGGAAACAGCTCACCGACGGTCGAGTTGAGCGCCGCGAGCTTTTGGCCTTTCTCGAGTATCTGGCCGGTTCCTTCACGGCGGGGCTTCCGCTCCTCGGCATCCTCGACGACGTCCCGCAGCGTCTGCGCTCCAATCGTCTGAAAGCCATCGTGCATGAAGTACGGCACGCGGTCGCCGAGGAAGGCAAGAGTCTGTCGGACGCGATGGCCGAGCATCCGAGAGCATTTCCTCCCGTGTTCATCAGCACCATCCAGGCGGGAGAAGCCAGTGGACAACTGGCGTTTTCGCTGGAGCAGCTCGTCGAGCACATCGATTGGCAGGAGAACATCTCGGCGTCGGTTCGACAGGCGACGATGTATCCGATCGTCGTGCTGGTCGCGGTGCTGCTCCTCGTCATTGGGCTGATTGGCTTTGTCTTCCCGAGGATCTTGCCGATCCTCCGCATGCGCGACGTCGAGCTGCCATTGCCGACGATGATCATCATGAACATGTCGCTGTTCCTGCGCGACTACTGGTGGGTGCTCGTCGGCCTTGGCATCGCTGGCGTGGTGGGCATCGCACTGGTGCGACGCAGCGAGCGCGGGAAATTCCTGGTCGATCGCGGCGTACTGATGCTTCCGGTGTTCGGTCGCCTCATGCTCGAGGTCAACATGGCGCGCGTCGTCACCTACCTCGGCTTGTTCTACCGTACAGGCGTCGACTTGCTGCAGTCGCTCCTGCTCGTGGAGCAGATGGCGACGAACCGCGTCGTTGCCGCCATCGTTCGGAACGCGCGCGAGGATATCGCCGGTGGCGCCACCATCGCCAGCGCGTTCTCGAAATCACCGCTCGTGCCCACGGTCGTCATGCGAAGCCTTGCGCTCGGCGAGACGACGGGCCGTCTGGATGAGTCGCTCGCCCGTGCGCAGGCCTACTATGCCCGGGAGATTCCCGCCGCGGTCCGCCGCGTGATCACCCTCATCCAGCCGGCGATGATCGTCTTGCTGGGGGGCATTGTGCTGGTGGTTGCGCTCGCGATCATGCTGCCGATCCTGAACATCTACAACACACTCGGGATCAGGAGATGAAGCTCCTGTCGCAATCGTCGCAGGTCGGCGTGTACATCTGTCCGCGCGGTGTGTTTGGCGTGGAATGTCGGCCGGCGTCGGGTGGGGTCGAGGTCGTAAGAATGTTCGGCGAGCCTTTCGCGCTGCGCACGCCAGCGGAGGCAGCCGAACAGCTCGTCGCCGTGATGGCCGCGGCGGGGATCGCTCGCGCGGATATCGCTGCCACCATTCGCGGCTTTGGAGCGGCTCACCACACCCTGCAGCTTCCGCCCGCGCCGGATAGCGTACTTGGACCGGTCATCGAACGCGAAGTGCGTCGGCTCGAGCCGCACCTCACTGACTGCGTGATCCAATGGATGTCGTTGCCTGCACTGGATTCCGGACCGACCACCGCTCCCCCGCAGCGGTCCGTTTTTGCCATGGGGGTGCCGACCGACACCATCCGGACACTCGAGACAGTCGTCGCGGCGTCTGGGCATTCCCTCCGGCACGTGACGGCGCTTCCAGTCGCCATGCAGCGATTGCTCGATCAATTCGACTCCGGCACGGGGACGATTGCGACGGTCGTACCGCTGCCCGATGGCGCATACATCGGGTTCTCGCTTTCGGGCGGCGTGCGATTGATTGTCGAGCCGCCACTCCCCTCTGACATCTCGCACGAAGCCGCTGCGCTTGCGGAAGAAGTGGACCTCGCCGCGATGTTCGTCCGCCAGCAGTTTCGCGGAGCGAACACGGATCGGGTTGTGCTCATCGGCGCGCGGCAATCGCTGTCCGAGCTGAAGACGTCACTCGCCGAGCGTCTGCGAATTCCGATCAAGCAACTCGAAGCGGAAAGCCTCACCCCAGTGGGGTTTGTCGCGCTCGGCGCCGTCCTCGATGCACGGAGCGATTCGCCGCAATCCCTCGGCGGTAAGACGCGCCTGCGCGCAGCGTCCCGCGGTATGTCGCGGCTGGAGACAGCGTCCTACATCGCGATCGTGTTGCTGGCGCTCGTGGGATTCTGGACCGCGGCAGAAACCGTTCGCAGCGTTCGAGCCGGGACGGCGCTGGAGACAGCACGGCGACGGCTGGAGCGTGATGCGTTTGGCCTGGCGCCCGCTCGTGCGACGGCGGAGCAGCGACGCATCGTGCGCAACGCGCTTGCGGCGGTGCAACTGGCATCAGCAGACCGGGTTCGTCTGCAGACGGCACTCAGCCGGATTGCCGATGTGGCGCGCGCACCGGTGCATCTGGATTCCCTTCGGATGCTGCGTGCCGACGACGGCTGGCGCGCGGTGATGACCGGCAACGTGCGGAGCAGCTCGAATGCGCGCGCCGTTCAGGCACTGCACGATCTCTATCGCGACCTGCCGCAGCGGCTTCCTATCGATTCCCTGCGACTCGATCGCCTGTCGTATCCCGACGGGGAACAATCCGACGAGACCGGCGTGGTTCGGTTCCAGCTCTCGTTCGGTATCACTGCGCGGCCGGCGGAACGATGAAGCTCGATATCAAGGGCGTGTCGGTGTCGCCGACCATCACGCGTCTGGTGGCTGCCGTGCTGGGCACTCTGCTTCTCGGGTGGGCTGGTACACGCGCCTCCCGGGCCGGATTCGAGCGACGGCTCGAGTTGCGGGAGACCGAGGCAACCCTGGCCACGTTCTCGGAGTGGCAACGGACCTATCAACCGGCTGCCGCTGCGGAGTCAATTGCGTGGCGCCGAACCTGGATGGCGTTGCAGGACCTTGGCGTCGTTGGGGATGAACGTCTTGCACTGACGCAGGGTGTCGCCCGTGCAGCCGAGTTCGCCGGCCTTCGCGATGTACGTGTGACCATCGCGAATGAGCCTGATACAACCGGGTCGGACGAGCGTCTCTCTACTGACGGAGTGCGCCGCCAATCGGCGCCTTTTGGCTTGCTGGTCGAATGCCGGGGAAACCTGCAGGCCGTCGTGGATTTCCTCGGTGATCTACCGCCATCCGTGGCGACCACCGGATTGACACTCGCCCGGCAGGACGGCCGGGCAAGACACCGGTTCACGCTCGCGGTTTACGAGCTTCAGTTTGCCAATGCCCCTACACCTGTCTGGACACCTGCCGAACGTCGCGCTGCTGGCGCTGTCGGCGGCCGTCGCACTGGCGGCTGACCGCCTGGCGACGACGCCCGTAACTGCGCTCGGCGCCGACGTCGCGGGCGTGAGCAACGTCGCGCCGTATATGGCGCCCGTCATGCCGGATTCGGTGGCGGGGCGTTCCGTGCTTCGCGTGGCCATCGACCCGTTCGACCCTGCGCGCCGCGAGAGCTTCGACGAACCGGGTGTTGCGCCAGATCGGGCTTCTGGTACTGTTTCCCGGACACCCATCGCGGGACCCCGACTGACCGCCATCCTGATCGCGGACGAACGCCGCATCGCCGTCATCGACGAGGCCACCGTGAAGGTTGGCGACGTACTCCGCGACGGCGCCCGTGTCGCATCGATTCAGGCGGACCGTGTGTGGGTTTCCGATAAGGACGGCCGCATGCGCATGCTCACCCTCAATGTCGGGGGCCGCTAGCCATGCCTCATCTCCTC
>DASPMP010000177.1:0-2178 GCA_035626995.1 Gemmatimonadaceae bacterium
CTGCGTTCCCGGTGCTCCGTCGACGCAGTACGCGAATCCGTTGTCGAGCGCCTTGAAGAATGCCTTCCGGATCTCCTTGTACGTCTCGGTGTGGTACACCTTCCCCATGGTCCGCCGAATGTGGTCGGTCGGGTGCGACTCGATATATTCCTTGACCGCCGCACGCAGCCCGATCGTCTGCTCCGGTGACCAGTGGCCCTGCGAATAGCGACCGTGGCGGAAATGGTTGACCGCCACTCGCGAATACCCGATCTCCTCGGCGATGTCCTGTTCCCTCAGGCCGCTCTCGGCCATGAACCGTTCCAGGCGCGCGCGAGTCTCGTCGTCGTTCCATAGCGTCGCCGCGATCTTCTCGAGTTCTTCTTTTCGCTTCTGACTGAACGCCATCTATTAGTCCCCTTCACTCAAAAACTGTTCCGCAATGTCCTCGGCATAGGCGGGGGCGCTGCCGGCCGCGACCAGACGGCGGGTCGCCGGTCGCACCGGCAGCGCTGTTGGGTTGGCCTCTAGCAGTGCGGGAACGCCAGAGCGTTCGCGGAGATAGGACACTTCGGTGGGAACGTCTTTGTAGCGGAAATCAACGTAGTTCTTCAGCGCTCGCAAGACTGCGCGGCGCTCACGCAACGATGCCTGGATGTCGCCCCGTGCCACTGGACCGTGCGCCACCAGCTTCTGCGCGAACACGCGGCCGAGCGGTCGTCCGTCCAGGTCGAGGACCATTGCGTAACCGAGGTCGTTCGGATCGCACGCGACTAGGACCTCGCGCCCAATGGTGGTATAGAGGGCAGCCGAACTCTGCGCATCGAGCGGCTCATATCGTTCGTTGTAGATCTCGACGCAACCGCCCTTGATCACTTTGCGCTTCTGGCGGTCCCAGAACAGCTCGGCCAGGTCGGCGGGGCCAGGAACGAGGCGCGCGTTCTCAGGCATGAACTTGTCGAAGATCTGGTTCGGCGAGCGGCCGTGCATCGCGCGGCCCGAATGCGGCCGATCGTTGTACTCCCGAATGTCCTGCTCGACCAGCAGGATGAACTGCGTTGCCGGCATCAGCGGCGTGTTCGGAACGAGGCGCTGCATCCACTGCGCATGCTGGCGCCTCTGCTCCTCGCACTCCTCGGGGCGCAACGCCGGCTTCGCTCCGGCGTACGAATTCCCGAAGATCTTGTCGAACCGTTTGGACTGTCCGGAGAAGAAGGACTCAACCAGCTTCGATTGCGGGTGCGCGGGGATGCAGTACTGGACGTTGATGTTCAGCCGCTGTAGCACGCCGCTCGCGGCGACGGTCAGCCCCACTTTGCCGACCTTCTTGTAGTCCTTGCCGTTGTCGATATAAAAGGTTTCGGGAATGCCATACTGCGAGATCGCCATGCGGAGCGCCGAGCTGATGCTGTCGCTCGATGGGTTCGCCGAGAACGCCCAGCCAACGATCTTCCGAGACCGCATGTCCTCGATCACCGTCTCCCACACCCGCATCGAGATTAGCGGCGTCTCATGCGGGAAGCAGTCGTTGTAGACGAACACGTCGAAGATGCGGTGGTCGGATACCCACACCTGGTTCACGCGAATCGACTCGAAGTCGCGCTGCAGGAAGGACTCGATGTGGCGGTTGTACCCGCGGGCCCCCTCGCGGCCGACAACGACCACAGGCATCGCGAGTGACTGCAGGTACGTGCGAACCGTGCTGTAGGAGGGTGGCTCGTCCCGGTAGTTCAGCGTGCGTTTCCACTCGCGTGTCAGCGAGCGGTATGCCATCGCAATCGACAGCCGTTCCTGGATGTACTTCGCTTCGAGAAATCGCGCGGCATCCGGATGATCGCTGAAGAATCGCGACTGGCCTTTGTCGGAGCGGACCTGGTCGCACAGCGCCGCCAGCCCCTTCACTTCGAACCGCTTCTTCCAGTTCCACACCGTGGCGCGGGAAACCCCGTGCTGTTTGGCGATGAATGCGGCGAGCTGGTCGCTGTTGCGGAACTCGCTGCCGTCCACGTCGCGGAACACCGGCCGCATACCGTTGCGCCAGTCGAGCAGCGGCTGGATCGCGTGGAACCTGCGCTGCACTTCTTCTTCCTGATCGGGAGGGACCAGCAGGCGGTCGCCGGTGCCAGTTTCGACTACCGGCGCGAAAAGGGCCGCCTGCTGATCCACGGCGGAGGCAACAACCGCCGATGTGGGGGAGGA
>DASPMP010000178.1:0-4617 GCA_035626995.1 Gemmatimonadaceae bacterium
GCCCTGATGTCGCGTATCCGCCTGCAACGCGAGGGCGCTATTGGTCGCATCATCCTCAGTCGGCCGGAGCGGAAGAACGCGATCGATCGTGAGATGGCCATCGACCTGTTCAACGCCTGCAATCAGTTCGAGCAGGATGGCCAGGTCCGCGTCGTCCACCTGACCGCGGATGGCGACGACTTCTGTGTGGGGGCGGACCTTCAGGCGCTGACCACCGCCATCGGGTCAGCGGGCGAGGCAACCCGCGAGGATTCCGAAGCCTATGGTCGCGTGCTCCTCGGCATCCGGGCCTTGATGAAGCCCGTCGTGTGCTCGGTGCACGGCCGCGCAATCGGCGCGGGAACGGGTCTCGCCACGGCGTGCGATCTCGTGCTCGCACATGAGGATGCCGAGTTCGGATACCCCGAGGTGCGATTCGGTGCGGTCCCCGCGCTGGTCATGGCGCTGCTTCGCCGTACGGTGGGAGAGAAACACGCCGCCGATCTCGTGCTGACGGGAAGAGTCATCGCCGCGGAAGAGGCTGAGCGCATCGGGCTGGTGAGTCGCGTGCTGCCGGCCGCGTCGTTCGAACAGGACGTCGCCGCCGTGCTCGCGGGGATCTCGCGTTCACCCAGCACGTCACTCGCCCTCACCAAGTGGCTCCTCTACAAGCTGGACACCCTTTCGTTCGAAGATGGCGTGGCCGCCGGGGTGGTGACCGATGTCGAATCGCGCGCAACGCCGGAGTTTCAGGACGGCGTACGTCGCCGCGCGGACCAGGAAGGACCGCAATGAGCAAGGTGATGCAGGCCAGGGTCGTGCTGGCGCTCATTGGCGTCGTGGTCTGGGGCTATGGCACCGCGGTGGACGACCCGAACATCCGGATTGCCGGCATCGCCTTGCTCGCGGTGTCGCTCGTACTCCGCTTCGCGGACCGTCGGCCGCAGAAGGACGACAGCGCGATGTGATGCTGCGGGACGCCATGATTTCATGGCACTTCCGGCCCGAGACGGTGCCATTGTCGGCAGATGCCGACCATGGATGACGCCCGCCGCACGCTGAAGCAGCTGTTCGGGTACGATGATTTCCGCAGGGGACAGGTCGATGTCGTCGCCGCCGTCATCTCGGGCCGGGACACGCTCGGCGTCCTTCCGACCGGCGGCGGCAAATCGCTCTGCTACCAGGTGCCCGCACTGGTCAGGGAGGGGATGGCTATCGTCATCTCACCGCTGATCTCGCTCATGAAGGACCAGGTAGACCGGCTGCAGCGACTCGGCGTGTCCGCGACATTTCTCAACAGCACGATCGCGGCGGAGGAAGTCGCATCCAGGCTCCGCGCCGTTCGCGAGGGACGGATCAAGCTGCTCTACGTTGCCCCCGAGCGGTTCGAGGCGCAGGACCTGGCGGGCGTGCTATCCGACGCGGACGTGTCTCTCCTCGCCGTCGACGAAGCACACTGCATCAGCGAGTGGGGACACGAGTTCCGGCCGAGCTTTCGCCGCATCGCCGACGTCGCCGAGCGGCTTCGGATCCCGCAGACCATGGCGCTGACCGCGACGGCGACGCCGCGGGTGCGCGAGGACATCACCCGCCAGCTGCGACTCAAGTCGCCGGCGACGATCATCGGAGGTTTTGATCGCACGAACCTCTCGTATGCCGTGGAGCAGTGCGCGGACGAGGAAGCGAAGAACGCCGCCATCGTCAGAATCCTGCGCACGCGCGAGAATCCGGCGATCGTGTACGCGCCGACGCGGGCGGCCGTGGAGCGCGTCACGAGGGTCATCACCCGCGCGGGCCTTCGCGCGCTGCCGTATCACGGCGGATTCGATGACGGCCACCGGCAGGAGGTGCAGGACGCGTTCATATCCGGTACGGTGAACTGGATGGTGGCGACCAACGCCTTTGGGATGGGGATCGACAAGCCGAACGTGCGGCTCGTGGTGCACTACGCGATGCCTTCGACGCTGGAGGCGTACTACCAGGAAGCCGGGCGGGCCGGACGGGACGGCGCACATGGACACTGTATTCTCCTCCATGCTCCCTCCGATCGCGACACGCATGAGTATTTCATCAACAACATCTTCCCCAGTCGTGCCGCAGTGGAGGGTGTATTTGCAACACTGGCCCGGTCCGGCGAGGGCCCGCTACCGGAGACCGGGGCGCGTGGAGTCGCATCGGCGCTGCGAATCCTCATGGAGGCAGGTGTAGTGGAGCGTCGGGCGCCGAAGCGCGGCAAGGTTCATGTGCGCCTACTTGCGACGCCGGGCAGGATCGGCCGGGAGCTCACCGACCCATCGCATGCACGGGACCTCGATGTGCTTCGGGCGCTCTGGCGCGCGGGGATAGGGCGCGCTGATACCGGCTGCGAAGTACGATTGCGGGACCTGCCGGTCGACGGCGGACCAGCAGCGCGATCCATGCTGGAGCAACTGCAGGCGCGCCAGTTCGTTCAGGTGCGCGAACTTGGAGGTGGCCTGTACTTCACACGACCGGGCGCGCCGCTGGACGCGTTTCGTATCGACTGGATGCGCATGGCTCGCCGCGCAGCGTCTGAGCGGGCGAAGTTGGACAGCGTGGAAGGATACACCGCCACGAGATCATGCCGCCGCGCATACGTCCTGCGCTATTTTGGAGAGCGGGGCACTCCATCGCGCTGCGATGGGTGTGACAATTGCCACGGCGGCGTCTGAGCCGTTTCAGGGATTCAGGGGTTCAGGGTTTCGGCTGCGCTCCAACTCTTGAACGCTGAACCCCTGAATCCTTCAATCACGGTCACGCGATGGACGACTCTCTTTACTTCGGCGAACAGCATCTCCAGGTCCGCGAAATGGTTCGCCAGTTCGCGCGGGACGACGTCGCGCCGATCGCCGCGCAATACGACGCGAGCGCAAAGTTCCCGTGGGAAAGCATTCGCAAGATGGGCGAACTGGGGCTCCTGGGAATTCCGTGGCCGGAGGAGTACGAAGGTGCGGGACTCGACCTGATCAGTTTCATGATCGTGATCCACGAGCTGGCCAAGGTGGATGCGTCTCACGGGCTGACGATTTCTGCCCACACAACGCTCGGCACGTCGCCGATCATGCGGTTCGGGAGCGATGCGCAGAAGAAGCGCTTCGTGCCACCGATGGCGTCGGGACGCGTGATGGGTGGCTTTGGCCTGACGGAGCCGGACGCAGGCAGTGACGCCGCCGGCACGAAGACCAGCGCCGTCCGCAAGGGCGATCGGTACGTAATCAATGGGACCAAGCGATTCATCACGCACGGCAGCGTCGGCGAGATCTTCGTCGTGACCGCCGTGACGAGCCCTGGAAAGGGCACTGACGGCATCAGCTCTTTCATCCTCACCAAGCACACGAGCGACCTGGCGGAAACGAAGGCGGCCGGTATCGGTCACGATCCATCTATTGCTGCGATGCCTGGTTTTCGCGCGGGCAAGAAGGAAGACAAGCTGGGATGGCGCGCCTCGGACACCGCCGAGCTGATCATGGAGGACGTCGAAGTCCCCGCGGAAAACATGCTGGGCAAGGAGGGGGAGGGGTTCAAGAACTTCATGCGCACGCTGGACTCCGGGCGCATCGGGATCGCGGCGCTGTCACTGGGCATCGCCGAGGGCGCGTTCGAGGAAGCGTTGAGGTACGCGAATACCCGGAAGCAATTCGGCCAGACGATCGCGAGCTTCCAGGGCATCCAGTTCCAGCTGTCGGACATCGCGACAGAAATCGAAGCCGGAAAGCACCTGATGTTCCATGCCGCGTGGCTCGCGCAGAACGGGCGGCCGTTCTCGAAGGAAGCCGCGATGGCCAAGCTGTACTGCTCCGAATTGGCCATGCGCGCGACCATCAAGGCCATCCAGGTGCACGGCGGCTATGGGTACACCAAGGACTACCCGGTCGAACGGATGATGCGAGACGCGAAGATCTGCGAGATCGGCGAAGGGACGTCCGAGATCCAGCGGATCGTCATCGCGAGGCATCTGCTGAAGGAACTCAACGATTGAGCGTTTCAGTGACTTAGGGGTTTAGGATTTCGCTGCAAACGCTGAATCCCTGAATCGTCGCTCTAAGTCGTTATAGCCATTGCATAAAGCCCGCTTCGCCTTTAGTAGTACTGCAGTGTTATCGAGTCTTGTTTATCCCGTATACGCTGCGCCGCGCGACTCGCGGCAGTGCGTAAACGCATTGTGCGACGCCGTTCTTGCGATGCTTGCGAGGACGATCGCCGCGCTCGTCTCCCCCATGTCGCGTGGCTCTCGCAGGCGAGCCGATCGCATCCCGTACCGTCCTTTGCCGGCGCGTTTCGCTCCGTTGGTCGCGCGGCTGCGCGACCTGTTCGCGCGCCGGCCGGTTTCGGGATGGACGATCACGCATGGTCCGGCGACGCCCCAAGCCAATGTGACTCCCGCCATCGCGGCGAGGCACATCATCACCTCTTTCCGCTTCCACCCACGCGTCGAGTCGCCGCGCGGTGTTGGTCAGGCGGCATCCGATGAAACGAGAGATTCTCATCAATGCGAACCCGCGCGAGACGCGGGTCGCGATCCTCGAAGACGACCAGCTCGTCGAACTACTGGTTGACCGGCCCGACGCCCGCCGCATGGTGGGTGACATCTACGTTGGTCGTATCGAAGCCGTCCTCCCC
>DASPMP010000179.1:0-10419 GCA_035626995.1 Gemmatimonadaceae bacterium
CACCGATGCCACCCCGGAACTTCTCGAGGTGGGTCCACATGCGCGTGAGGCGCGGGAGCATGTATTCCAGCTGCGCCAGCTCCACCTGCATCTTGGCTTCCGCCGTCCGCGCGCGCGTTGCGAAGATGTCCAGGATCAGCTCCGCACGATCGACCACGCGCTGCCCGATGGCATCCTCGATGTTCTTGGACTGCGATGGCGACAGCTCGTCGTCGAAGACGACCACGGTGGCCTGCGTCTCGACAACCAGCTTGCGAAGCTCTTCCACCTTTCCGGCGCCGAGGTAGGTGGCGGAATGTGGCTTGTCGAGCTGTTGGGTGAGCTCGCCGACGATCACCGCGCCGGCCGTATCCGTCAGGCGCTCGAGCTCATCGAGGTGCTCCCGCAGGTCGGCGCGGGCGCGGGCACGCTTGAGCGGTGCGCCCACGAGTAGCGCCCGCTCAACCGGCTGTTGGACCTGGATCGTTCCCTTCGCGATGACTGCCTCCCTACCTGCCCATCGTGTTGAATTGCCCGCTGGTGCTGTACGGCACCGTGAAGTTGCCTACGGGTGATCCGACGGTCACGTCCCCACCGACACGATACGTAACTGCGCCCGTGCGCATCAACTGCATCGCCGCCGCACCGATGCCGGCATACGTGAAGGAAATCGGCAGGCGGATGATCGTCGAGTCCCCCGCTTGCACCGTCGTCTGCGTATCGAGCGATCCGCTGGCGACACCCACCGAATCGCCGACGAAGACCCGATAGGTCAGTCGCGTCGCGTCGAGCCGGAAGTTGTTGGGATTATACACCCCCAGCTGCACTTCGAGGTTGCCGCCCTGGGTCCCGAGCCCGAGTACGCGAACGTCCCGGAGGTTCACCACCGGATTCTGGAAGGCCGCCCGACCGAGTGCCGAACACGCACCTACGACGAGCGCCATCGCCACCAATGCAAATCTCTTCATGAGTCCTTGTCTCCCGAGTCTGTCGTACGGCGCTTGAGCTCTTCCCACCACGCGAGCCGCTTCGCGATTTCCTTCTCAAAACCAAATGGGCCTGGCTGATAGAACGTCCGTCCCTTCAGCTTGTCCGGCAGGTACTCCTGCGGGATATATGCCTCGGCGACGTCATGCGCGTACTGATACCCCGAGTGATACCCCAGTTCCTTCATGAGTTTGGTGGGAGCATTCCTGATATGCAGGGGTACTCCTTCGGCTGGTGTCTCCTGTGCGGCCTGGATCGCATTGCCCAGCGCAACCTTCGCACTGTTCGACTTCGGTGCGGTTGCGAGATACACCACCATCTGCGCCAACGGCAGATATCCTTCCGGCGGGCCGAGCATGTGATAGGCGTCCCGGGCGGCGACCGCGAGCTTCAGGGCTTCCGGATCGGCGAGCCCGATGTCTTCAGCGGCCATGGCCAGCGCCCTGCGGAACAGTACCATCGGATCACCCCCGCCTTCGATCCATCGCGCCATCCAGTACAACGATGCCTGGGGGTCGCTGCCGCGCAGGCTTTTGTGAAACGCGCTGAGTGAGTTGTAGAACTCCTCGCCGCCCTTGTCGAAGCGCGCGAATCGCAGCTGCATGGCCTCCCGTGCCGCAGCCGCATCGATGTGTCCCTCGTTTCCGACGTGTCCCGCGGCGGCCTCCAGCACCGTGAGCGCCCGCCGCGCGTCCCCGTCCGCCTCGGTCGCGATGAGATCCAACGCCTCCGGGTCCGCCCGCAGGTTCAGCGCACGCAGCCCGCGCTCGTCCTTCAGTGCGCGATCGAGCAGCCTGCGGATGTCGTCCGGAGCAAGCGGCTTCAGGACGAAAACGCGAACTCGGGAAAGCAGCGCGCCATTGATCTCGAACGACGGATTCTCCGTGGTCGCACCAACGAGGGTGATGGTTCCGGATTCGACATGCGGCAGGAATGCGTCCTGCTGCGCCTTGTTCAGTCGATGGATCTCATCCGCGAACAGGATCGTCCCGCGCCCCACCTGGAGGCGGCGTTCGGCATCCGCGACAACTTCACGAATTCGAGGCACACCCTCGGTGACAGACGAAAACGGAACGAACTCGCGGTCCGTGTAGCCGGCAATGAGGCGGCCCAGCGTTGTTTTTCCCGTGCCCGGTGGTCCCCAAAGGACAACTGAGCCAATGGAACCGGCCTCGATTGCCTCACGCAACGGCTTTCCTGGCTCCAGCAGATGACGTTGTCCAACGAACTCGTCCAGGGTGGCGGGACGCATACGCGACGCCAAAGGATGCGCCCGGTCACCAGCAGCCTGAAACAGCGTTGGCCCTCGCTCCTTTTGTCGCGCCATGATGCTCTAGAATGCTGCCCGGGCGGCAAAATACGCTCCGCATCCGGCGACGAAACTGAGGGGGGTGCTCCAATCGCCGCGGGCCTGGAGCTCAGGCACCAGGTTCGACGCGCCCACGTAGATCGTCACCCCCGCGGAAATGGCCAGGCCATGGGTCTGCAGAGCCGCGAAGCTGTCCGTGAGCACCACTCCGAGCAGCGTCGCAACGCCGAGCGATGCCGCCGCGAGGACCGCATGGCCACGGGAGCTTCCGGCGGCGAGAAAAAGACTCGAGATGGCTAAACCTTCGGGAAACTTGTGGACGAGGACGCCGACGAACACGAGCGCACCGACTGTGCTGCTGACCAACAGGCCCGACGCCACGGCCACCCCGTCAACGAAGGTGTGAAGCATCAGCCCGATCAGCGCACTGCGGCTGACCCAGGGCGTGACAGCGTGCGTCTCCTCGCCGAAGTGAAAGTGCCGACCGAGAGTGTGCTGGGTGAGGTGCACCGCGAGATACGCGAGCAGCGCTGTGATTGCGGCAGTGCGTCCGCCTCGGGACACAGCCTCCGGAACCAGGTCCACGAAGGCCACCGACAGGAGAAATCCGGCCGCGAAGGCAAGGACACGGTCGAGTGCCTGGACGCTCCATCGCCGGCCGGACGTGATCGCGAGGGCGCCGATGATGTTCGCGGCCGCCGCGGACGCGCCGTACACCAGCTCGAGTCGCGTCACGCCCGCTGCAGGCCCAACCGCTCCACTGCTGTTTGAATCGCGTTCACGAGTTCCGCGGCAGCCGGGAACTGGGCCCGTCGCTGCTTCCAGCTCTTGGTGCGCACGGCGCGCTTCTCCTCGAGTCCCTTCCCTTCGAGCAGGTAATACCACCGATCCGTGCGAGCGTACGCAAACAGCTCGAGATACGGATTCAGCGTCAGCTGATCGTCCGCGGTGAATACCGACAACTCCACGCCCCCATATCGCCCAAGCAACACCTTCAATCTCGCGATCTGCTCCCGGACATCCTCGAGCGGCAGTGCCTCCCCCTTCCAACTGCGACCCGATCGCAGATCCTCGAGAGCAACGTCCACGGCGGGGGGCAGCTGCTCGGTCAGTGAATGAAAGAGGTCGACCACTCGTTCCGCGTTCGCCACGACATGGATCGAGAAGACGCCTTCCTCGTTCACGAACGTGAATCCGTCCGCGCCGACGTTGAATCGCCGCCAAATCGACGCCTCCGGCTGCCTGCCTCGAAAGAACATCAGTTGCCTGTCGTGTGTGTTGGGTTCACGCCGACGCCAGTCGGCGTGCTTCCTCCAGCAACCGCTCCCGGGTATTCATCCCGGGATCGTCCAGCACCAGACCGAGCAGCGACGAAAGAATCTTACCAAGGTCCGGTCCCGGGCGGATGCCGACCTGCCTCAGGTCGTCGCCGTCGATCGCCAGATCGCGCAGGTCCACCGGATCGCGCATGGCAATCCGCAGGCTGCGCCGGTACAGCGAATGCACAGCCTGCGCCGCTGGACTTGCATCGCCGACCGGGCGCCCCGATCCCCAATGCGCGGCCGCAACCCGGAAGAACGCATGCAGTTTCGGGCGGCCGATGCGAGAGACCAGGTGGCGAATGCGACGATCGTCCGGCCGATCTGCGACGGCTGCCGTAAGCTCATCCCGCAAGCTTTGCCACAGTCCGCCAAGCGACGCGATCCAGGCCGCGTCGGCCTTGGAAAGCTTGAGTCCCATGGCGATGGCATAGAGCCGCTCGGCTGGAACTTCTGAAAACAGCACGGCAAGCCGAACGAGACGGCGCCCCGGACGCCGTGGCGGCCCTGGCGTGGCCGCGCAGTCCACGGCGCGCAAGAGCCCGTCCGATACGTCACGAAGGCCAGGGATCAGCGCGGCGAACGCTCCGCTGTCGCGCCACATGATGAGCGCACGCGAGGGAGCCGCGATCTGGTCCATCGTCTTCTCGAGTTCCTGCTTCACCCGCTCCGCTGATAGACGGCCGAGGTGCGGAGCGCTATTTACGACGGCCTGCCACGTGGCATCGTCGAGTCGAAAATCGAATCTCGCCGCAAACCGGATGGCACGAAGCGCCCGGAGTCTGTCCTCCCTCATCCGGTCCGCCGCGTTGCCAACTGCGCGGATCACTCGCCGCTGCAGATCGCCACGCCCGTCAAACGGGTCCTGGATTTCTCCGCGCGACGGAGAGTACGCGATCGCGTTGATGGTGAAGTCGCGTCGGGCCAGGTCCTCGGGGAGCGACGCACCGAACTCCACCTCGGCGTGCCGACCATCCGTTCTCACGTCGCGCCGGAAGGTGGTGACTTCGTGCAAGCGACCGTCGCGGTCCAGAACCCCCACTGTCCCGAACTCGATCCCCACCGGTATCGTCCGCTTCCGCCCGAATACTTCGCGAACCTGGTCCGGGGTGGCATTTGTCGCGAGGTCCCAGTCGAGATGCAGCAGCCCCAACAACGCATCGCGAACTGCCCCACCCACCGCCCAGACCTCAAAACCGGCGGCTTCCAGGTCTTTGGTGATCTGGAGAACGGTCTTTGGAGGGCGAAGCTTCAGGAGCTCAGCGGAACTCGAATTTGTCACTACCAGTGGCCTGCGCTCGATGCGATATTGTGTTGTCCCACAAAGACTTCAGCTAGCACACCTAAAGTATCTTGCCGGACTCGACCGAGTGATTGAAAACCTGCTCGAAAACTCCAGCGCGACGACCGATTTCAAGGCTGACCTGACCCGCTTTCTCTCGGGCGATCGAACCGAGCGCGTAAAGGTCGAGACGTATGCCCCGCGCGTCAAAGTACGTCGTCTCCTCAACCAGCTGCTTGCCGAAGAACCGGCGCTCGAAATTCAGCAGGTGGAGATTCGTGGGATGTCGGGGTGCTCCGACTTTGTCGGCTCGGTCAACGTGCACACTGCGTCGGGGACCCACGTGTTCGATTTCGCATGGTGCTGTCGCTGGCGCGCCGAGCGTGAGGGATACGTGGACTATTTCGGGTTCCCCGACCAGATGCGGGCCGCACAGGAATTCGATTGGCGCTGTTTCAAGCAGTGGGAACGTCGGTCACAGAACTGAGGGCGTCCCCTCAGCGATCGAAGAGCGTTCGCACATCGAGCCCCGCTCCCAGCGCCAGCATGAGATCGATGCGCGCCTGCTGCGGACGGCGGCTCCCGGCAAAGATGGCTCCGAGGTCCGCGAGCCGTCGGCCACCACCCGGGTAGCCATACGTCTTGCCGACGCGCCCGCGCAATGCGCGGGAGGTGATCACCACCGGTTTCTGGTCGCCGATCCAGCGCTCGATCCCCGGAACCATGTCGGGCGGAACATTCCCGCGCCCCATGCCAGCGACGACGACTCCCCGTCCGACCTTGCGGGCGGCATCAAGGAGACGCGAGTCCGCGCCGCCATACGCATAGATGATATCCACTGGCCCACCGAGCGCTGGGGCGTCCACGACCTCGCATGGGGATGGGATCGCGCGCCGGTATATCACATGCCGGCCGTCCACCACACCAAGTGGCCCCAGCCCCGGACTTTCAAAGGCGTCGAGGAGATGGGTGTGCACCTTGATGACATCGAGGCCGGTGAAAATCCGGTCGCTCATGACGACCAGGACGCCGAATCCACGCGATTCCGACGCCGCGGCCACGCGCACTGCAGCTCCGAGATTGGACGGGCCATCCCACCCAAGATCCGACGAGGTTCGCATCGCGCCCGTAAATACGACGGGCTTTTCGCTCGCCAGTGAGCGCGCCAGCAGGTAGGCGGATTCTTCGAGCGAGTCGGTTCCGTGGGTGACCACGATGCCATCCACGTCGGGACGTCTGAGATGCGTTTCGACGCGCTCGCGCAGTGCCCACATGCGTTCCACGGTCATGTGCGGGCCCGGAAAGGCACCGAAGTCATCGATCTCGAGTTCCCCGAGCTCCCGCAACTGGGGCACCAGGTCGATGATGTCCTTGCCGGCGAGCGCGGGGATGGCGCCACGCGCACCGCGATCATGCTTCATCGAAATCGTGCCGCCCGTGAAGACGAGGACGATCATCCGGGCAGCACGCTCCCGCCGTTGACGTTCATGACTTCGCCGGTGATGTGCCGGGCCAGGTCGGAGCAGAGGAAGACGATGGGACCGGCAATGTCCCGCGGCGCTGCGACGCGTCCGAGGGGAATCGCTCGTTCGATCCGCGCGCGTCCACCATTGGCGTATGGGCCGGCGCACATCTCGGTGTCTACCCACCCCGGAGCAACGCAATTCACGGTGATGTCGCGCTGCGCCAGCTCGATGCAGAGCGACTTCACGAACGAGATCATCGCTCCCTTCGACGCCGCATAGTCCGCATGGAATGCCTCGCCGCGCTGGCCGGCGGTACTTGCCACCAGCACGATGCGGCCATGGTCGCTGAGCACCCGAGCCGCCGCCCGCGTGGTGAAGAACATCGAGTCGACATTCTCGCGCATCGTCCGGCGCCACTGGTCATCGGACATGTCCTGAAGCGCGACATCGTCCGGTACCCAGATGCCGGAATTTCCAACGAAGACGTCCAGCCCACCGAGCCGTTCGGCGGCCTCCGTCACGAGCTGTTCCGCGCCCTCGCGGGTGGAGATATCAGTCGCAATGGCAACCGCCTCGACGCCATGCGACCGTGCCTGTCGTGCGACCCGGTCAGCATCATCTCCACGCGTACGGTATCCGATCGCGACATGTGCGCCATGCTCGGCGAGGAGCAGCGCCGTCGCGGCGCCGATCCCGCGCGATCCTCCGGTGACCAGCGCCCGCCGTCCCGCGATGGAATTCACAGATCGCGCTCCACCAGGTCGCAGATGATGTGCTGGATGCACAACTGAAGTTCCTGGGCGCGGTCGGTGCGGTCAGTAGGAATAATGACCGAATGCGTGGCGAGAGCCTTCAACTTCCCGCCGTCGCGCGCGCTGAGCGCCAGCACGTCGATATTTCTGTCTCTCGCTACTTCGGCGGCCCGGAGCAGGTTCGCGGAATTCCCGCTCGTCGTGTGGATCACCAGCAGGTCCCCGGGCTTTCCAAGCGCCTCCACCTGACGGGCGAAAACTTCTTCGAATCCCAGGTCGTTTCCAGCAGCCGTCAGCAGCGAAGTATCCGTCGTGAGCGCGATCGCTGGATAGGCGCGACGCGTGCGCGTGTATCGCACGACGTATTCGGTCGCCAGGTGCTGTGCGTCCGCGGCACTGCCGCCGTTTCCGCAGAACAACAGTGTCCCGCCCCGGCGCACCGTCTCGCGCACCATCGACAGGGCGCGGTCCAGCGCCGGCCCCAGGTCGCGCGCGACGCGCTCCGCGGTCTCGGACAGTTCGCGGAGGGCACCGCTGAAATGTTCGCTCATGCCGCCGGCGCCAGGGCGGTCAGGCGCGTGATCGCGGCAGCGGCCATTCCGGAAAGGTCTTTCGCGGCACTCGTGCTCGCGTGCTCGAAAGCATAAGTCACGAGTGCATCGACCGTGAGCAGGTCGAGTGCGCCGTCGCGCTGAAAGCGCCGCTCCTCAAGAATCGCAGCGAGACGCTGCGCTGCCACGTCGAGACAGGCGGCAGCCGTCTCCGACTCTGGACGCTCGCCGTCGGCACCGAGCGCGCGAATGACAGCATCCAATAACACATCAGGTGGTCTGGGTGACCGGCGGCGAACCCACTCGGCGACGGTCATGCCGGGTAGACGAAGGGCCGGACGATGTTCGAGGCTTCTCCGATGGCGATGTCCAGACGACCCGAATCCGGAATTCCGGCCTGCGCCATGTGCGCCTTGCCACCACCCTTCCCTCCCGCGACGGCAGCGATTTCCCGGACCAGCGCATCTGCGCGAACGCCCCGGTCCTTCAGGTCATCTGTGACGACGACGAGCAGCGTGGACTTCCCGTCCGCAAAGGTCGCCCCGAGCACGCCGACGCCGGACTTCAGTTGCTCGCGCAACGCATCCCCCACGGCCTGCAACTCCTTCACGTCCGTCACATTCACCCGGCGACCGACGAACCGTGCGCCGTTCTCGCCGAGGGACTGCGCTTCGGTAAGCCACTGCTGGAGCTGGTCACCGCCCCCGCGCAGTGCTCCCTCCACGCGCTTCTCGAGCGCCCGGCGTTCTTCGAGCAATGCCATGACGCGCCGTTCCACCCCCTCTTCCGGCGTGCGAAGCAACGTGGCAATCCGCAGCAACGCCTGTTCGCGGTCATGCATCAATGCGAAAGCGCCGGGCCCGGTTGCGGCTTCGATTCGGCGGACGCCAGAGGCGACGCCGGTTTCGTGAATAATCCTGAACAGGCCGATTTCGGCGGTGTTCCGCACGTGGGTGCCCCCGCACAACTCCATCGAGAACCCCGGCACGGTCACGACCCGAACGACATCTCCGTATTTCTCGCCGAACAACGCCATGGCGCCCGCGGAACGCGCCTCCGCGTAGCGCATCTCCCGGGTCGTCACGGCGATTCCACGCCAGATGTGCTCGTTCACGATGCGCTCGATTTCCACGAGGCGCTCAGTGGCAACCGGACCATGGTGCGTGAAGTCGAACCGCAGGCGATCTGGTGCCACCAGCGAGCCGGCCTGATGTACCGCCTCGCCAAGCACCTGGCGCAGCGCCGCGTGCAGGAGATGCGTCGCCGTGTGATTCCGCTCCGTATCGCGTCGCTGCAGCGTGGGTACACGTGCGGTCGCCTTTCCGAAGTGGAACGTGCCAGACAACAACCCCACCGCGGCGGGGCGTCCGTCGACCTTGCGAACGTCATCGACGTCGATGCGCCATCCCTCGCCGACAACCTCGCCACGGTCAGAGATCTGGCCGCCGGACTCCGCATAGAACGGAGATTCCTTGAGCAGCACCGCCACGCGATTGCCATCGAGCCTGCGAATCGCAGCGACCTGCGTCTCGATCTCGATCGACTCATAGCCGACAAATGCGACTTCGCGCGCTGCATTGGGATCCGGAGCCTCCCACTGCGACAGGTCCGCCAGCGCGTCGGTCTCCACGCCAAGCTTGCGGGACTTCCGTTCGTCCTGCGAGCGCTTCCGCTGGGTGTCGAGCGCAGCCTCGAAGCCCGCGATATCGACCACATAGCCGCGCTCCCGTGCCATCAACTCGGTGAGATCGATCGGGAACCCGAACGTGTCGTACAGGCGGAACGCATCCTCGCCGCTGACCGTGCCCCGAACGTCGATGCTCCCGTCTGCGGTGCGCATCGGCGCGATCTGTTCGAACCGCGCCAGCCCGCCTTCAATCGTCGAGAGGAACGCCTCTTCCTCGACGCGCGTGGTCTTCAGGATCAGCGCCTTTTTTTCTCGCAGCTCCGGGTAGACGTCGCCCATGGTATCGACCACGACCTCCGCCACGAACGCGAGCGTCGGCGCCTTGCGCCCGAGCAGCCACGCGTGGCGCACGGCGCGCCGCAGGATGCGGCGAAGCACATACCCGCGCCCTTCGTTCGACGGATGTACGCCGTCCGCCAGCAGAAAGGCGACCGCGCGTGCATGGTCGGCAAGGACGCGAAAGGATGGGTTCTGGTCGTACGGCCTCCCCACCACGCGTTCCGCTTCGCGAATCAGCGGGGCGAAGAGATCGGTATGGTAGTTGTTCGTGAAGCCCTGCATGAAGGCGGCGATGCGTTCCAGCCCCGCGCCGGTATCGACCGACGGGCGCGGCAGCGGCACTTGCGTCCCGTCGGCACGGCGATCGAACTGCATGAACACCAGGTTCCAGAATTCGAGGAACCGCCCGGCCTCCGCGCCTTCGACGAAGGCATCGAGCGAAAACTCCTTGCGGTTCGTCTCTGTCCATTCACCGCGGGCATCCGTCGGGAAGCGCCAGTCGCGGGCGGCATGCGCGAGGTCGATGAAGATCTCCGAGCACGGACCGCAGGGGCCGGTGTCCGCCATCTGCCAGAAGTTGTCCTTGTCCCCCAGGCTGTAGATGCGCGAATCCGGCAGCTGTGCGATGTCGCGCCACAGCGCCCGGGCTTCGTCGTCCGAATGGTGCACGGTGACGCGCAGCAACTGCGGATCGATCCGCAACTCGGTCGTCACGAATTCCCATGCGAACCGGATCGCGTCGGCCTTGAAGTAGTCGCCGAAGGAAAAGTTCCCGAGCATCTCGAAGAAGGTGTGGTGCCGAGCCGTG
>DASPMP010000180.1:0-5087 GCA_035626995.1 Gemmatimonadaceae bacterium
TTTCCGGACTCGCCTTCGAGTTCGCCAAGCAGGTCTTCCGATGGGTGGCAGCCGGGATGAGCCCGGGGTCGATGTACACCGGCACCATCGCAGCGCTCGTCATCGTGGTTGTCTGGGTGTATTACGCCGCGCTCATTTTCCTCATCGGGGGCGAGGTCGGCCAGGTCTACGAGCTCCGTCGGACCCGGAAGCTGCAGCGCGAAGTCTTTACCTGAGGGGTGGGGGGGTTGCTGCCCGCCCGTCCCAAATGTTTTTTTGGGACTTGTCAGCAGGGCCTCCGTGTCTCATGTTGGGCCATACGCCGTTCGGGCCGCCTCGAACCGCCCGCACGCTATTTCACCCCCAAACCCTCCCCTATAATGAAGATGCTCTCTTGGCCAAGGACGAGTCCGCGGCGTGCCGCGCAGGTGGCGCTGCTGGCGTTCGCGTCACTGGCGGCGACGGCATGCGGCGACGACTCGACGGCTCCCGGTGGGCCGATCAGCGATGTCGAAGTCCTTGTCATCCCGTACGACCAGCCGACGACGAATCTCCTGCGCGGCATCACGCTCCAGCTGCTCGCGGTACCGATCAACGGCGATTCAGACTTCGTGGACATCCCGATCACCTGGACGTCCTCGGATAACGCGCGTGCGACAGTCGATGCGAATGGCGTCGTGACGACGGTGGGCGGGGGTGACGTGACGATCTCCGCCGCCGCCGGCGGCAAGACCGGCACCTTCGATCTTAACATCCAGTATCCCGTTCAGACGGTTGCTGTCAGCACGCCGCCGGGAAGCATCCGGCAGGAAGGCACGACGACGCTGACGGCGACGTTGACTGGCTCTGACGGGCAGCCGGCGGTCGGCCGCACGGTGACCTGGTCCTCGTCCAACAACGCGATCGCCACGGTCAACAGCTCTGGTGTAGTGACGGGTGTGGCCGACGGAACGGTCACGATCACCGCGACGAGCGAGGGTGTTTCTGGAACGCGCGACGTCACGGTTGCGGGCTCGCCCTTGGTTGCCAACATCGTTGTGACACCGGCCTCTCCTTTCAAAGGCATCGGCCAGACGCAGCAGATGGCAGCGAATCCCCGCTCGGCTGCAAGCAACACGGTTCCAGGCGTCGCGATCACTTGGTCAAGCAATAACGCGAATGCCAGCGTGAGCGCGACAGGTCTTGTGACCTGCGATGCCGTCGGCACCTCGACGATTACGGCGACTGCGGACAATGGCATTGGTACGTCGGTCTCCGGCAACACGACGATCACCTGCGCTACGCTGCTCACGAGCGGCGCTGCGGCGAATGCGCCTACGGTTGATCCGGGGACGGCGTATTACTACGCAATCGAAGTTCCCGCAGGCGCAACGTCGCTTAGCGTGAGCGGAACCGGTGGTACTGGTGACGCCGATCTTTATCTGTTCGCTCCTGGCACGGTCCCTAGTGCCATCAATGCGGATCCCAATGCACTGGCGTTCAGCAATGTGCCCGCGACCCTGCGCTCAACAAACTCCGGCAACGATGAAGCGCGCACTGTTGCTTCTCCGGCCGCCGGTACCTGGCGAATTGCGGTCTTCTCCTGGGCCGGTGCGGATGCAGTGACAGGCTTCAGCGTCACTGCTACGGTCGCCCCGTAACAGCGGCAAATGGTCCGCGTCGCCCGTGGCGGCGCGGACCAGCAGCACAGGACTACAGTTGCAAAGCAATACTGGTTTGGGTCGGCAGGCGCCTTCACTACGAAGGCGCCTGTCGTGCTTTTTGGCCCTCAGCACCGCTGTCGGGCTCGCGTGCAGCGAGCCTGCCGGTCCTGAGGGGCCACCGCAGGTCACCATCCTCAACCCGGCGGCGTCCGGAACTTTTGCCGGCGGCGATGTCATTGCGGTCACTCTCTCCGCCGTTGACGCCGCGGGTCGAACACTCCCATCCGCCGCAATGGAGTGGTGGGTGGTTCTGCATCACGGGGAGCATACTCACCCGGCACAATCGCCGGCCCCCGGATCGGCAGGCACGTTCACGGTGTCGCGCCAAGGGCATCTGGAAAGTGAAATCTTCTATCGCATCTACGCCCGGGCAGTGGATGCCGCCGGTCGCGCGGACACAACGTTCGTTGATCTTGCTCCGCGTCTCGTCACCCTCACACTGAACACCGAACCGGCAGGGCTCGAGGTGTTCCTCGATTTCCAGCCGCGAACGACGCCCCTGAGCGTGACGAGCGTTGTGGGGATGGAGCGAACGCTCGGCGTTCCGGAGCCGCAATCGCTGAACGGCTTTGCGTATGAGTTCTCTGCATGGTCGAACGACGGTGCCAGGGAGCAGACGCTCACCGTTCCCGCCAGCAGCATCGACGTCGTCGCGACGTTCCGCGAGTTCGGCGTCGCGAATGTCGCTCCCGCCATCGCGGTGAGCGCGCCGGCCGGGGGCAGCATTGTCACGGCGGGAACGAACGTCGCGCTTCGCGCAGACGCCAGCGACGCCGATGGGGAAGTCACCCAGGTGGAATTTTTCGTCGGCGGCGGCGCTATTGGCTCCGACACCGAGGCGCCGTATGAAATCGCGTGGAACCCGTCAGGGACGGGGACGCGGTCGATTACGGCGCGTGCGACCGACAACCACGGCGCATATACCATGTCCTCGCCCATTTTCGTCACCGTGCAGGGCGCAGGATCGGGAGACGTGCTTGCGCCAACGACTTCGCTCACGAGTCCAGCGTCAGGTACTCAGAACCTCGTCGGCAGCGTCGCACTCGCGGCCACGGCGGTGGACAACGTCGGTGTGACCCTCGTCCAGTTCGAAATCGACGGGGAACTTCTGGCCACGGATGCGTCAGCGCCGTACGAGGCGACGCTGCCGAGCACTGGTGCATTTGCCTCAGGTGTCCACGTCTTCCGGGCGCGGGCGCAGGACGCCGCGGGCAACTGGTCCGATTGGTCGCCGGCTGCCGTAACCTTCGGCGGCGACGTGGCGCTTGGTGCTGGCTTCGTGCGCGAGGCGCATGCCGGTCCCTTTGGGGACGTGTTGACGGCCGCCGCATTCACCCCGGACGGCCGCATGTTCGTCGCCGAGAAGTCGGGCCGGCTGCGTGTGGTCAAGAACGGCCAGCTCCTCGCGCAGCCGTTCGTGCACCTGCCGGTGCTGGACGGCGGGGAACGGGGACTCCTTGGCGTAGCGCTGCATCCGTCGTTTGAGACGAACGGCTATGTGTATCTCTATTACACAACGGGCGCCGGTGGCGCCGCGCATAACCGCATCAGCCGGTTCGTTGCCTCCGGTGACGTGGCGCAAGCTGGCAGCGAGGTTGTCGTCGCGGAGCTTCCCCCGCTGTCCGATGCGTCGAAGCACAATGGCGGCGCAATGCACTTCGGACCGGACGGAAAGTTATACGTCGCCGTCGGCGATGATGGAAATGCCGGCAATGGCCCCAGTCTTACGACGCCATTCGGGAAGATGCTCCGCTTCAATGCCGACGGGAGCATTCCCTCCGACAATCCGTTCCTCGCCACGACGACGGGAGTGAACCGCGCGATCTGGGCGCGCGGGCTGCGCAACCCGTTTACGTTCGCTATCGAGGAGGGCACGGGACGCATGCACATCAACGATGTCGGCGCCTCGGCGTGGGAAGAGATCAACCTCGGACGCGCCGGCGCCGACTATGGCTGGCCCGCCACGGAAGGACCGACGGGAAATCCAGCGTACGACACTCCGTTGCTCGCATACGCGCATTCAGCCAGCCCAACATTGTTCGATGGACTTGCGGTCGTTGGCGGGGCGTTCTACCGGCCGTCAGTCCCCGCGTTTGGCAGCAGCTACGTCGGGAACTACTTCTTCGCTGATTACGTCGCAGGCTGGGTATATCGTCTGGACGTAATGAACGGAAACGCGGCGTACGCATTCGCTCAGATTGGTGGCTTTCCCAGTGGCTTGATTGCCTCTGAGGCAGGCGAGCTCTTCGTACTTGTGGGCACGCGAATCGATCGCATACGCCGGCAATAGTTGGCACCAGCCTTGCCCTTCTGCTCGGCAGGAGGGTACTACGATGCGAAATGGGCTTCTGATTCTGGCTGCGCTTGCGACGTTGGCGTGCGCGCGCGATACCGAATACGAATCTGCCGGAGCGCTGGATACCACAGCGGACACGACCGCCCGGCTTGGGCTTCCCGACATCGACCTGGGCACGACGACCGACACGGTGAACATGCCGGTGATGGGTACCCAGAAGGATACGATCATCGTCGATAGGCCAGTCGTCACCGGACGCAAGCCGGTGGAAGTGAAGCGGCCAACGGTCGATGTGAACAAGCGCCCCTGAACTTCGGGCAACGAAACACAGGGGCCGCGGCTGAGAGAGGCCACCGAGCGGTTTCCCCTGAGCCACGGGTAGCGAGCTATCCGTGGCTTTTTTCGTTTGGCGATCGAACGCCGCTCACCTCCCGGCGCAAGGCGTGGCCTGCCGCCCGGGCAAGAAAACCCGCTGGGTTGCCACCGCCGAATGCGGCGGCAACCGCCACGAGCATTGGCCGCGTTGCGCGAGGCGCAGGGACGATTGCGTAGACTGGTTCCCACTCCATCGGCTGGAGGCTGGCCTTGAACGCGTCCAGTCCGCGGAAGTTGTAGAAGCGCTTCCCGTGCGCCGCAATCCAGCGCAGCACCATGCGGATCCACACAGGTTCACCCTCCCCGATTGGTCCGGCGCGATCGGAAAGTGGCGCCAAGCCCAGCGTCGCAAAGGCCGCATGCGACGCTGAGAATGCGCGCATGGCACTGTCCACCAGGAGATGCGTCGTCCCGTTCACGGCATCGCTTCGTCGCGGCCACTGTTCCACCAGCCACCCGGTCCGCGCGGGGATCGGCGTAGCGACCAGGAAGGCAACGACCTGCCCATGCTGTTCCGCCACGAAGACGCGCCGATCCCGCAGGTCGTAGAGCGTATCGGGCTCCGTCATGAAGTGCAGGGGAGGCAGCCCGCGCCGGTGCAGCCATTCGTCGAGCACCGCTCGCAACTCCGACAATCGTGCGGCCACGGTTGCCGCTCCCCATTCGAACGGGCGCACACCCTTGTTCCGCGCACGGTTCAGCTGCGCTCGAAGGGTTGCCTTGTGTCGCACGAC
>DASPMP010000181.1:0-3936 GCA_035626995.1 Gemmatimonadaceae bacterium
GTGGCCATCGTGACGGGATTGCTGTTTGGTGTCGTCCCTGCCCTGCGAGCGACACGAACGCGGACGTCCGTTGTGGGAGCGAGCCGCCGGACAACCCGGGACGCCGGCCAGCAGCGCTTCAGCGGGCTGCTTGTCGCCGGAGAAATTGCGCTCGCGGTGATGGTGGTGATCGCATCGGGGTTGCTGGTGCGCAGCTTCGCGGAGCTCCGCGCCGTTGAACCCGGGTTCACGACGGAACGGGTGCTGGCCGCGCGCGTCAGCCCGCCAACGGTCACGTACAACGATCCGAAGCGCCTCCTCGCGATGTACGAACGTGTGATGGCTGAGGTCGCGGGAGCTCCCGGCGTGCAAGGCGTGGGGTACGTGGACAAGTTGCCGCTCGCGCAGGCTGTGTGGGGGATCGCGATTCGCGTCCAGGGACAGTTTGAAGACGGCTCACGGATCCTGCCAGAAATCGCGCATTTCCAGGTGGTGAGTCCCGGATACTTCTCCACGCTGAGAATTCCGATCCGCCAGGGACGCAACTTCACCGACGCCGATCGGGACGATCAGATGCCGGTGGCCATCATCAGCGAGAGCGTCGCACGACGTTTCTGGCCAAAGGGCGATGCGCTGGGGCAGCGCATCGGGTATCCGTATCCGAGCCCCTGGCTCACCATCGTCGGCGTCGTCGCCGATGTGAAGCAGGACAGCCTGCGAGATACGTCGACGGCATCCGTGTACGCACCGTGGCTGCAGGAAGGCAGTCGCCGATTGTCGCAGGGTGAGATGTGGCTCCTGGCGCGCACGTCGGCGGATCCGGGCACGGTGGCGGCACAGATTCGTAAGGCCGTCGCTGACGCCGATGGCACCGTCGCGGTAAGCGATATCCGGACGATGGACGCCGTGCTGTCAGATTCTGTGGCAAAGGCGCGCTTCACGATGCTCCTCGTGACCCTATTCGGGGTTGCCGCGCTGCTCCTTGGCGCCGTTGGCATTTACGGAGTGATGTCGTATATCGTGGGCCAACGGGCGCCAGAGATGGGCATCCGCCTCGCGCTCGGAGCGACCCCCCGGCAGGTGCTGGCATTGGTGATACGACGCGGTGCGCTACTCGCCGCACTCGGCACGACAGGAGGGGTGATCGCGGCATTCTTCCTCACGCGATCGCTGTCCTCCTTCTTGTACGGCGTCAGCGCCGTGGATCCGGTGACCTTCGTGGGTGTGCCGTTGCTGTTCCTTCTGGTTGCGGCGGTGGCGAGCTGGGTTCCGGGCCGTCGCGCGACCCGCGTCGATCCGTCGGCATCCCTGCGATCTGATTGAGGGGTGCTGGTTGACGGGTTCGCGCTAATCGTCCACCGTTCTGCATGATCGACCGTCGCTCATTCCTGGCTGGCAGCGGGGCCGGCCTTGTTACCCTCCTGGGTGATCGTTCGGTGTTTGCCGCAGCGCTCGCCAGCTTGTCCCCAGCCGGGACTGCCGCCCGCGCCTTGAAGGACGAATACCTTCTCGCGCCCGGGCTGCTGTACCTGAATCACGGATCCATCGGGACGATTCCGCGTCCGGTCATCGATGAGCACATCCGACTGCTGCGGCAGTGCGAGACGAACCCGCACATCCATATGTGGGGTGATGTCTGGACGGAGGCGCTGACACGCACGCGGACCGCCGCGGCGGGGCTGCTCCACTGTGAACCGGATGAAGTCGCGCTCACGCACAACACCACCGAGGGGTTCAACGTCCTCGCGCAAGGACTTCCACTCGGCGCAGGCGATGAGGTGCTCTTCAGCTCACTGAACCATCCCAGCGCGAGCGCCGCCTGGGTGTACTACGCGCCCCGCCGCGGTTACACCGTGAGACGCTTCGACATCCCGCTCGAGGATATTACTGGCCTGTCCGTGCCCGACGTGGTGGCGATACATGAGCGGGAAATCCGGCCGAATACGCGCGTGCTGGTCTTTCCACACATCGACAACATTGTCGGCCTGCGTCACCCCACGCGCGAACTGGCCGCGATGGCAAAGCGACGCGGTGTGCGGTTCGTCGCCGTCGATATTGCACAATCGCTCGGCATGGTCCCGGTGGACGTCACCGCGGAAGACGCCGATTTCTATGGCGCGAGCCCACACAAATGGGTCCAGGCACCGAAGGGTCAGGGGTTGCTGGTTGTCCGGCGTCGCGTTCGCGACCTGCTCGATCCGCTCTGGGTAAAGCGGCAACGCTCGGTGATGCCGAAGACCGCGGAGGTTTTCGAGGATTACAGCACGCGGGACCTGCCCGCCGTTCTGGCGCTGGGGGATGCGATCGCTTTCCAGCAGAAGCTCGGCGAATCCGCAAAGGAGAAACGTCTCCTCGAGATCGCCGGTTGGTTCCGTGAGCGCGTCGACGCGACGCCGACACTTGCCTGGCGCTCAGCGCGTCACCCCGCGCTGTCCTCGTCGCTGTTCGCGGTCGGCATCAGGAATGGCGACGCGCGCGATGTGGAGCGGAAGCTCGCCAGCAGGAACATCATGGTGCGGCCTTTCGGTCCTCCGCTGAACACCCTGCGCGTGTCTCCAAACTTGATCAACGAGCCGACGGACGTCGACAGGTTCGTCGAAGCTGTCACCAGCTGACCGCTTTGTGCGTTAGCGCTATTTGGTCACGAAGTCGCGCAGGAGGATCAGGAGCCGCGGGTGCAACGGCAGTGTGGAATCCGAATAGGATGCCGCCTGCTTCGCGGGGTCGGTGACTTCCTTGAGGACGTGGTTCATCCCTTCGATGATTTCAACGCGCGTATCCTGAGTTCCCTTCCCGATTCGTTCGGCGTCGGCAACGCCAATCTGCAGATCGGTGGTTCCCTGCACCACGACATGCGCGACACGTAATTTTGCCGCCTCGGCTGCTGGATCGAGGTTCAGCCACGAGATCAGGTACGGCTGGACGCTCGGCCGAAACAGGGCGGCCAGCGCCGGTGGCGGGGTGGCCACCGTTCGTCCAGCGCGAAGCTCGGCCAATACCTGCCGAGCTTCGCCGAGCAGGGCTGGCGGCAGGTTTTTCGAGAGCTGTTCGTCCAGCACGACCGCCGCGCTGCGTCCGGCGCCGGCGAGAGACATCACTTTGGCCACCGATGTTCGTTGCGCGGCCATGATGCCAATGAGCGATCCCTCACTGTGACCGATGATCATCACGCGCGAAAATCGCGAATCACCGGCGAGGTGAGATACCCACGCCGCGGCATCGTCGACGTACGTGGTAAATCGCAGGTCCGCTTCGCTGGTGGCCGCGCTGGCGCTCCTCGCGACGCCTCGCTTGTCGTACCGGACTGACGCCACTCCGTTCTGGGCAAGCGCCTCAGCCACGTACTTGAGGCTATTGTTCCTGCCCGCCAGGAGCGGCGAATTCCCATCACGGTCTGTGGGCCCCGACCCCGCGATGATGAGGATCACGGGCACCGTGCCGGACGTTCCCGCAGGCATCAGCAGGGTCCCGTGCACTGTGCCAGTGGGCGTCTGCAGCTCAATTGGCGACTCCTGCGCACCCAGGGGCAAGGCCAACACGGACGCGAATGCGATGAGCGCGGCGGGACTCGTCATCTCTCAAGATAGCGGCGGAAGCGCCATGCCTCTAAGCAAACGTGTCGCGGATCACGGGTGAATGGCGACCTGCGTCGGCCGACTGGGAAGTCGTGCCAGCGCGGCGGCATGCAAAAAAGTCATGATGGTGCAGTGGTGACGGGGTGGATCAACGTGCAGTCAGAATCGCGTAGCACCCAATCTGGGTTGTGGTCCTCCTCCACTCGACCTATGACATCCGTTCGTAAGCCGTTCCTGACGAGCCTGGCCACGATGGCCCTCGTGTCGCTCTCCGCCTGTTTGAGCGAGATGCCGCGTACCCTGCCGACGGAACCCCCTCCGCCCCGGATGCTGTTCGCGCCATCCTATACGCCGATCGAGGTCCGCACGTCCATGGACCCCA
>DASPMP010000182.1:0-8198 GCA_035626995.1 Gemmatimonadaceae bacterium
AATACGATCAGGGCTTCTTCGTGAAGGGCGGCGATGGGCTCGCCGACGTGAAGCCAATTGCGCATCTCTACAAGCGCCAGGTCTACCAGCTCGCGGCGCATCTGGGGATTCCGTCCGCGGTCACGTCGCGTCCCCCCACGACGGACACGTTCTCCCTGCCGCAGTCGCAGGAAGAGTTCTACTACAACCTCCCGACGAAGACGCTGGACGTCGTGCTCCATGGTTACAACCATGGACGTTCCCCGGAGGCTGTGGCCGATGCGGCCGGACTCACGGCGGAACAGGTCGAACGGTCGTACAAGGACATCGAGCAGAAGCGCATGACCACGCGCTACCTGCACCTGGGACCACAGCTCGTCGAAGAAGTGTCACTCGAGAAGGACGAGGTCGAAGTCTGATGTGTGGTATTGCCGGCATTGCGCGTTCCACACCCAGCGGCGTCACGGTTGAGACGCTCGGACGAATGGCCGCGGCGCTCCAGCATCGCGGCCCGGACGGTTATGGGTTCTATACCGGCTCGTACGTCGGATTTGCGCACAACCGGCTGAGCATCGTAGACGTCGCCGGAGGAGGCCAGCCGCTCGCGAATGAAGATGGCCAGGTCGTGGTCACCTACAACGGGGAGATCTACAACCACCCGGAGTTGCGGCGCGAACTGGAAGCGCGCGGCCACGTGTTCCGCACCCGCAGCGATACCGAAGTGCTGGTGCATGCCTACGAGGAGTGGGGGGCAGCCATGCTGCACCGACTGAATGGCCAGTTCGCGTTCGCCATCCACGACGCCGCGCGCCGCACCGTGTTTCTCGCCCGCGATCGCTTCGGGGTCCGCCCGCTGTTCTATGCCCAGTCCGGCCGCGCACTCTACTTCGCGTCCGAGGTGAAGGCGCTGTTCGCCAGTGGCGAGGTGTCCGCGGCCATGGATCCGCGTGGCCTTGACGAAGTGTTCACGTTCTGGGCGGCGCGCCCGCCGCGCACTCCCTTCCGCGATGTCCGCTCGCTGGAGCCGGGGACTTATGGCATCTGGCGTGACGGCTCACTGCACCTGCACCGCTATTACGACCTGGCCTATCCCGAGCAGCGCGCCGAACCGCGCGATGCGCTCGAGCAACTCACCGGCCTGATGGAGACCGCCACGTCACTGCGCATGCGCGCGGACGTTCCCGTTGGCGCGTACCTGAGTGGCGGGCTCGACTCCTCCATCACCGCGTCGCTCGCGGCCAGGATGACGCCGCACCAGCTGCGGACCTTCTCGATCACGTTCTCGGATTCACGCTTTGACGAGAGTGAATTCCAGCGGGCGGTTGCTGGCGGCATCGGTTCCCTGCACGGCATCTCCGCGATTGGCGAGAACGTCATCGCGCAGTCATTCCCCGAAGTCGTGTGGCATGCCGAGACGCCGCTGCTGCGCACCGCACCCGCGCCGATGTACCACTTGGCGAAGCTGACAAAGGCCTCCGGGATCAAGGTAGTGCTGACTGGTGAGGGCGCCGACGAGCTGTTCCTGGGCTACGACCTCTTCAAGGAGGTCGCGGTGCGCCGGTTCTGCCTTCGCCGGCCGGAATCCAGGGGCCGCCAGCGGCTATTCGACCGCCTCTATCCATACCTGTTCGAGCAGGGGCGCGGAGGCGAGTTCTGGCGCAAGTTCTTTCTCGATGCAGGACGGCCGGACGATCCATTGTTCTCGCATCTGCCGCGCATCCTTCTCACCTCGCGCATCAAGGAGTTCTACGCGCCCGAATTCGCGGCGTCGCTCACAACGGCGCGACCGATGGATGAGCTTCGTGAGAGCCTGCCCGCTCGCTTCTTCCAGTGGTCGCCGCTGAACCAGGCCGCGTACCTGGAAATGGAGTTGCTGCTGTCGCCCTACCTCCTCAGCTCCCAGGGGGATCGCATGGCCATGGCGCATGGTGTCGAGGGACGATACCCGTTTCTCGACCACCGGCTCTTCGAGTTCGCGGCAGCCCTGCCGACCAGCTCGCGGCTCCTGGGCCTCAGGGAAAAGGAGATCCTCCGCCGATTCGCGCGCCGCATCCTTCCGGCCAGCATCAGCGGCCGCCGCAAGCAGCCATACCGTGCTCCCGACGCGCCGTCATTTTTTGCGGCGGGCGCACCGGGGTACATCGCGGACATGCTGTCGGAAGAAGCCCTCAACCGTGTGGGTGTCTGGGCGCCGCGCGCGGTGGGAGGGCTCGTGCGGCGTTGCCGCGCGGGCAGCGCTATCTCCTTCCGCGAAAACCAGGCGTTGCTGGCAGTACTCTCCACCCAGCTCTGGCATCACCAGTTCGTCGCCACCGCGGCTTCATCCCAAGCCCTGCCCACGCACGCGGCCGACGTCGTGATGCACGAGGCCGTTCCCGTTCCGGCCTGACCCACCCGACTCCCAACCACGCTTACTCACGCATGTATACGACACAGCAGCAGCAGATTCGCGAGAAGGTCCGCGCGTACCTCCAGGAAAACTTCCTCTACACCATGCCGGACGTGGTCCTGGACGACGACGACAAGCTCCTCGAGCGTGGTATCGTGGATTCGATGGGCATCGTGGAGCTGTTGACCTTCATCGAGGACGAGTTTGGCGTGCAACCCGCAGACGAAGAGATCAGCGAGGCCAACCTCGGAACCGTCCGGGCCGTTGTGAGTTTCATTACGTCCAAGCAGGCCGGAGTGCCGGCGTAACGCGCAGATCGTCGCGCCGCCGCAACGTTGTGTTGCGCTCACCCATCGGTTCCTCACCTCATGTTTTAGCGCCACGCCGCCATAAAGCCATAACTCGTTGAACTGCAGCATGTTATGCGCGGACTGATGGCGGCATGCGAGGTGCCAAAGCAATAGCCAACGTTGGATGACTGCGTTGGCAACTGACGCATTGTCTCAGCGATCGTCCCTGCTCGTACTGTCTCGAGGTTTCGTGCTGTCCTCCCTCCCAAAAGTCGTGATCCGGTCGTTTCTCGCCATTCTTCTGGCGGGCGGCTCGACGCTGCCGGCACAGACGCCCGCCGGCTCGAACGGTTCCACCTCGACTGGACGATTCGAGACCCGGCAGGACCTTCAGGCCCGTGCCGATGCCGCTTCCGCGGCCGGGCGTTCGAGCGAAGCGTGGCTGCTGCGCTCGCGGCTCGAGCGCGGCGATTTCCAGGAGGGCGATCGCGTCATCGTCGTGCTGGAAGGCAGCACGGTCACGATGGACACGCTGCAGGTCCGCGCCGGCAAGCTTCTCCAGTTTCCTCGCATGGGTGAGCTCTCACTCGACGGCGTGCTCCGGGCCGAGTTGTCTGAGATGGTGCGCGGACATCTCTCGCGATATCTCAATAGCCCAGTCGTGCGCGCGACCGCGCTGATGCCGATCGCGGTGCTCGGCTATGTCGTGCGCCCGGGCTTCCAGTACGTTCCGGCAGACGCGGTGCTCCGCGACGTGCTGATGGCTGCAGGAGGTCCGCAACCAACGGCCGACCTGGACAAGATGGTGGTGCGTCGCACGGGCGAGATCATCTGGCAGGCGACCGACACCAGGGTGGCGCTGAGCGACGGCTTGTCGCTCGATGCCCTTCATCTACGCTCTGGTGACGAGCTGTTCGTTCCTGAGCGTCGTCGTCGCGATACCAATACCTACGTCGCGCTCATCACCTCTGGCATCGCGGTCGTCACGTTGATCTTCAATCTCACGCGGTGACGTCGATGACTCGTTCACACGACGTCCGCGCTCGTACTTACGACATCACACAGCCACGATGCCTGAAGGATTGATTCCCGCGCGTCCCTCGGAACTCTCCAACGCCTCGGAGGGATATGCCTTCGAGCGCGCCGATGTGACTCCGGAACAGAGTCCGTTGGAGCGCCCGCTCGCGGCGGTGCGCCGGTACAAGTGGCTGATTCTCGGGGTCACCCTTGCCGCGTCGGCGGCCGGGGTGCTTGCGTCGCGTTTCACGACACCCCGCTACGAGGTCCGCGCCACGATGGTGGTCGGCTCGAGCAATCCGCGACCGCAGGCTGGTGGTGACCGCGCCAGCGGCCCGATTCGGTCCGCCGACCTGCTCACAGCGCAGAGCTGGATCGAATTGTTCCGCAGCCATCGGGTGGTGGACGAGGTGGTACGCAAGCACTCGCTGTACGTCGAGCTCGCGCAACGTGCCGATCGGCCGCTGTTCTATGGCTTCACACTCTCCGAGCGCTTCGCCGCTGGGGCCTACGAACTGACCATCGATCGCGCGCGCAAGTCTTGGCGGCTGGCCACTGTCGAAGGGGCGTTGGTGGAGAGTGGCGCCGCGGTGGACTCCGTGGGCCGTGCCGTCGGGTTCCGGTGGCAACTGCCTCCCACCGCCTATGAAGGCACCGGCGACCGCTCGGTGCAGTTCAACATCGTACCCCCGCGCGACAAGTCGCTCGAGCTGCTGTCGCGTGTCGGAACCCGTCTGGCGCAGGGAAGCAGCTTCCTGTGGCTCACGTTCGCGGACACCGATCCCCGGCTTGGCGCGAGCATCCTGAACACCTGGGTGCACGAATTTCTCGCCGTCGCCGCGGAGTTGAAGAAGAAGAACGTCGCAGACTTCGCACAGATCCTTGAGGAACAGCTCCAGCTGGCCGAAAGGGCCACTCAGGATGCCGAGTCCGCGTACCAGAATTTTCGCGTTGGGACGATCATCCTTCCCACGGAAGGTGGTCCGGTAGCTGCGCGCGGCCTGGAGGAGCGCGACCCCGCGCTCGCCAGCTATTTCGACCAGAAGATCGAGTACGACAACCTCCGCCACGATCGGGAGGCGCTCGAGCAGACCATCCGGAACGCAGCGGCGAGCGGCGCCCAATATGAAGGGTTGCTGTTCATCCCCAGCGTGGCGCAGAGCCCAGGGGCCGAGGCGCTGCGTGAGGCATTCCGGAACCAGTACACCCTGCAGGCCGAACTGCGCACGAAGCAGCAGGCCTTCACCGACGAGCATCCTGCGGTGATCGAGGCGAAGCAGGCCTTGGCAGTGCTGCGGACACAGACGATTCCGCAAATGGCGAATCAGTTGCTGGCGCAGCTGCGTGATCGCGAGAGCGACTATCAGCGCCGCATCTCGGCGGCGTCGCGCGAGCTGCGCGAGATCCCGCCGCGAACCATCGAAGAACGGCGCCTGAGCAGGGCCGTCACTGTCGCCGAACAACTGTACACCCGGCTGAAGGGAAGTTACGCCGAGGCACAGCTTGCCGAAGCCAGCGCGGTGCCCGATGTCAGCGTGCTTGATACCGCGATCGCTCCACTGAATCCGTCGAAGAACACAGCATCCATGTTCATGGTCGCGGGCGTGATGGGGGGACTCTTCCTCGCGATTGGCCTGGCGTTGTTGCTGGACCAGCTCGACAAGCGGATGCGCTACCCGAATCAGGCGACTTCGGAGCTGGGTTTGGTCGTCGCGGGCGCCGTGCCGAAGATCCCCAAAGGCGGCATCGATACGAAGTCCCCCGAGCAGGTCGTTCAGTTTCTCGAGTCATTCCGGACACTGCGCATGCATGTTCTCCAATCCGGGGTTGGCCAGAGGCTTACGCTTGCGGTCACCAGCGCAGCTCCCGGCGATGGGAAATCACTGATTTCGGCAAACCTGGCGTTGTCCTTCGCAGAAGCGGGGATCAAGACTGTGCTGATCGATGGCGACACGCGCCGTGGATCATTGCACCGCATGCACGGACTCAAGGCGGGCCCCGGGCTGACGGAGTACCTCGCCGGCGTCATCGAATTTCAGCAGGCGATCCGCCCGACGAGTCATCAGAACCTGTCGCTCGTGAGCTGCGGTGCGCGACATCCGCGGAGCCCAGAGCTGCTCGCAGGTCCGCGGCTCAAGCAGATGGTTGATGGTCTCAGCGAGCGCTTCGATGTCGTGATCTTCGACACGCCGCCGCTTGCTGCAGGTATCGATGCTTATGCGATTTCGGCCGCTGCCGGACGCGTACTCATGGTGCTGCGCATGGGCCAGACGGAGCGCCGCCTCGCGGCTGCAAAGCTTGCAACGCTGGACCGACTCCCGGTGGATATCGTCGGCGCGGTCCTGAACGCCGTTCCGCTGACCGGTGAGTTCCAGTACTACAGCTACTCGCCAGGATACAGCCTCCCCGAGGGATCTAGCGAGCTGGTTGAAACTGGTCCCCGCTGACCTTCGGTCGGTCTAGCGGTGTTGCCTGCCTACAACGTGTAGCTGGCCCGCTACAGATTCGGCCAACGCATGCCAGAAGTTCAGCGTCAACTGGCCGTGTAAGTCGTTGAAGGGACATCAGTTGTACGCGTGGCACAATCTCCGGAGCCGTAGCACAGGGAGTGCAAAAGGGCGCTTGGCCGAGCTGAACGTTGCTCGGCTTCCAGTCCTACCTGACTTCGCCCTCTCGGAGGCCGGCCCCTTATGGAGGCAGTGCTCGCACCGCGTTCTTCTGGAACCCGCACGCATTCACAGCCGCTGCGGACGTCCTTTGAGCGTCCGCTCCGCATTGACCGGACGAGCGAAACCGCGCTGCATCTCGTGCCGACCAGCGACCGGCCGAAAGTCGTTCCGATCCCCGTCGCAGAAGCACGGTCAGAGCGGGCCATCCGGATCCTCAACGTTACGGTCGCGTCGATCGGTTTGGTCGCCGCTGCTCCCGTCATGCTCATGGTCGCCGCGCTCATCAAGCTCACGTCGCGGGGCCCGGTGTTCTACTCCCAGACGCGCGTTGGCATTGATCGTCGCTGGCGCGAGAACCGCTCCGACAATCGCCGCGTATACGATCACGGCGGAAAGCCATTCAAGATGTACAAGTTCCGGTCGATGCGAGTGGATGCGGAGGCCGATGGACGCGCCGTGTGGGCCCAGAAACAAGACCCGCGCCAGACGTTGGTCGGCGGCTTCCTCCGGAAGACGCGGCTCGACGAGCTGCCGCAGCTGTACAATGTCCTCCGCGGGGACATGAACATTGTCGGTCCCCGCCCGGAGCGCCCGTCCATCTTTGCCGACCTGCGTGACAACATCCCTGATTATCCCATTCGCCAGCGTGTCCGGCCGGGTATCACAGGGTGGGCGCAAATCAATCAGGCATATGATTGCTGCCTCGACGACGTCCGGAACAAGGTCCAGTACGACCTTGAGTATCTCCGCCGCCGCAGCCTCGGTCTTGACCTGCGGATCATGACTATGACGATTCCGGTCATGCTGTTGCGGAAGGGAAGCCAATAGGGCGCTGTCAGGTCGCCGTCGCGCTCACGAGCGCGTCGGCCAGCTGCGCCACGCAGCGGTCGATACGATCGTAGCACGTACGAAAAACGTCGGCGCTGGCACCCATGGGATCGCGAATCGCTCGCGACGCGATGCGATCGGGATCGAAATCCCCAAGTACGAAAACCCGCTCTACTCCTCCGCGCGCCTGGAGCGCGCGCCGCATGGCTGGATCCACCACAATCGCCATGTCGTGGGCAGCAAGGAGCAGAGCACTCAGCGTCCGGCTCCTGTGCGCCTCCAGGTGCACTCCGCGCTTCGAGGCCGCCATCACCGCCGCATCCGGCGGCGCTTGATCTGGCGTCGAGAATCCCGCGGACTCGACGCGAATTGGAACTCCCGCCTTCGCCAGTCGGGCGGCCAGCGCCGCAGCTGCGTAGGGACTGCGGCAAAGATTCCCGTGGCATACGACCAGGATTGACACCGGCCGTTTCCCCTGCCGCAGCCGAGCGAGGGTGCGGCGCCGGCGGAATGGGTGGAGCGCCTGAGCGATCACCCAGTTCTGACGGCGCGGGCGCGGCTCAGGAAGCCCCGGCGCCATCGCGCATATCGGCTGGGCCCCAACGACGACCGGAGCCACGCGAGGGTGCCCTCCCGTGCCTGCTTCCTCACGTTCAGCCACGGGTCCGCGGAGATGATCGCGCGGAAGTGCGCGTCGCTTGGCGCGCCGCGGACGGTGCAGCGGCGAAGGTACCAGGGTTCTTCCCCTCGCGCGCTGCGATTTGTACCCCAGCGTGACGTCCCGATGACGCGATAGCCCTCTTCGGTGAGCATCCCGCGGAGTTCGGGTCGCGGGGCGTCGCCACCCGGGAACGCGATCTGGGTGGTATCCTGTTCCAGACGTTCGTTCAACAGCTCGCGAGAGCGTCGCAGTTCGTCGCGCAGACGCGTGCCGTCGCACTCCGACAGAAATGGATGTGCGTGCGTGTGCGACTGGATCGACATGCCCGCGGCGCGCATCTCCCGAAGCTGCTCCCACGACGCGTA
>DASPMP010000183.1:0-3314 GCA_035626995.1 Gemmatimonadaceae bacterium
CCAAGAGCTAACGGCCAAGAGCTAACGGCCAAGAACAGAAAGCCGAGAAGCCGAGAAGCCGAGAAGCCGAGAAGCCGACAAGCCGACAAGCTGACAGGCTGACAAGCCGGCCCACGTGTCCGAAAATGGCGAGTCGGGCACCGCGCGAGCGCTATCTTCAGCGCATGATCGCCGACGACTCCGCTCTCTACAGCGCCTACGCCGCTCGCGACCCGCGCTTCGACGGCGTCTTCTACATCGGCGTCACCTCCACCGGCATCTACTGCCGGCCGGTCTGCACCGCACGAACCCCGCGCGCCTCCAACTGCCGCTTCTTCACCAGCGCCGAGGCGGCGGAAAAGGCTGAGTTCCGCCCGTGCCTGCGCTGTCGCCCCGAGCTGGCTCCCGGAAATGCGCCAGTGGACGACGCGAGGCGCCTCGCGACACTCCTCGTCCAACGCATCGACGAAGGGATGCTCGACGACGGCGCGAGGCTAGATGTCGTCGCGCGGAAATTCGGTTGGAGCTCACGCCAGATCCGCCGCATCGTCCAGAAAGAGCTCGGCGTCTCCCCCATCGAGCTCGTCCTCACGCGTCGCCTGCTGCTCGCGAAGCAACTGCTCACCGAGACATCGATGCCGGTATCCCAGGTGGCATACTCGAGTGGTTTCTCCAGCCTTCGACGCTTCAACGACGCATTCAGCGAGCGCTATCGCATGCCGCCGACGCGCTTCCGAAAGGGCGTCGAGTCCTCGCAGCCGGAGGGTCGCGCGGATGTGCTCGAGCTGCAGTTGTCTTATCGCCCTCCCTTTGCGTGGACGCAGCTGCTGGCGTTTCTCGGAGCACGCGCCACCGCGGGAGTGGAGCTCGTCGCCGCCGATCACTACGCACGCACGGTCCGACTCGGCGAACATGTCGGATGGATGCGCGTGAACAATCGCAAGGACAAGCGCAGCCTCACACTCGAGCTTTCCCAATCACTGGCGCCTGTCCTTCCCGCGTTGCTTGGTCGCGTGCGTCAGCTGTTCGACCTGAACGCGCGTCCGGATGTCATCGCTTCGCAACTGCAGTCGCATCCCGCACTGCGGCATTCCGTGAAGCGGACCCCGGGACTGCGTGTACCCGGCGCCTTCGACGGATTCGAGCTCGCCGTGCGCGCGGTGCTCGGCCAGCAGATCACCGTGAAGGCTGCGACTTCGATCGCGGGCCGCTTTGCAAAGGCCTTTGGCACTCCGATCGACACCCCGTACAGTGACCTTGCCACGATCTTTCCCCGTGCCGAACGGATCGCAGATGCCAGCCTCGATGAGATTGCATCGCTCGGGATCATCCGCGCGCGCGCGACGGCGATCATAGCGCTTGCAAGGGCAATGTCCGATGGGACCCTTGCTCTCGAGCCGGGCTCTGATCCAGACAACACTATCGTACAGCTGCAAACCCTCCCGGGGATCGGGCCATGGACCGCCAACTACATCGCGATGCGCGCGCTCCGATGGCCCGACGCCTTCCCCAAAGAGGATGTCGTGATCCGCAAGCGACTCGGCGGTGTCTCAGCCGGCCGCGCGGAAGAGCTGTCGCACGAATGGAAACCCTGGCGCAGCTACGCCACGCTGCACCTGTGGCACATAGACCAGAAGACTGAAGCAACCCGACGCAGGAGCGTCTCATGATCACCCACAGCTTCTACGAGTCACCGCTGGGCACACTCACGCTCGTCGCGGAAGGGGACGCTCTCACCGGCGTGTTCTTCGCCGATCATGCGAGACGGCCACCCACCTCCGCGTTCGGGACGCGCAACGATGCGCCCTTCGACGCGGTGCGACGCCAGCTCGACGAATACTTCGGCGGGAGTCGCAAGGAATTCGACCTGCCGCTGGCGCCCGGCGGCGACGAATTCGAGCGGCGTGTCTGGCGCGAGCTGGTGCGGATTCCCTTTGGCGAAACGCGGTCGTACGGTGCCATCGCGCAGCAACTCGGCGACAAGCGCCTGGCGCGGGCCGTCGGGACGGCGAACGGTCGCAACCCGCTCTGCATCATCGTCCCCTGTCACCGGGTGATCGGCGCCGACGGATCGCTCGTCGGCTATGCCGGTGGGATCGAGCGGAAGCGGGAGCTGCTCACCCGCGAAGGCGCACTCGTCGAAAATCAGCCGATGCTCCACGGGCTGGTCTGACTTATGTTGGGCGGCGCCCCGTGCGCCGCCCCGTTTCTCGCGGGGGCGCCTTCCCTGACCCCACGCAATGCCTGCAACCGCCACCACCGTGATGCTTACGGCCACGATCGTTGTGGCGGTTCTCATCGCGCTGATGCTGCGGCGGCAATGGCAGGCGCTGGCGGCGGCACCGCACCGGGGCGACGCGCGCATCCTCGCCGAGCATGTCGTCGACAAGGTCTCGACCCACGATGCCGACGGGGCGTTTCGGTATGTGTCGTCCGTCTTCGCGGGACTGGTCGGCGAGTATCCCGGCACGCTCGTGGGCAAGCATCCGCGCGACTACGCGCATCCGTCCGACGTGGCGGCACTCGACGCCCTGTGGAAACGCGCCATCGACATGGGGGGCGCGCCGACACTGGCGACGTGGCGCTGTCGTCGACACGACGGCGAGTTCACCTGGCTCGAGACCACGGCTCGGCGCACCGCCGGCGACACCGCGGAACTGGGCGCGCTCGTCTGTGTGTCGCGCGACGTTACCGAGCGAAAGCAGATCGAGGACGCGCTCCGGGACTCGGAGCAGCGATTCCGCAGCACGCTGGAAGCGGTGCGTCTCGTGGCGATCGGCCTCGATCCCCAGGGACGCGTCACCTTCTGCAACGATGCGCTCGCCGTCCTGACAGGATGGTCCCGTACGGAGCTGATTGGAGAGAACTGGTTCGACCGCTGTGTCCCTCCCGGCGACCCCGCGCGCGACCTGTTCTACGATCACATCCTGCGCGGCGATGTCCCGACGAAGTACGAAAATGAGATCCTCTGCCGTGACGGCTCGCGCCGGATGATCGAATGGGACACCACGATGCTGCGTTCTCCGTCGGGTGACATCCTCGGCGTCGCCAGCCTCGGCGCTGACGTCACCGAGCGGAAGAAATACGAAGCGAAGATCCTCCAGGCGCGGGACGACGCGGAAGCCGCGAGCAGGGCGAAGAGCGATTTCCTCTCACGCATGAGCCACGAGCTGCGCACCCCGCTCAACTCCGTGATCGGGTTCGCGAACGTCATGCGGAAGAACAAGGGGGGGCGGCTGACGGCGGATGACGTCGCGTACCTCGACCGGATCATCGCGAACGGCCAGCACCTGTTGATGCTGGTGAACAACGTCCTCGACATCGCGAAGGTCGAA
>DASPMP010000184.1:0-4731 GCA_035626995.1 Gemmatimonadaceae bacterium
GATGCGGTCTGCCACGGCGCCACCGGCAAGGGCAATGACCAGGTGCGCTTCGAGCTCACGTACGCGAGCATGGCGCCTGACCTTCCCGTGATTGCGCCATGGCGCATGTGGGATATTCGCAGCCGTGAGGATGCGCTTGCCTTCGCCGCAAAGCACGGGGTCCCCGTTGCGGCGACAAAGGAGAAGATCTATTCGCGCGATGCGAACATCTGGCACCTCTCGCACGAGGGGGGTGTTCTCGAGGATCCTGCGCAGGGGCCGCCGGCCGATCTTTTCATGCTCACGAGCACGCCGGAGAACGCACCGGATGTTCCGGAGATGGTCGTCATCGACTTCGATCGCGGCACCCCGGTGGCCGTGAATGGCGAGGCGATGGATCCCGTGCAGTTGCTCACTGCCCTCAACCAGGTCGGCGGACGGAATGGCGTTGGCGTCATCGACCTCGTCGAAGATCGCCTCGTCGGAATGAAGTCCCGCGGCATCTACGAGACCCCTGGCGGCACACTGCTGTACTCCGCCCACTCCGAGCTGGAGCAACTCGTACTGGACCGGCGGACGCTCGCGGCCAAGGACCTCATCGCACCACGGTACGCCGACCTCGTGTATGAAGGACGTTGGTGGACCACCGAGCGTGAGGCGTACGATGCATTCGTCGCCGTGACTCAGGAGCGCGTGACCGGTTCGGTCTCCCTCAAACTCTACAAGGGCAATGTCGCAGTCGCGGGGCGCTCGAGCGTCCATGCGCTCTACGACGAGCGGTTCGTCACCTTCGGTGAAGACGACGTGTACCAGCAGAGCGATGCCGCGGGCTTTATCCGCCTCTTTGGCTTGTCGCAGCGGGTGCGCGCGCTGAAGGATCAGGAGCTTGCACAGCAGTCGTTACCGTCCGCCGCCATCAACGAGCCTGCGAATCTTGCGGACGGTTCCGTAACTGAGCCGGCAGCCGAGCTGGCCGTCGCGTGACCACGGCCCTGCGTCCGGTTTTGAAGAAATCACACAAACTCTGGGGCGGCCGGTTTGGTTCCGGGCCCGCCCCGGAGTTCGACGCGCTCAACAACTCCATCGGCGTCGATTTCCGCCTCTGGCCGTATGACGTTCAGGCGTCGAAGGCGTGGGCTGTTGCGTTGTGGGGGGCTCAGGTCCTGACCCTCGACGAGAGCAAGGCGCTTGAACGCGGTCTGGACCTGGTCGCGCAACGCCTTGAGGATGGCGAGGCTCCTGCGGCGGGCGACGAAGACATCCACACGATGATCGATCGTCTGTTGCACGAGACGGTTGGCGATGTCGCGTCGAAGCTCCACACGGGTCGAAGCCGGAACGACCAGGTGTCCACGGCAGCCCGGCTCTGGGCGATGGAAGCGTGCAGGCGCCTCGACGGCGCGATCCGACAGCTGCAGCAGGCCATCCTCGACCGAGCCGTCGAGCTCGAATCTGCCGTGATGCCGAGCTATACCCATTTGCAGCGGGCGATCCCGGTATCGGCGGCGCACTGGCTGCTTTCTCACTTCTGGCCGCTCGAGCGTGATCGCCAGCGCATTCGCGCCGCGCAACGTTCTGCCGGAGTGCTGCCCCTCGGCTCGGGCGCCGTTGCCGGCTGTGCCTATCCCGTCTCGCGCACATTGCTCCAGGGGACCCTCGGCTTCGACGCGGTGTCGCCGAACTCGATGGACGCAGTGAGCGATCGCGACTTCGTCGCTGAAGTGCTCTTCGCCTGCGCACTCGTGGGCGCGCACCTGTCACGATTCGCCGAAGATCTCATCATCTACGGCTCGAGCGAGTTCGGCTTCGTGCAGTTTGGCGAGACCTTCACATCGGGATCGAGCATGATGCCGCAGAAGCGCAATCCCGATGCGCTTGAACTGGCGCGCGGAGCGGCGGCTCGTCTGCTGGGCGATCACGTCGCCTTGCTGGCGACGATCAAGGGATTGCCCTCGAGCTACAACAAGGATCTGCAGGACGACAAGCGCGCGCTGTTCGACGCGGTCGACACGTTGCTCCTCGTTCTCCCTGCGTTTCAGGGTGCGCTTTCGGAGTGCCGGTTTCGACGCGAGCGGATGATGGAGGCAGTGTCCAGCTCCATGATGGCCACGGACCTCGCCGACTACCTCGTCCGTCGCGGGGCGACGTTTCGTGAGGCGCACGGTGCGGTGGGATCGCTCATCCGCCGGACAGAAAGCGAGGAATGCGAACTCAAGGACCTGCCGCAATCGGCATTCGCCGAGGCGCATGCCTTGTTCGGCTCGGACGTTTTCGACTCACTGGACGTGCGCGAGTCCCTGAGCCAGCGCGAGGTTGAAGGGGGAACAGGTCCCAATGCGGTGCGGGCGCAGATTCAGGCCGCCCGCACCGCGGTCAAGGCGTGACCTAACGCCGCCGGCTCCGGCCCAACGTGATCGACGCGCCCAGGTAGTAGGTCCAGTAGTCGGCCTCCGTAAATCGCGGTGTGAAGGTCAGCGACCCGTCAGGCTGATCGATGATGTCACCGGTACGGAGATAGCTGCGCTCTCCATTTCGGGTGAAGCGCGCGCCGCCATCGATGGCCACCGAGGTCCGCCGGGTCTGCAGTGGGATGCGAATTCCCGCGCCGCCGCCGCTCGCGAAGCCCCCGTCGTCATAATTTGTGGTCGACGCGAACGAACCTCCCCCGTTGTCATCGCCTGCGGAGGATTGCGTGAAGAAATACGAGTATCCGGCGAACCCGTGGATATACGGTCGCACGGGACCTTGCGGCACCGCGAGCTCAGGGCCGCCGCCGACGAACACGATGTTGTTCGACGTGTTCATCTCGACGAACACGCGGTTCACCGTGCTGCTCAGCGGAACGCGCTGACGCTCGTTGCCGTAGTTTAGGTATGAGAAGTCGCCCCGGAGTCCGAGGAACGGGACGGCTGCGAAATGATGATGCAGCGAGCTCCCGATTCCCCACGCGCGCTCCACGTTGGACGCAAATCCGTGTACCGGCTGCGCGTACTGCAACGCGATGTCGAACCCCCATGCGCCGCGATTCGCCGCGGGACGCTGAGACATGAAAATCTGGGCATCGGCCGCCGGCGCAGCGGCAACCAGGGCGATCGCGGATAACAGAAGGAATCTGGACATGTCGGACTCCGGAAATCAGCTCAGGATTGTATACAAACCCAGCAGCCGCAATTTTGCCGATGCCGGCTCGCCCGTCAAGGCGAACAGCAGAGGGGCCGCACCCCTTATACGGGATGCGGCCCCTCAGAAGTTCCGGCGACCGCTCGGGACTCGATCAGCGCTTAGAACTTGATCCCGAATGTGATGGGCACGAACTGGAAGCTGCCCCCTTCCACCGGGATGTGGTGGTAGCGCGCCTCGACGTACGTGCCGAAGCCGGTCAGCGGGATATTCACGCCCGCCCCGATGTTGAACCCGAAGTCGGTCGACGATTCCGAACCAGCGACCGACGCCTTCGAGTTGTACATGCCGATGCCACCGATGGCGTACAGCTGGGGAAGGATCGTGTACGTCGCGTTGCCGGTCAGCCCGAGCACGCGCTGCGACACATCCGCACCGTCGACTTCAAAGGAATTGAACATTCCTTCGACGCGAAGGCCGACTGGAACGAGCAGCGGCTTGAATCCGAGCCCGACAGTCGCATTGTAGCCCATCTTCAGGCCATTGGGATCTTCGGCCGCATCGCCCATGGGCAACGACGCACCGGCGGCGAGGCTGAACGACAGCTGAGCATGAAGCGACGGTGCCGCGAACAGCAACGCGCCGACAGCCAGGGTGACACGGGACAGCAGACGCATGGTATTCCTCCGTTTGGGATTCTGCATTTTGCAGTTGTCGTAAAGGACCAGTTTGCAAGGAAATCGCAACCGCTGAGCGCAGTTGTCAGCACAAGGCGAGTTGTTGTTGCCAGTGCCAGTAATTATCTTCATATATTCAGAATTGGTATATCGACATATTGCAATGGGAGGAGTAATATTCTGACTTTTAGAGGATATTTTTAGTGACAAGGACGTATTCGTCTCGCCTTACTGCTCTTACGGTGGGTGCAGATCCACGATGGGTCGACAACCTGTTGTCGCGACACGAGATTCCAGGCGTGTCGAAGGGTCGGCGGGGGATCGAGCGCCGAATCAGCGATGAGGCGTTGCTACACGTCGAGCTCATTCGCATGCTCAACCTCGAACTTGGCGTCTCCCTCGAGAGCGCCGTCGTCATTGCCCGCGCGTTGGCTGGGAAGACTGGCTACGACGCGCCGAATTTCGAGACTCCGTCAGGGCTTCGATTGAGCGCTCCGCTCGATGAGATCGTCCATCGGCTTCGCACCCGGCTCGCCGAGTCCGTGGAGTACATAGCGCAGGTACCGCGCGGACGCCGTCCCCGCGTTTGACATGTACCAAAAAAAACGCCGAGCCCACCACGGCTCGGCGTCAATTCCTCAGCGATCCGACTAATTCGCGGCCTTCGCGACATTCTCGGCAGCGGGGCCCTTTGCCCCTTGCACGAGATCGAATTCCACTGCCTCGCCTTCGGCCAGCGACTTGAATCCGTTGCCCTGGATCGCGCTGTAGTGCACGAAGCAGTCTCTGTCGCCACTGTCAGGGGTGATAAATCCAAAACCTTTCGCATCGTTGAACCACTTCACTTTTCCGGTGGTGCGCATACCTGCTCCTGAGAAATCCCGGACACGGCTGCGCGGGCAGCCCGTGTCGCACTGATAAACACGAAGGCACCCTGCCCCCGTGGAACGCGAGC
>DASPMP010000185.1:0-7255 GCA_035626995.1 Gemmatimonadaceae bacterium
GCGTGAAGACCGACGTGAAGGGCGACCGGAAGCCGAGGTGATTGTCGCCGCGGGCGATTTCGATCTCCTCGTCTTCGGGAAAAAGACGCCGGATCTGATCGAGGGCCTTGGGTGGAACGATCAGGTCGCTGGACGGTGCTCCCGCGGCGGCGATCGGAATCTCCATTTTCGCCAGGCGGTGGCCGTTCGTGGCCACCATGCGCATGAGCTCAGCGCGAAGTTCCCAGAGCACGCCATTGAGGATCGGCCGGCTCTCTTCGGTAGACACGGCGAAGGCGACATGGTCGATGAGCTTGCGCAGGTCTCCCGCGCGCACTCGCCAGCTGTCCTTGAACTTCACCGCAGGGAAGCTGGGGAACTCGTCCTTCGGCAGGCCGAGAATCTTGAAGTGCGAACGTCCGCAATCGAGCGTCACCCGCTGCTCACCTGAGGACGCGACCTTGACCGGCGATGGCGGGAGTTCGCGCGCGATCTCCGCCAGCTTCTTGGCGGGGATCGTGATGGCCCCCTGTGCGTCGACGTCCGCCTGCACTTCCGTACTGACGGCGATGTCGAGGTCCGTGCCGGAGAGCCGGATTCCCTTATCCGTGGTCTCGATCAGGATGTTCGCGAGCACAGGCAGCGTGGTTTTCGCTGGCACTGTTCCGGCGACTGCTGTCAAACCTTCCTGCAGCTTCTCACGAGTGATCGTGAAGCGCATCAACCATCCCCAAATGTGGAGGAACGAACGGAAAGCACTTCTATCGCTCTATATAGAGAACTATCTAGTAGTAGTAGTAGCGAGCGTAGGTATGTGGATGACCCGCACAACTTAATACGCTCCAATCGCTTTGCTAGCGCGGAAAAATGTGTACGGATTGTGGATGCTCGGTGTCTTCCACACTCTGTCTCGTCCAGGCTGTTCGAACGTGTGGTCCATGTGGATCAGTGTCGATTACCTGAGGGCTTCCAGGGCAGTTCTCAGCTTCGAGATCCGCTGCGCCGTTGCCGGCTCTTCGGCGATCATCGCCGCCGCGCGATCGAGGCTGTGGATGACGGTCGAGTGGTCGCGTCCGCCGAAGGTGGAGCCGATCTCCACGAGCTGCATCCCAAGCATCTCGCGCATGAGGAACATGGCGACCTGCCGGGGGACCGTGAGGTTTTTTGTCCGCGTCTTGGACCGAAGTCCTTCGGCAGTCACGCCCCATTCCTTGGCCACGGCGTCCTGGATGACGTAGCTGGTCAGGCCCGCGGCGCCGGACGCGGCGAGGGGGCGCAGCTTGTCTCGCAGTGCCTCGCGGGCCAGGTCGATCGTGATTTCCTGATGCTTGAGTGATGCGTACGCCAGCAGCTTGATGATCGACCCCTCGAGCTCCCGGACGCTCGAGCGGACGTTCTCGGCGATGAAGCGAATGACCTCTTCGGGGAGCGTCATCTCGAGATGATCGAGTGCCGCCTTTTCCCGAAGGATGGCGATGCGATGTTCGAGGTCCGGTGGCTCGATGTCGGCCACCATGCCCCATTGAAACCGGCTGACGAGACGCGCCTCGAGCCCCGGAATTTCCGACGGCGGGCGGTCGCTGGTCAGCACGATCTGGCGCCCCGCTTCGTACAGGGCGTTGAACGTGTGGAAGAACTCTTCCTGGGTGGACTCCTTTCCGCGGAGGAAGTGGATGTCGTCGACCAGGAGCAGGTCCGTCTCGCGGAAGCGCCGTCGGAATTCACCAGTCGTTCGGTTCTGGATCGCTGCGACCAGCTCGTTGGTGAACTGCTCGGTGCCGAGGTAGGTGATGCGTGAGTTCGGCTCGCCGCGGAGGATTTCGTGGGCGATCGCCTGCATCAGGTGCGTCTTACCCAGCCCCGTTTCTCCGTAGATGAACAGTGGGTTGTAGACCTTGCCCGGCGCCTGTGCGACGGCATGCGCGGCGGCCGCAGCGAGCTCGTTCGACTTTCCGATGACGAAGTGGTCGAATATGTATCGCTCGCTTAATGGCGGCGTGTTGCTGGCGCGCTGCTGTGGCGAATCGCCAGCTCCTACCTTTGGGGCCTCCGCGACGAACAGGTCCATTTGTGGGCGCTTTTTCCGCTCTTCGTTGACCTGAAAAACGATTGCCATGGGCTGGCCCAGCGCCATCGGGGCCAGGGATTTCAGCAGCTCCGCATGCTTGGATTCGTTCCACTCGGCGGCGAAGCGGTCAGGCACTCCGACGAAGAGCTTCTCCGCCTCGATTTTCAGAGGCTCGGTCGGTTCCAGCCAGGTTTTGTAGGTCTGTTCCGGCAGTTCCTGTCGCGCCCTGTCGAGGAGACGCGTCCAGGCTTCTTGTGCGGTGAGTGTCACGAAGTTGTGCCGGTGTGGAAAACTCGGGGGCAGCGAAGCTATGCGCGCACTTCGCAAATCGCAACGACACTCCGTTCACTTGAGTTATCTTCTGATCGCCGATAGGTTTACCGTCCTTCGCGGATCAGCTCCGCACACAAATCGGAATTTCACTGACGCTCGGCGCATGACGGCTTTACGGCCCTGCGAGCTGGCGCGTCGCGATCGTTTGGAGTTTAGCAATGGGAAAGCCCACTTACCGCCCTCGTAACAAGCGCCGCATCAAGACTCATGGGTTCCGCGCGCGCATGGAGACGAAGTGGGGTCGGCAGACGCTGGCGCGTCGTCGCAAGAAGGGACGCAAGCGTCTCACCGTAAAGCTGCCCAGCAAGTACGCAGGCGCCTGAGCCGTCGGCTGGTTTCCCTCGCGACCGTCGCGTAACCCGCTCCACCGAAATCGAGGCGCTTCTCGAATCGGGCACGCGGCTCAAAACGCGCCTGTTCGACGTTCGACGCCTCGAATCTCAGGCTGGCCACGTCCGTATCGGTATCGTGGTTCCGAAATACGGATTTTCAGCCGTGCAGCGCAACAAGCTCAAGCGACGCATGCGCGAGCTCGCGCGTCAGCGCCTTCTTGCCGTGCCCGCATCCTGCGACCTGCTCGTGCGCGCGCGTCGTGAAGCCTATCAGGCGCCGTTCGAACGGCTCCGGAGCGAGATCGACGCCATCGCGACGCAGCTGGCATGAAGCAGCTGCTCATCTTCGGCGTGCGCGCGTATCAGGTCGGATTGAGTCCCCTGCTACCCGCCTCGTGTCGCTACTATCCGAGTTGCTCGGCGTACGCCATCGAAGCCCTGGATCGATACGGTGCGCTGCGCGGAAGCTGGTTGGCCTTCCGGCGCATTCTGCGCTGCAATCCATTCCGCCCCGGCGGATACGACCCGGTACCCTGATTCACGAGAATGGATCGTAGAACACTGCTCGCGTTGCTCCTCACGGCCATCGTGATAGTTGCCACGCCGAAAATCTTCCCGACGTCGCGTCGCGAGATCCCCGTACAGGACACGCTGGCTGTCGTCGCAACGGACACCGCGCGTTCCACGGCGCCGCTTCCTGCGACCGCTGCACCATCACGCACGATCGGAGCGGCACCGCCGCCGTCAACGACTGCGCCGCGCTCCGTCGCCGCCGAAACAACCACAGTCCGCACGGAGCACGCGATCTACGGCATCGTGAGTCCGGGGGGAACTCCAGCGAGCGTCACACTTCCCGACCACCGATCGCTGCGGCCGGGCGCGCAGCCAGACGATCGCGTGAGTCTGTTCGAGCCAGGCGAGCGTCTTGTGTCGCTTCGCTTCGCCGGCGCCTCCGACACGATTTCACTCGACACCGTGGCGTTCCGCGCCGAGCCGCAGCGCACCGATGGCGGAGCAATCATTCAGCGCCTGACGAGTACGAATGCCGCGGTGCCCATCGCGCTCACGTATCGCTTCGTCACCGACAGCTTCGTCGTGGATCTCTCGGGAAGCGTGGGAGGATCGACTCCACGCACCCTGCTCGTCCAGCTCCCGTCCCGCATCCGCAGCGATGAGGCGGACGTGCTCGACGACACGCGGCACCTGGCATTCGCGTACCGGTTGGCCGGGAACGAGGTGCACAGCATCAAGTACGGCGATCTCGATTCGCTCGTCACGCGCGTCGATACGGGCGGAATCCGCTGGGTCTCGCAGCGCAACAAGTATTTCGTCCTCGCGGCAATTCCACGGGCGCCGGACAGCACCTTCCGGGCGCTCATCACGCGTGGCGGCGTGCGCACGACGAATGAAGCCACCTCCGCCAGTGCGGTCGCGGTGTTGCCGCTGCGCGACGGAACTTTTGCCATGCGCTTGTTCGCGGGGCCGCAGGCCTGGGATCACCTCCGCGTCACCGCGCCCCAGCTGGAGAACGTGAATCCGTACGGCGGGTGGCTACACAACCTGGTGCAGCCGTTTGCCACGATCGTCATGCGATTGCTCCTGTGGATGCGCGACACCTTCGACGTGGGCTATGGCTGGGTGCTCGTCATCTTTGGCGTGGCTGTGCGGCTCCTGCTCTGGCCGTTGAACCAGAATGCGATGCGCTCGAGCCTCAAGATGCAGCGGCTGCAACCGGAGCTGGCGGAGATCCAGAAGAAATTCCGTGACAGCCCCGAAAAGCAGCGTGACGCGATCATGAAGTTGTACGCGGATCACGGCATGAGTCCGTTCTCGCCGTTGCTCGGCTGCCTGCCGATGCTGCTGCCGATGCCGATCCTCTTCGCCTTGTACTTCGTCTTCCAGAACACCATCGAGCTGCGCGGCGTGTCGTTCTTCTGGCTGCCGGATTTGTCGCTGCGGGATCCGCTGTTCATCACCCCGCTGTTCATGGGGATCTCGATGTTCCTGCTGTCGTGGATCGGGATGCGCGGCGTGCCTCCGACGCCACAGTCGAAGATGATGGCGTACGCGATGCCCGTGATGTTCACCGTGCTCTTCTGGAATTTCGCGTCCGGGCTCAACCTGTACTACGCCGTGCAAAACGTTGCCGCGCTTCCCCAGCAGTGGTTGCTGTCGCGGGAGCGCGTCAAGACCGCAGCGCCGACAAAGCCTACGGCGGTGGCCGCGAAACGAACGTCGCTCCCCGGGAAAAAGGGGGGGTAGCCCGTTCGCGGAATAAGTCGTGCTTGTCGATGGGTACGCTTATGCAGATCACGTACATCGGACACGCAACGCTTCTCATAGAAATCGCGGGCGCGCGGGTACTTACCGACCCCAACTTCGAGGACACGCTCGGGCGCTTTCTCAGGCGGGTGTCGCCGCCGGGAATTCCGCTCGACAGCCTGCCGCCGGTCGACGTGGTGCTTCTCACACACGCGCACGCCGACCATCTGTCTTTCGAAGCCCTCGATCGGCTGCCCAAGCAGATTCCTGTGTACGCACCGCCGGTGATCGCGCGTTGGCTGCATGAGCGCGGATACGGGCATGTACAGCCGCTCGCACCCAACGACTCAATCCGCATCGACGCCCTGCATGTTCACGCAGCGGCCGCCCGGCACAAGGGAAACCGCTATGGCTACGACCGCCGCCGCGCGGCGACGAACATGTACCTGCTCGAGAGTTCGACCGAGAGCTGCTTCTTCGCCGGCGACACCGGGTTGGGAGAAACGACCCACCTTCTGGTGGAACGGATGCTCTGGCTGAGAGATCGTGCCCTCGACGTCGCTCTCCTTCCCATCGGGTACGCACCGTGGTGGAAACGGAAGTCATTCCGGGAAGGACACCTGACCAGCGAGGACGCACTCGAGCTGTTCTCGAGGTTGCGCGCGCGTCACCTGGTGCCGTATCACTGGGGCACATTCAATCACGTCACCGCAGGTGCCCATGATGCCATCAACCGCTTCCGCGATCTCGTGACCGCGCATCCCCGCGGGCCGGACGTCCGAATCCTCGAGCCCGGGCAGGCGCTGGACGTTTCCGCTGCGGCGTGAACAGCGCGAGAGTCGCGGACACCATCGTTGCTCTTGCGACCGCGCCCGGGCGTGGAGCACTCGCCATCGTCCGTATCTCGGGCAATGGGGCTCATGCGATCGCAGAGAAGTTGATTGACCCGTGGCCGCTCGCACCGCGACAGGCGTCGCTGGTAAAGATCCGCGACAGCGAGGGAAGCGTGCTCGACGAGGGAATTGTCACCGTGTACGTGGCCCCCGCGTCGTTTACTGGCGAGGATGCTGTTGAGGTCACGTGCCACGGTGGACCGGTCGCCAGCGCGCTCATCGTCTCTGCCTTCGTTTCCCAAGGCGCTCGACCGGCGGAGCCGGGTGAGTTCACCCGCCGCGCCGTGCTCAATGGCAAGCTGGATCTGCTTCAGGCGGAGGCTGTTGGCGACCTCGTCGACGCCACTTCACGTGCCGCCCAGCGGGTTGCGCTCACGCAGCTCGACGGCGGGCTGTCCCGAAGGATCGAGCAGCTGCGCGAGCGGATCCTCGGCCTGGAAGCACTCGCCGCTTACGACATCGATTTTCCGGAAGAAGACGATGGACCCATCTCGCCGGCCCGCATCGTCGCCGACACAACGCGCGTGAGGGCGGATTTACAGTCGCTGATTGCCACCGCGCCCACGGGAGAGCTCGTTCGCGAAGGCGCGGTGGTCGTTATCGCCGGGCCGCCCAATGCCGGAAAGTCATCCCTGTTCAATGCACTGTTGCGACGCAAGCGCGCGATCGTGACTGAAATTCCGGGAACGACGCGGGACGCTCTCGAGGCGGTCACGGAGGCCGACGGCTGGCCGATCCGGCTGGTCGATACCGCCGGGTTACGTGAGTCCGACGAAACCATCGAGCGCATCGGGATCGAGTTGAGCCGGGAATGGGTTTCGAAGGCCCATGTTGTTCTCGCCTGCGCCGACACGATCGCCGCGCTGCACAAGACGAAGAATGCGATCGCGCCGCTCACGGCTGCCTCAGTGGTATCGGTGCGCACCAAGGCAGACCTCCACCATGACGCGCCGCCGGACGGTGCAATCGCCGTAAGCGCAGAGACGGGTGCAGGGCTGAGAGAACTGGCTTCGGCGATTGGCTCGCAATTGCGCGCGTCGCAGGGAACGCTGGAGCTCGATGCGCCGATGGTCACTCGGGAGCGGCACCGGTTTGCCTTGGAGCAGGCCCACCGGGAGCTTGGCCACTTCCTCGAGGTCTTTCTGGATCGCGCGACGCCGGCGGTCATCGCTGCCGTTCACCTTCGTGAAGCCACCCGCCATCTCGAGGAGCTGATCGGCACCGTCGATGTCGAAGACGTGCTTGATCGGGTGTTCAGGAGCTTCTGCGTAGGGAAGTAGCGGCTGGTCAGCTTGTCAGCTTGTCAGCTTGTCAGCTTGTCGGCTTGTCGGCTTGTCGGCTTGTCGCCTGCCGCATGTCGCCTGCCGATGTCGCTGCCGTATGTCGCT
>DASPMP010000186.1:0-4645 GCA_035626995.1 Gemmatimonadaceae bacterium
GACGAACACCGCGGGCAGGCCATATCGCTCGAACAGGCGACGAATCGTGGCATCGGCGCTCTCCGCGTGCTTGCCGGCCAGCCTGCGCTCCAGGCGTTCGGCGCCGTAGCGGCGACCCAGTGCATATACGATCAGGGCGCCCGCGACATTCCCGCTCCATGTTGCGAGAAAGACACCGAGCATGGTTCCCTCGTTGCCTTGTGCGACGACGAAGCTGCCAAAGGCCACGACGACGTCGGACGGAAATGGCGGGATCAGGTTCTCGATCGCGGCCGTGACGAGCAGGATCGTGTAGAGGGTGCCCGCCGGCAGCGTCGTGAGGCTCGCAAGAAAACTCTCCATCGTCAACTCGAGCAGCGGCGCCCGGAATGACTCCGCTACGCGCGTTCGAGGGTCACGATGGCGAGCACGGCGATCCCCTCACCCCGGCCGATCCAACCCATGCCTTCATTCGTCTTCGCCTTGATGCTCACGTCGCGTTCCTGGAGGCCCATGGCGCCGGCAAGCCTCGCCTGCATCAGCGCTTTGTGTGGTCCCAGTCGCGGCGACTCTGCGATGACGGTGACATCCGCCTGCTGGACGGTGAAGCCATCCCGACGGACGCGCGTGAGGGCCTGCTGCAGCATCTCGACGGAATCCCGTCCGAGGTTCTTTGCGTCCTGGTCGGAAAACAACTCGCCGATGTCGCCGGCTCCCGCGGCGCCCAGAATGGCGTCTGTCAGGGCATGGCAGACGGCATCCCCATCCGAATGGCCGTGCAGGTGATTGTCGAAGGGAATGCGGAGTCCGCCCAGAACGAGGGGGCCCGGCGGTTGGAACCGGTGCGAATCGTAGCCGAGCCCGACGCGAATCACTCCTCGAAACGTCGGACGGCGAGGGCGACGTTATGTCCGCCGAAGCCGAAGCTGTTCGACAACGCGGCACGTACGTCGCGCTTCACCGACGCGTTCGGCGTGTAATTCAGGTCGAGCTCCGGATCGGGAGTTTCGTAGTTGATGGTGGGCGGTACCACGCACTCGCGCACCACGTGCGTGCAGACGATGAATTCCACCGCGCCTGCCGCGCCCAGCATGTGTCCCGTCGCGGACTTGGTCGAGCTGACCAGCACGTCCCTGGCCGCATCTCCGAAGACGGCCTTGATCGCCTTGGTCTCGTTCAGATCGTTGGCCGGCGTGGACGTTCCGTGGGCATTGATGTACTGCACTTCCCCGACCCCCAGGCCGGCGTCCTTGAGGGCGCGCCGCATGGCTCGCTGCGCGCCTTCGCCGTCGGGCGCGGGCGCGGTGAGATGATAGGCGTCACCCGTTGCGCCATAGCCGACGATTTCCGCATAGATCTTTGCGCCGCGGGCTCTCGCGTGCCCCAACTCCTCGAGGATCACCACTCCGGCACCCTCACCCATGACAAACCCGTCGCGGGTGGCATCGAATGGTCGGGACGCGGTCGCCGGGCTTTCATTACGCTCGGACAGCGCTTTCATGTTGGCGAAGCCGCCGATGGCCATCGGCGTCACGGTGGCCTCGGATCCGCCCGTGATCATGACGTCGGCATCACCGTACTGGATGGTCCGGAACGCGTCGCCTATGGCGTGCGCACTCGTCGCACACGCGCTCACGGTGGCGTAGTTGGGTCCCTTGGCGTTGAAGCGCATCGAGACGATGCCCGCCGCGATGTCCGCGATGAACATCGGAATGAAGAACGGGCTGATCTTGGTCTGCCCGCGTTCGCGGTAGACGTCGTGCTGCTCTTCGAAGCTCTTGAGCCCCCCGATTCCGCTGCCCACGATGACACCCATGCGATCGGGATCGCTCACCGTGCTGCCATCCAATCCCGCGTCGCGCATGGCCTGCACCGCGGCCGCAACAGCGTACTGCGTGTACCAGTCCGCCCGCTTGGCCTCCTTGCGATCCATGTACTGCAAGGCGTCGAAGCCCTTGAGCTCACACGCAAATCGCACGGGGAACGTGGACGCGTCGAATTTCGTGATCGGCGCGGCTCCAGACGCGCCGGACACCAACGCTCGCCAGGTAGACGCCACGTCGTTTCCAACGGGCGTCAGGGCGCCCATCCCCGTGACGACTACCCGACGCTTCATCAGGCGCCGCTCCCCACCTTCTGATTCAGATATCCGATCGCGTCGCCGACCGTGCGGAGCTTCTCGGCATCCTCATCCGGAATGTCGATGTTGAACTCCTTCTCGAATTCCATGACCAGCTCGACGATGTCGAGACTGTCTGCGCCGAGATCCTCGATGAAACTCGCGTCATCCGTGAGCTTTTCGCGCTCGACGCCAAGTTCCTTTTCGATGATGTCACGGACTCGTTGTGCGTTGTCGGCCATGGGGAAAATCCTCAGTCGGGTGATGGTGCGGGAAATCTAGTAAAGCCATGCGGCAACGTCACATGACCATGCCGCCGTCTACGACGAATACCTGTCCGGTGATGTACGCAGCGTGCTCCGAGGCGAGGAACGCCACGGTCCCTGCAATGTCGGCTGGCTTGCCGAGGCGCTCGAGCGGGATCTGCTTCTGGAGGGCCTCACGTGCCTCGGGGGTCATCGCCGCGGTCATGTCGGTCTCGATGAAACCGGGCGCGACCACATTTGACAGGATGTTTCTCGAGGCCAGTTCCTTCGCGACGGACTTCGTAAAACCGATCAGGCCAGCCTTGCTCGCGGCGTAGTTCGCCTGCCCCTTGTTGCCGATGAGCCCAACCACGCTGGCGATGTTGATCACCCGCCCCCAGCGGCGCTTCATCATGCCGCGCGTGGCGGCGCGTGTCGCAACGAACGCCGCCCTGAGATTGGCCGCGAGCACCGCATCCCAGTCGTCGTCCTTCAATCGCATGAGCAGGTTGTCGCGGGTGATCCCCGCATTGTTCACGAGTATATCAACGGCGCCGAAGGACTTTTCGACGTCACCGATGAGCGCCGTGACGGCTTCGGAGTTCGTGATGTCGCAGCCAAAGCCCTTCGCGCTGCGCATGGTCCCGGCGACGACGTCTGCCGTTGAAGGATCACGTCCCACGATCGCAACATTGGCCCCCGCATCGGACAAGACCTGAGCGATGCCGCGGCCAATCCCGCGGGTACTTCCGGTCACGATGGCGGTGCGTCCCGACAGGTCGATGTACATCAGGCGGCAAGCTCCAGGAGCTGGTTCACTTCCGTCACCGTGCCGCAGGTCATGGTGCGCGCGCCGGGCACGATCTTCTTCACGAGTCCCGAGAGCACGCTGCCTGGCCCCATCTCCACGAAGGTGGCATCCGTGTGCTGCTTCGCCAGCGCCTGGACTTCGTCGGTCCAGCGCACGGGACGCGTAAGCTGCTGCAACAGGAGCTGTCGCGCACGATCCGCGAGGGTGACGGCTTCCGCGTTCACGTTGGCGAACACGGGGAATCGTGGATTGCTGAACGGCGCGGCATTGACGGCATCGGTCAGGCCTTCGAGCGCGGGCTCCATGAGCGCGGAATGGAATGCACCACTCACATTGAGGCGCATCGCACGCTTGGCGCCCGCTTCCTTCGCGAGGACCATGGCGCGTTCCACGCCGGATTCCTCGCCGCTGATCACGATCTGGCCGGGGCAATTGTAGTTGGCCGGTGATACCAGTCCGGCCTCTGCCGTGGCACGCGCGCAAATGGATTCGACCGGCTCCTGCAGGTCGCCGAGCAGCGCCGCCATGGCTCCCGGCCGGCGGACGCCGCTCTCGTACATGAGCTCACCCCGCCGACGCACGAGCCTCAGTGCATCCGCGAGCCCAAGGGTTCCGGCGGCGTGATACGCGGTGAACTCTCCCAGCGAGTGTCCCGCGGCGGCACGCGTGTGCGGCAGCAGCCGGGTGCGCACGGTTGCCCAGACGGCGGCGCCATGCGCAAGGAGCGCAGGCTGCGCATTGTGTGTGAGGGTCAACTCCTCCGCTGGTCCGTCGAAGCACAGCGTGGATAAGGGCGCGCCGAGTGCGGCGTCGGCTTCCTCAAACACCGCACGCGCCTCCGGGAAGGCGTCGTGGAGATCCTTCCCCATTCCGGGCTTCTGCGAACCTTGGCCGGGAAACAGCAGAACGACGTCCACGAAAGACCGTTTGAGGGTTTAAGCGTTTGAGCGTTTCAGCGAACCAACGCGATCAGAAGCGGACGACCATCGCACCCCACGTGAACCCGGCGCCAAAGGCGACGAGGAGCACGATGGAGCCTTCGCGAATCCGTCCGGTTTCCAGCGCTTCATCCAGGGCGATCGGGATGGATGCCGCGGAGGTATTGCCGTACCGGTCCACATTGACGTAGACCTTTTCCATCGGGATGTTCGCGTGCTTGGCCGTCGCCTCGATGATGCGGATGTTTGCCTGGTGCGGGATCATGACGTCGATGTCCGCGCCAGTCACCTTGGCACCGTCGAGCGCGCGTGTGGCGGCGTCCGACATTGAACGAACCGCATGCTTGAACACTTCGCGTCCGTTCATGCGGATATACTGCGTGCGCGCGTCGAGCACTGCGGCGCTGAATGGCGTATTCGCACCACCGGCGGGCCGGCACAACAAGTCGCCGAGGGTGCCGTCACTCCGCACGTAGCTGGACAGGATGCCCTTATGCTGCTTCGAGCGCTTGAGAATCGCAGCGCCCGCGCCGTCGCCGAACAGCACGCAGGT
>DASPMP010000187.1:0-63328 GCA_035626995.1 Gemmatimonadaceae bacterium
CACGCGGCATAGGCCATGTCCGGCGTGGGACGCGCCGTGAAAGAACCGTATGGCAGGTCGAAGATCACCGCTCCGGGCACGATGGGAACGACACCCCCGGGCACCTCGAATCCGCGCCGGCGCTCCTCCATCCAGCGCATGACACCGGCCGCGGCGTCCAGACCGTACGCGGATCCTCCGGTGAGCAGGATGGCGTCAACCCGACCGGAGTGGTGCGTGGGCGAAAGCGCCTCAATCTCCCGAGTGCCGGTCGCCCGGCCAAATACACACGCCGCGCCGCGCATCGCGCCGCGGATGGGGCGCACGACAGTGCAACCCGTCCCGCCCTGAAGGTCGGTCGCGTGGCCAATCGCGATGCCGACGCGGGTGAGATCTGGTGCTGTCACGCGTGACGATCGCTGGTCGTGCCCGACTCAGCGGCGCGAAATGGCGTCACGACTGATCCGATGCGCCGGAATTTTCCTCCGCCGCAGCGTCCCGGCAGTCCTTGCAGTAGATGATCCCACGCAAGTTGCACATGACGCAGATGAAGGTGCCGCAATTGGAACACGGATATCCCTCGGACGCGCGCTCTTCGTTGCCGCAGGAGCGGCATATCATGGCGTCGCGTTCCTGCAGTTGGGCCATGCGGGGAATCTAGAAGCGCCAGGTCTTGAACAGCGATAGGCCCCATTGCGAGGGCGTCTCGACCACGCGCCCCGCGCTGCTGGGCCTGCAGATGGAGTTGCTGGGCTCCTTGCCCGCCTTGATGGATGCGTCACGTGAGATACGGTACTCGAGCTTCCCGCTCAGCCCCTGGAGCAACAAGTCGGCATCCGCCCCCGAGTTGTTGTTGTTCTCGCGGAACTGGCACACGCCAGCCGTGACGCTCACGAACAGGTTGTTGCTCAACTGCTGCTCATATCCGAAGCGCGAGTTCCAGAACACGTCCCGTACACCCTCGAGCGCATCCGCCCCGCCCGCCCCCTCACGCGCATGCGTCGCGTCCGTGACGCCAGGACGGATCGTGATGAAGTCTGCCGCCGATCCAACCCAGTCCCGCAGCTGGGCAGCGGCGACGGTCTGCAGCGACGGTGACAGCGTCGCCACCGCGAGGGCGGCATAGCTGTGATTCCGCTCGCCCAGCTGGAATGTCGGCTGGCCGAAAATCAGGTAGCTCACCAGGTCGGACTGCGAGAGCGCGAACTGTTCGGCGCTCTCGAGTTGCACGATGGGGTTGGGATATAGCGGCCCGGTGAGTCGAACGCGGATGCGGATGTCGTCCGCATTCACCGTCCGCACCGTGTGCAGCGCGCTGATGTTCAGTTCCGGCGCCAGCTCAGCCGCTCCGAAGAAGGTGATGGTCCCGCCTTCCACCTGGAACTCGCGCTGCACCAGGCCGAGACCCAGCGTGTATGTCCCACGCTCCGCCCGGAGCTCCCCATCCAGAGCGGGCACCATCGTCGAATCCGTGTCGATGAGGGTGCCGAGTGCCACGGAATAGGTCCGGCGCTGCCGTCGCTGGACGTTGAGTGTCCCGCCCAGCTTGATGTTGGCTTCGCGCGAGCGGAGCCAGACGTCGTCGCCAAGCACCACGCGAACGCCATCGATGATGATCGACTCCAGCAGGCGGTTGGTCAGCGTTGGCGCCCGACCGGTCGCCGAGGTGCTGTCGCGAATGGTGGAAGTGAAGTCCACCACCTGCTTGCCGCGAATGTCCGGATCCGGCAAGTAGACGGTGCCGCGGTCGACCACGATGCCACCGCGCAGGCTCGCGCCACGCAGCTGGCCGGCGAGTCGCAGCCCGCCCGCCTCTGTGCTGACTTCGAGTCGCGCGAGGGCTCGGCGGTCGAGCGCGTGGAAGCCACGCGCGTTCAGCCGAAGGTCGAGATAGGGATTGCTGAGGTCCCGGTACGCGACGTAGCCGTTCAGCGACATGGAATCTACTGCGCTGTTGCCGCTCCACGCGACGAAGCGACGGATGGCCAGGCTGTCCGCATGCCCGAACATCTGCATGTCCACGAACACGCCGCGCAGGCGAACGCCGAGCGAATCCACGACGACGTCACCATTCTCGACGCGGAACGCACCGGTAACATCCGGATGCTCCCAGCTGCCGCCGATGTCCAGGTTCGCGACCATGCGTCCTGTCGCGTTCGAGAGACCTGGGACGAAGGCCTCGATGACATCGAAGCTGGCACTGTCGGTTCGAACGGTCGCGCGCAGGGAATCCTGGAGCAGGCGCGCGCCGAAGTACTGCAGCTCCACCGGCAGCGATCCCCGCGCAACGACCACAGTCCTGCCGCCGCGCGCCAGGTCGACGCCGACCGTTGCGCGGTTGTTGGCATAGTCGCCATTCGCCGTCACCCGCTCGACGGCGAGTCCACCCCACTGCACGCGCCGGAGCTGCGCCTGGACGTTCATCACAGGCCTGCTGCTGCTCCCGGCTCCCTGTGCGGTGACGGTGGCCCATCCGGCGATGGGCCGGCGGAACTGGCCGATGCGCCCCACGTCCCTCAATGGCACGCTGTCGGCGCGGACGAACAGCCTCGCGTTGCCATTCTTCGGCACGACACCCTCGAAGGAGACCCTGCCTCCCGCGCCGTTGGCCAGCACCAGCGAGTCCACCGAAAAGCCGCTGGCACTCGCCAGGATGCTGCTCTGTCCCGCCAGTGTCCATCGACTGCTGTCCGTCGCGAGGTTGACCTGCCCCAGCACGACCGATGTGACGGAGTCAGACACGCGCATGTTGCCGCCCACCGCGAGCGAGACGCCGTTGACCGCATTCGCGCCAATGCTGAACGACGCCGCGTCGGCGGACGCGAAGTTCAGCGCAGCGCCGAGGCTGTCGATGAGGATGCCGCCAAAGTTCAGGCGATCGAAACGCAGCGCGACCGTGCCGGTCGGATCGCCCTGCAGGTCCGCGATGTCGAAGCTGCCGATGATCTCGCGCCCCGCCTCCCGGCGGACGAACAGGTCGCTACCGGAAATCCGGCCGGCCACCGCGATGGATTGCAGCGACCCACGCGCCACACCACTGATGGTAAGCGATCCGGAGATGGAATCGGCGGGTGCGCCGTCGGCACGTGCGCTCGCGAAGCGCTCGATGTACCGACGCAGACCGCCAAGCGAATCCACGCTCACGAGGTACTGCAGGGAATCGCGGACCCGAGACGTCAGTCCCAGTGCGCCACTCGCGTCGACGCGTGCCGCCGTGCTCTCGATGCGCACGGTGTCGAGGTACATCCGGCCATCCGCAAAGCGTGCGCGCATGCGCGACGGGTAGATGCGCACGCCGTCGAATTCCGAACGCTCGACCAGCGCCGATGCGGTCCCGCGCAACGTCCCGAGATCATTCGTGTCGCCCCGGACGTCCAGTTGATATGTCCCAGTCATGGAGCCGGCAGGAATGCGCGGGCCGGCCACTAGTCGTGACAAGTCGAGGCCATCCACACGTCCGCTGCCGCGCGCGGCTACGCTGAGGGGATACGCGTCGACGGTGCCCGTGTAGGAGATGCGTCCCGCAGGTCCCTCGAGCTGCGCAGTGAGCTGCAGATTTTCCGTCGTCCCTTTTGCCTGAATCGGCCCACTCATCATTCCGGTGAGCCCGAGCGGGTACGCGCGCGACATCATGTCGAGCGACAGCGGCTCGGCGTTGACGGTTACGTCGTACGTCATGAACTCTTCGCTCCACGTCACCCGACCAGTGCCCGTCACGCGCGTCGGATCACCAGGACCATTGCGGTGCGTGACGTTCGCGTTGCGAAAACGGACGTCGAGCCAGACCGAATCGAGGGTCGCGAGTCCAGCGACAGTGCCGCCAAGCCGGGGAAACTCGGGAAAGAGATACTGGATCGAGCGCAGATCGAGCGAGGCGACATCCACCTCAAAGCCGTGGAAGGCGGTGAATTCCGGGTCGAGAATGTCCAGCTCTCCGCGGCCACTGAACCGCGAGATCGCTCCAGGTACATGCGTGTCGCGCCAGGCGACCTCGGCATCGGTGACGACGAAATTCGTGAGCGGCCCTCCCGGCCCCCTGGCGTACCCGATGAGGTCCCCCTGCCAGTCCACGGGGAACGGCTCGCCCGCGAACGTTCGCAACAGGTCGAAGTTCACCGGCGATCCACGCAGATCGACGTTGCGCACTTCGAGCACGGGGTTGCCGACGACGAACGTCATCGAGCCGGTGACATGCGACTTTTCACTGCGCACATCGAGTTCGGTCAGCGCGTACTCGAATGCATAGAAGTTCTCGCGGTTGTTCCGGATGTGCAGCTTCGTGCGACCGCCCCCGTCGCGCGGGAGCGTGGGATACACCCACGCAACGTCCCGCAGCGAAACGCTGTCGCCAACGACGCGCACGTCCACTCGAATTGGCAGGCCGCTGCCCCACCAGATCTTGCCGGCCGCACTTCCGGTCGACGCGGGCAAGTCGAACTTCCCGATGTCGACGAATACCGAGTCACCCAGCTTGCGCACCGTGCCATGTGCATTGCGGAACGAAAAGGGCGGTTCCTTCTCTTCGACGCTAAACGAGTTGATGGCGAAGAACTGCCCGGCCGTGTCGGGGTGCGCCAGTCGCGCATACGGCAGCACGGCATTCGCCTGGGACCACCGGTACGTATGCGTGAAGCCGTCGGCCGTTCGGCGGATCTCCCGATTCCGGTTCGCAAGATTGACCCGAATGGCGCTGTCGCGCTTTGCGCCCCGCAGGGAATCGTCCGGTTCCCACGGACGGATCAGGAGAAAGGTGCCGTTCTTGACCCGGACGTTCTGGAGCATGACGTAGTCGCCATACCCACGCCCGGGCACCCCAGGTGTGGATGGCGCACCGGTCTCGAAGATCTGCTGGTAGTTCCAGTCGCCGTTCTCGTACTGCCGCAGGCGGATGACCGGGTTCTCCACGACGACATTGCGCAGGTACAGCCGTCGGTCCATGAGATCGCGTGGATCGTAGTTCGCCGTGATACGGCCCGTGCTCACGAGCAGGCTGTCCTGCTCGTCGCGGATGGCGAACGAGTCGATGCTGAAGCCGGTGAGGAGCGTGCCCCGGATGCGGCCGATGTGGATGTCGCCCTTCACCTGACTGCTCACCTGCTGCTGGATCAGCGCGCGGATCTGGTTCTTGCCGGCATCGGTGCCTACGCCGAGCCCGACGATCGCCACCGCGATGATGACGAGTGTGAGCAGCGTTGCCGCGCTGACAAGGAGAACGAGATGCCGGCGCCGCATGCTAGAAATCCGGCCCGATCGAGAACGTGAACGTCAGGCGCTGGTACCAGTACTTCCGCCGGGGCGGTGAGAAATCCGGACAACCGCGGTCTGGTGGAATCAGTTCGAGCTGCTGCGCTGCATTCCGTCGATAGCGCTGCTGGTTACCGGGAGTGGCACAGGCGAGCGAATTGACGTCAGGGTTGTGGTACAGCTCCCCGGGTTCCCGGCGGTACCCGTTGTATCCGACGTTCACCTGCACCGGCCCGACGGGCGTGAGCGCCCGCAGTCCGAAGCCCGGCGTCCACTTGATCCGGCTGAGTTTGCCAACGCCCACGTCGCCACCATCGAGAAAAAACGTGTATTGCAGCAGATCCGGGAGGAAGAACGGATCGCGCAGGCGATACTCGACGTTGGCGACGAACAACGCGCTCCCACCCAGGGGCACGGCGCGCTCGGGGTTGATGTTCCCCGCGTCGTCCGGGTCTGCCTCAAAGTGGTAGATCCGTTCAGGGCCAGACGAGTCGATCTGCTCGGTCACTTCGTTGGCTCGCGCTATGTACACCGCCGCGCCGAGTTCGTTCTGCTGGAAGCCGCGCACGCTCGTCGGGCCGCCGGCATAAAGTCGTTCCTGCGGAGGGATGAACAGGTTCGCGTCCGAGAAGTCGAGCCGCCGGCCAAGCACAACGCCGCCTCGCAGGCGAATCATCGCGACACTCCGCGAATTGACGGGTGCATACCACGTCAAATCACCGGTGCCCTTATTGAAAAACAGGCTTTCCGACGTCCCAAGCAGCGGCGACGCTGAGGTCCTGGCCTGCCAGCGGACGAACGTCCCACGACGTGGATTGAGCGGATCGTCGAGACGAGAGCGCGAGAATGTCGCGCTCGCCACGCCCAGTGGAAGCGCCTGCTTCAGGTTCTCACGCGATGTTGGATCGCAGCGATTGAACAACGCGCAGTAGGCGGCGTCAGATGCCTCGGTCTTGCCGTACTCGAACGTGTAGCCGAGTCGCAGCGGCATCCGATCCCCGACGTCGCGCATCGCTGAAAAGTCGGAGCCGACGTATGTCGTCCGCAGAAACGCGCGATACTCGCGCCGTCGTTCGCTATACAGCGACAGGGTGGGCACCCACCGCGTTCCGAGCAGACGCGGCTGACGCAGCGCAAAGCCCAGGTAGTAGTTGAGGAGCTGGCCGAGGACCTCGTCGTCCAGCTTGAGAGGCGTGGAGTTACCAAGCGTGCAGACATTTCGCGACCAGTCCGACGCGAGCGGAGCGCCATAGCCGATCTTCGTGGCCTGCGCGGAGATCTCGAGACGGCGAGCCGTACCAAAGAGATTGCGATCCGTGTACTGCAGTCGTGCACGCACACAGTCCAGCGTCGCCCAGCCTATCTCGGAGTCCAGCTGCTTCATGTAATCCTCGGTCAGCCGGACAGCGAGCACCACCACCGTGTCGCCTTCGTCCTGTTCGCTTTCCGGGAGTGGCGCTACCTCCACATGCCGATAGGTGCCGAGCTGGAACAGGTTGCGCTGTGCTTCCACGATGGCGCGGTCGCTGTACATGGTGCCAGGTACGATGCCAAGCACACGACGCACGACGGACGAATCGATCTGCACCCCCCGGCCCGGAGCAGGCTCGATCGAAAAACGCGGCGATCCAAATCGCGCCCGCTTGCCTGGCAGCACGGTGATGAACGCGTCCGCATATCCCGTGGCGGTGGTATCGAGGTCGTGCCCCTGGATCTGGCTCGCGCGATAGTACCCGGCGTTCCGCAGGCGGGAGACGATGCTGTCGATGTCCGCGGCAAAAAGGCGCAGATCGAATGGCTCGCCCACACGGAGTCGCAACCGGCGGATGATGTCCGAGCCTTCGGCGACGGTATCGAGACCGGTGACGTTGTAGGTGCGAAGCAGTGTTGGGCGCCCCTCGTCGATCAGGAACGTGACGCGCACCGCGTCGTTCGAGATGTTCTGGACGGCGGTATCCACCTGCGTGGAGTAGAACCCGCGCTGCCGGTAGTACTCCTTCAGTCGCGCGATGTCATTCGCGAGCTCGCGGCGGTCGAGGCACCGCTTTTCGCCGATCGGGAGGTGGAACAGCCGGCGCGCCCGGGATGACGGAGTGATGGCGATGCGCAGCGCGAGGTCATCGTCATCCAGCGCGCTGTTGCCGCGGAAATCCAGATCCCGGACCTCCATGTCTCCGCGCTCGCAGCTCAGGTCCTGCGCCTCCAGGAGCGCCGGCGTCATCGCACCCGCCGCAATCGCAACCAGCGCGATCGTAGCCGCGCGAAACGCTCCCCACCACGTCATGTCCTGTCGAGTTCCCGCGCTGGGCGTGTGGCACGAGGCCCCCGCGCGACGCGGGCGCGGCGTGAATCCATGGTGCGATCCAGCGTCAGCGGCGTGCGCTCCAGGAGGATGCGCGTGACGTAGTACGCGAGGAAACCGGCACCAATCGCCATCCCGATTGCGGGCAGGAGCTCAGACACCCCAAGCTTTCGCCGGTAGGAATACGAAGCGCGCTCGTCGCGGGGACGCGGCGGCGATTTATCGGACGATGGCATTGTGGGTGCGGAGACAGGACGGCTGTGTCGGTGGGCAGATGCCCATGAAGGGTCCGGACGCGACCTAAGTTGGCTTACGACATACAATTGACGCGTCACTACAGCCTCGGGTAAGCTCTCTCTCGCTTCGGCGAGTGTCAACGGCGATGTGGAGCCATTTACGATGCGCGTTTCCCTGATTTTCCTCGGAGTTCTGCTGGCGTCGTGCGGTGGACCGGGCACGTCCACAGATCGGCGCACGATCATCGATTCGCGCGACAACTACGACCCACGGTCCCTCGATCCCGCGCTGTCCACCGACGTTCCGACGGGCCGTGCGGTCTCCTACATCTTCGACGGACTCACCGTTTTCACCCCCGACGCGCGCGTCATTCCCGGACTCGCCGAGCGGTGGGACGTCAGCGCCGACGGATCCCGCTACACTTTCCACCTGCGTCGCGGCGTCACCTTCACCGACGGGACGCCACTGACTGCACAGCATGTGGTCAGCAGCTGGCAGCGTGCCCTTGATCCGGCGACGAAGGGAGGGCGGGCGGAACCACTTCAGCCCATTCGCGGCGCCCGGGATTTCGCGGACGGGAAGGCGCGCTCAGTCACCGGGCTCAGCGCACCAAATGACAGCACGGTGGTGGTCCAGCTGGAAGAACCCCTGGGAATTTTCCCGAAGCTCCTGGCCATGCCGGTCGCGGCAGTGGTTCCACCAAACCTGAACGCGGAAAAGCCGGTGGGTACGGGGCCCTGGAAGCTCGTCGAATGGAAGCACGACGATTACCTGTTGTTCGCGCGTAATGACAACTACTGGGGCGGTGCGCCGAAGGCCGATTCCCTGCGTGCCCGCATCATCAGCGAGCCCAGCACGGCGGTCGCGGAATTCGAGAGCGGCGGCGTCGACATCCTTCGCGTTCCCGAGGGCGAGACGCAGGTGTGGGAGGAAGACGAGTCGCGCAAGGACATGCTCAAGTCCGCGTCCGCGCTCCAGCTCGTATATGTCGGAATCAACGTGAATCGCGGACCGCTCCGGGACGTGAGGGTCCGCCATGCGATCAACTTTGCGGTGGACCGCGGCCTGATCCTGAAGCGCCTGGTGGCAAACCGCGGGCGTCTCGCCGCGGGGGTGATTCCTCCGTCGCTCGCCGGTGCGGATACCACGCGCGCACCGTACCCGTTCGACCTCGCCCGCGCGAAGCAGCTACTCGCGGAAGCAGGATTTCCCAACGGCATCGACATCGAGCTCTGGGTCGGATCGAATCCCGTGTATGGCCGGATCGCTGAGACCATTCAGGCGTACCTCAACGAGGCCAACATTCGCACGAAGATCGTACAGCGGGAGTCGGCGGCGGCTCGCGAGGCTGCGCGTAACGGCCAGACGGACATGATCCTCAAGGACTGGTACGCCGACTACCCGGACGCCGAGAATTTCCTGTATCCATTGCTCCACAGCGCGAACAAGGGCGTTGGGGGCAACGTCTCATTCTTCGCCAACCCCGACTTCGACCGGATTGTGACCCAGGCGCGGCGGGAGCCGGACGAAGCTAAACGCAATGAGTTGTACAAGCAGGCCGATGCCATCGCATTCGCGCAGGCACCCATGATGTTCCTGCACTTCTACAACGACTTGTATGCCGTGCAGCCCTGGCTCGAGGGCTTCGAGCCGCCGGTGATCTTCAGCGGCCAGCGCTGGCTGGACGTGTCGATGAAAAAAGGACCCACGCCATGAGCCGCTTCATCCTTCGCCGCCTGCTGCTCGCGATCCCGACGCTGTTCGGCGTGCTGGTCGTCGCCTTCCTGCTGCTGTATGTGGCACCGGGTGACCCCGTAACCGCGATGATCGGCGAACGGGCGGACTCGACCACCATCGCGCGGTTGCGCGCGGAACTGAAGCTCGACGATCCGCTGTACGTTCGCTTTGGTCATTACGTCGGGAACATCGTCAAGGGAGACCTCGGGCGTTCGTACATCACGAACCGACCAATCGCGCGCGACATCCGCGAGCGGTTTCCGAAGACATTGCAGTTGGCCCTCGCGGCGATGCTGATCGCCGCCTTCACCGGCATCACCCTCGGCATCCTGAGTGCGCGGAATCCCGGCGGCTGGGTGGATCGCCTCGCGCTCGGCATCGCCTACCTCGGCATTTCCTTTCCCGTGTATTGGGTGGGGTTGCTGCTCATTCTCCTGTTTGCGGTGACGTTGCAATGGCTCCCGCCTTCCGGGTATGGCAGCTGGAAATTCCTGATCCTGCCTGCCATCGCACTCGGGATGCGTTCCATCGCGTTCCTCGCCCGTGTTACCCGCTCGGCGATGCTGGATTCGCTGAGCGCGGACTATGTGCGCACTGCGCGCGCGAAGGGATTGTCCGAGCGTGGCGTCACCATGCGCCACGCGTTGCGCAACGCCATGATCCCGATCATCACGGTGCTGGGGCTCGATTTCGGCGCGTATCTCACCGGCAGCATCCTGACTGAAACCGTCTTTTCCTGGCCCGGCCTCGGACGGTATGTGGTGAATGCGATTGCGCGTCGCGACCTTCCGGCCATTCAGGGTGCAGTGCTATTCCTCTCAGGCGTATTCGTGATCGTGAACCTGCTGGCGGACATTGCATACGCGAAGACCGACCCGCGCGTCGCGTACAGCTGATCGCGACGCCGTGGATGTTCCCTTCGTCGGTTGAGCGAATACCTTCCCTCAATGACACTGGACGAGTACCAGACAGCGGCCACACGTACACTCAATCCGCGCCTCGCTAACCCGGAGCAACTGCTCGACGCGGTGGCTGGGCTGGCCGAGGAAGCTGGCGAAATTCTCGGCATCGTGCGAAAGCATGCCTTCCAATCGCGCGACCTCGATCGCGAGCAATTGAAGCTGGAGCTGGGGGACGCGCTCTGGTGTCTCGCGATGACGGCGCACTCCGCCGGCTTCTCGCTCGACGAGATCGCGGCGGCAAATGTCGGCAAACTGCAGGCGCGATATCCCGCCGGCTACTCCGACGTCGCAAGCAGGGAGCGCAACGCGTGAGCAATGAACTTCGGCCGGTCGAAAGCGAGAAGGACATTCCGCCGCATCTGCGCGGCAGCCCGCTCGAGGAACTGTTGCAGTATCACAACCTCGGCCGGGAACTCATCCCGGTGGAAGCGCCGCGGTTGCTCATCGGCATGTGCATGGACAACCGCAAGCACCTTCGCATTCCCGACAACTTCTCGTTCATCCTCCGCGCCGGCGGCGCCAACCTGCGGCCGAGTGAGTTCAAGGTGTCATACGCGATTGCCGTGGGGGGTGTGCGCGCAATCGCCATCATCGGTCACAACAACTGCGGCATGGTGAACCTCATGTCGCGCTCGCAGATCTTCATCGACGGCCTGGTAAAGATCGCGGGATGGGACCGGCAGCAAGCCGAGGATCACTTCTTCCACTTCGCTCCGCTCTTCGAAATCGGAAGTGAAATCGACTTCACGCGCAGCGAAGCCAAGCGCCTGCGCAGGCGGTATCCGGGACTTCTCGTCGCCCCGATGCTCTACAAGGTTGACGACAACCGCCTGTACCTGCTTACGGAGGACTAATCGTCCTTCTGGCCGAACACGGCCATGTTCGAGCTGTGTCCCGGCGCGACTTTCTTGTCGGGATAGATCCAGTGTACCGCCTGGTTCACCGCAATCGCGGCCTCACTGAAGCCAAGCGCGATCAGTTTCAGCTTCCCCGGGTACGTGGTGATGTCACCGGCCGCATAGATCCCCGGGCGTCCCGTTTCCATCTGGCTGTTCACCACGATCTCGTCCTTCACGAGATTCAGCCCCCAGTCCGCGATGGCGCCCATGTCGCTCACGAAGCCGAGCATCGGGAGGACGACCTCCGCTTCCACTTCACGGGTGGTCTTTGCCTTCACATCGCGCAACAGGAGATGCGAGAAGCGCTCGTTCCCGGTCCTGCAAATCACGTCATTGAGCTCATGGAAGGTCATCAGCTCCGCCCGTCCCGCGCCGACCGCAGCCTTGAACTCGTTGACTGTCGCATCGTGGGCACGAAAACGATCGCTTCGATGCACAATTGTGACGTGTGAAGCGCGGGGCAACAGCTGGACCCCCCAATCGAAGGCGGTGTCTCCACCGCCGATGATCACAACGCGCTGTCCCCGAAAGCGTTCCGGATCCGTAACCACATCGTAGATCCCGCGACCATACCAGGGCTCCGCACAGGCCTGGGGAAGCCTTCGGGGAGAGAAAGCCCCGATTCCAGCGGCAATGATCAGCGATCGGGTGGGAAATCGGTCGGTTTCCGTGACGAGAATGAAGTGATCGCCGTCATTCTCGAGGCCGGTAACACGCTGGCCGAGATGCAGCTTTCCGTTGAAGCGCGCGTTCTGTTCGACGAGTGCCTTGACGAGATCTCTGGCCAGAATCTGCGGAAAACCAGCGACGTCGAAGATGAACTTTTCCGGATACAACGCGGCGAGCTGGCCCCCAGCCTCGGGGAGCGCGTCCACCACCTGCGCGGATACCTGGCGCATCCCTGCGTAGAAGAGCCCGAACAGCCCGGTCGGCCCCGCGCCGATGATCGTGATGTCGCGGATGTCGTGAATCATCCGTGGGAAAATAGTCCCCAGTCCCCTTCGAGATGGACAACAACAATACGGTCGAATACAAGGGTGCCTTCCGACTCGTCAACAAGGTCGCCGAAGGCGGCATGGCGACGGTGTACGAGGCGGAGCAGCTGGGTCCTGAGGGGTTCACCAAGCGTATTGCGCTCAAGGTCATTCATCCGCACTACGCCAAGCGGATGGAGTTCCTCCGCCTCTTCATCGACGAAGCCAAGCTCTCGGCCAACCTGATGCACGGCAATGTCGTGCAGATCTACCAGCTGGGCGAAGTCAGCGGGGAGTACTTCATCGCCATGGAGTACATCCAGGGCCCGACGCTGCGAAACGTGATCGACCGGCATTACGACATGGGTACGCCGATCCCCTCCACGCTCGCTGCGTACATCTGCAGTCGTGTCGCTCGCGCGCTCGACTTCGCGCACAATTTCGTGAGTCCCGCCGGTCAGCGGCTGGACATCGTGCATCGCGATGTGTCCCCGGGGAACGTGATGATCACGTGGGATGGCCACATCAAGCTCGCCGACTTCGGTATCGCGAAAGCGCGCACGTCGTTCGATCCGGCCGGCGACCAGCGAATGCGTATCGGGAAGAAGCATTACATGAGCCCCGAGCAGGTCCTCGGCACGGCGGTCGATGGGAAGAGCGACGTATTCTCGCTTGGCGTCGTGCTGTACGAGCTGCTGGCGCTGTCCCCGTTGTTCCGCGAGGAAGAGACCTCGCTACTGGTGGATGAGGTCGCGGTCCAGCCGTTGCCCAACCTCCGGGCGCGGATCACGGACCTGGACAAGGGACTCGAGGACATCCTGCTGATGGCGCTGCACCGCAGCCCGTCGCGCCGGGCAACCGCCGCGCAGCTTGCGTCCTCGCTCGACGCGTGGGTCGCGGAACAGGGCGAATTTGCGTCGCCCGACCGGATGCAGGCGCACCTGTCGGTCCTCTTCCCTGCGTCGTATCAGCCGCGCACGAAGACGGTCGAGGAGACGAGCTTCGGCAACCTGAAGGGCGCCCTCAATCCGCGCGCGAGCAAGTCCATCCTCCAGCGACTGTTCGGCTGACGCCGGCCGGCGCTGTCGCACATGTTGTTTCGATGATGAAGATCTACACGAGGACCGGCGATGCCGGCGATACCGCGCTGTTCGGTGGCGGCCGCGTTCCGAAGTCGCATCCGCGCGTCGAAGCGTACGGGGACGTCGACGAGCTGAACGCCGCGATCGGACTCGCACGCGCCATCGAGATGATGCCGCGTATCGACGAGGTCCTGGTGCCGCTGCAGCGCGACCTCTTTTCCATCGGTGCCCTGCTTGCGACGCCTGACCGGGAAAAGATGAAGAAGCACCTGGAGAAGGCGAGCATCGACGACCGACGCATCGCGGAACTCGAGCGCGCGATCGACGAGGGCGACCTGGAGCTGGAGCCGCTCAAGTCATTCATCATTCCGGGTGGCACCCCCAAAGCGGCGGCGCTGCACGTGGCGCGCACGGTGTGCCGCCGGGCAGAGCGTCGGGTCATCAGCCTCGAGGAGGAAATCCCGGCGATCGTGATCGTGTACCTGAACCGGTTGTCGGATCTCCTGTTCACGCTGGCGCGTGTTGCGAACCGTCGGGCCGGTGCCGGTGAGGTGACGTGGTAGCGATCCCCGCACTGCCCTATCGGCTCGAGATTGGCGCCGGCACCCTCGGTATCGTCGGCGACATTTTCCGGTCCGTCACGCCTGGCAACCAGGCGGTCATCATCACGGACAGCAATGTCGCTCCGCATTACGCGAATTCACTGTCCCGGGCACTCGGCGGGTCGGGTGCTCCCGCTCCGGTCATTGCAATCCCATCCGGCGAACAGGTAAAGACGAGAGAAACATGGTCGTCCCTCACCGATAGCCTGCTCGCTGAGGGCTTGGGCCGTGACACTACCGTGGTCGCCCTCGGCGGCGGCGTTGTCGGCGACCTCGCTGGCTTCGTCGCCGCGACGTACATGCGGGGCGTCCCCTTCATCCAGGTTCCCACCACACTGCTGGCCATGGTGGACGCGAGCATCGGCGGCAAGACCGGCGTAGACACGCCAAAGGGAAAAAACCTGGTTGGTGCATTTCACCAGCCGGCGGCAGTCGTCATTGATCTGCGTACGCTGGCCACGGTTGAACCGCGCCATATCCGCGCGGGGTTTGCCGAGATCCTCAAGCACGGCGTCATCGCGGATGCGAAATACTTCGAGAAGGCCGTCGCGGCGGCGCGATCGGTCGTGCAAGGAGGCGGGCGCGTCGAAGAGCTCGAGGACGTCATCCGCCGGAGCATCGAGATCAAGGCAGCCATCGTCGCCCGGGACGAGCGCGAAAGCGGCGTGCGGAAGGTGCTCAACTTCGGGCACACCATCGGTCACGCCATGGAAGCCCTGGATAATTACGCGATGTTGCATGGCGAAGCGGTGGCGATCGGCATGGCGGTGGAGGCACGAATTGCCGAACGAATGGGCGTCGCTGCGCCGGGGACCGCCACCGCAATCGAGAGCGCCGTCAACACGGCGTCCCTCCCGGTGCTCATGACCATGCCCTCGCCGGATGACCTGATCGACTACACACGGAGCGACAAGAAGGCGCGCGGGGGGCAGGTGCATTACGCGCTTCCGCGTCGTATCGGCGAGATGGCCGGCGACGACAATGGATGGAGCGTCGCTGTTCCTGATGACATCGTGCGCGAGGTGCTATCGACATGACCACGTTCCGATGCGTTCTGGCCATCGTCGTCATCGTCTCGCTGCAGGCGTGCGCCGAACCAGCGCCGATTATCCATCCTCCTGTCATCGTCCAGAGTCCCGTGCTCCTTCCGGGCGCAGTCGTGCAGGGCGCGTCCACGCGCTGGTATCTCGCGTCATACTCTCCGCCTCGGTATGGTGACCCTGTGCCTGTCGAGATGACGGCGTACTGCCTGACCCGTACCACGACGCGGCGCGGCCGGTACGTTCGTGCAGGCATCGTGGCCGCCGACCCGCGGCTGTTCCCCCTATCGCGCTACGTGGAGCTGTACGACGGCCGCCGCTACCTGGGACGCTTCCTCATCGACGACACCGGACGCCTCATCAAGGGCAACATCGTCGACGTCTGGATGCCCACCTGCCGCGAGGCGAAAATCTTCGGCCGCCGAAAGGGCATCGCGGTGCTCGTCCCGCGCGAACCCGCCGTATCACTCGCCGGATCGCCACGGCCGTAGACTGGCCCTTTCCTTGCCGACATGCGCGGGCGCAATGTCATCATTCACCACGTACGTCATCGGCTTCGTCATCCTGGTGGTCGGGCTCGCCATGGCGGCCTACCTGCTGGACATCCCCGCGATGTGGATCGCGGTTGGTGTGATTGTCGCGCTCGGCATCGGCGTGATAACCGCCACCAGCCGGACCAAGATGAAGGATCCACCGAGTCCGCCAGGGTCTGTCTGAAGTAACCTGCAACACCCTGTCAGATCAGCAGATAGCGCCTTAAACCCCTGATAACAGGGCCAATATGGCGCGTGTTCGCCGTTGACGCTCTTGGGACTCGACATTATCCTGCCCTCCCCCCGGTCGGCGCTGGCCGGAGTGTGTAGCTCCTTCCCGGATTCGCCCGTTGGCGAGCCTACCCGGCTCGCCTCGTACAGACCCACGAGGTCAGCAGAGGCGTTGTATGGAGCAAGTGACCGCCACTCGGTCCCCCAGAGGGTATTTCCGCAATTCTCCCTCGTCCGCGTTCGATCAGTACCTGCAGGACATCCAGAAGCTGCCGCTGATCAACGATCCTGCCGAAGAACGACGACTGGCGAGACGAGCCCAGAAAGGTGACGAGCAAGCCGCGGAGCGCCTGGTAACCGCCAATCTCCGTTTTGTCATTTCATACGTGAAGAAGTACCAGGGGCACGGACTCGATCTCTCCGAGCTCGTCGCCATCGGGAACGAAGGACTCCTGAAGGCAGTCCGGAAGTTCGATCCCGACCAGGGGGTGAAGTTCATCTCCTACGCGGTCTGGTGGGTGCGGCAGGCAGTGCTCAAGGCGCTGGCCGAGCAGACGCGCTCGGTGAGAATTCCGCTCAACCAGAACTCGCAGCTGATCCGTCTCGCCCGCGCGGAGACCATCCTTGCGCAGGTGCTGAAGCGGGATCCTACCGAAAACGAAGTGAGCCGCCTCCTGGAGGAGCCACTCGACCAGGTACGCGCCGCGAAGCAGATGTCAGCGACCGAGCTGTCGCTCGACGCTCCGGTCGATCGCTCCGATCGCGAAGCGTCCACCCTCGGCGAACGTTTCGCTGGCGTGGACGGTCAGGAGATCGAGGAGAAGACCGACTACAAGCTCATGCGCGAGTTTATCGTGCGAGTCTTCCAGAAGTATCTGACGCCACGCGAGCGCAAGATCCTGTATCTCTACTACGGGCTCGAAGAAGGCTCCGAGGCCATGACCCTCGAGCGAATCGGGGAACTCATGGGAGTGACTCGCGAGCGCATCCGGCAGATCCGGGAACGCGCCTTCGAGAAGCTGCGCGAAAGCCCGGACGGTCGCGCACTCTGCGGATTCTGGGCGACCTGATGGTCCTCTGACCGCGGCTGGGGCATACCTCCCAGCCGCGGTGCATTTCTTCCATGACCGTGGCGTATTTGCTGCTCTAGCAGCGGTTGTGATCCCCGCGTTCGTGAATCCCGCAGCAGGCAGCGCGCATGAAGTTCGTGCCGCTCTGCGACGCCACGGGGCGTTCGATGTCTTTGAGGTCCCCGCTGACCAGGTCACGCAGGCCGTGCGCGCGGCGGTGGCAGCGGGAGCAACCCGCGTGGTTGCCGCGGGCGGAGACGGGACGATTTCTGCCGTGGCGGCGGCGGTCGCGCGTACGGCAACCGAACTGGCCATCGTTCCCGGTGGAACGCTCAACCATTTCGCGCGCGATCACGCGATTCCGACCGACCTCGCCGAGGCGTGTTCGGTTGCCGCGGCCGGTCGCGTGGTCACCGCCGACGTGGCCTGGCTGAACGGCCGACTGTTTCTCAACACGAGCTCCGTTGGCCTGTACGCGAAGTTCGTCCGGGTGCGAGAGCGAATGGAGCCGCGATGGGGATACAGGATTTCGTCGTTGCTCGCGGTCTTGCGCACCTTCTGGGGGGTGCGTCCTTTTCGTGTCGCGTTCGAGACCTCGAAGATCGAGCGCGATTACATCACACCGCTGGTCTTCGTTGGTGTCGGAGAACGCGAACTGAAGCTGCCGAAACTCGGCGGTCGCGTGGCCGAGGGACGCTCGGGCCTTCACGTGCTCATCGTTCGCGGACGCACCCGCGCGCGTCTCGTGGCTCTCGCGTTTGCGGCGGCATCGCGAGGAAGCTGGGCGACCTCGCGGACTCCACACCTCGACGGTTTCCTGGTGGATCACTGCATCATCGAGCAACGGCACTCCACGGTGGCCGTGGACGGTGAAGTCGTCATCCTCGAATCGCCCCTGCATTACGAGATCGGCCGCGGCGCGCTGCGTCTCGTGGTCCCGTAGCGTCGTCGCCGGAGCGCAGCGGCCACTCTTTGTGGTATCGCTACTATATAGATGTGAGCCTACCACCGACCCTCGCCGCGCGTCTTTCTGACATCGTAGGAGCACGCCGGGTCCTGGTGAGGAAGGGCGAGCTGCTGGCCTACAGCGCTGATGGGCTCCCCGGATACACGAAGGTTCCTTCCCTGGCTGTCTTTCCCGGATCCGCCGACGAAGTCATCGCGGTCGTGCGCGAGCTTGCCAGCCAGAAAGCAGCGTTCGTCCCCCGCGGTGCGGGCACCGGGCTCTCAGGCGGCGCACTCGCCGATGACGTGGTGCTGCTTGGACTGAACCGGCTTCGCCGGATCCTGTCGGTCGATCCCGTCAACCAGTTCGCAGTCGTCGAGCCGGGTGTCGTGAACACGGTGCTCAGCCGCGAGGTCGCCGTCCACGGCCTGCACTACGCGCCAGACCCGTCGAGCCAGGCCGCGTGCACCATCGGCGGTAATGTCGCGGAAAATGCCGGCGGGCCGCATTGCCTCAAGTACGGCGTCACGCTCAACCATGTGCTCGCAGTGCGCGCGGTGTTGCCGGATGGCGAGGTCCACACCTTCGGTAGTCCCGCGGGCGAAGAGGACGGCTACGACCTCCTCGGTGCGTTTGTCGGATCGGAGGGATGCTTCGGCGTCGCGTTGGACATCACGGTGAAGCTGCAGCGCAATCCCCAGGCAATCCGCACGCTCCTCGCCGATTTCACGTCGATTCCGGCAGCCGCACGCGCCGTCTCCGCGATCATCGCGCAGGGAATCCTTCCCGCAGCACTGGAGATGATGGACTCTGCGACCATTCGCGCGGTCGAGGCATCGATCTATGCGGCTGGATATCCGGTGGACGCCGCCGCCGTGCTGCTCATCGAGCTCGATGGCTTCGAAGGCGGACTCGAAGATGACCTCAACGCAGTGGTCGCGCTGTGCAACGATGCAGGCGCGCGGTCCGTGCGCGTGGCGAAGGACGATGCCGAACGCGCGAAGCTGTGGCAGGGACGCAAGAAGGCGTTTGGCGCGATGGGACGAGTCTCACCCCATCTCGTGGTCCAGGATGCTGTGGTGCCGCGCACGAAGCTCCCGTCGGTCCTGGAAGACATTCACGCCATCTCCTCGCGCTATCGTGTAAAAGTCTGCAACGTGTTTCACGCGGGCGACGGAAACCTGCACCCGAACATCGGCTACGACGCGCACGATGCGGATGAATCGAGCCGCGTGCACGAGGCGATGCGCGAGATCATGCAGCTGTGTATCTCCGTCGGCGGCAGCATCACCGGAGAGCATGGCGTGGGCATCGACAAGCTCGCCTACATGGATCAACTCTTTACTCCCGCGACGCTGACCGCGATGTGCGACCTGCGTTCGGTGTTCGACCCGGACCGGCGCTCGAACCCCGGCAAGGTCGTGCCGGTACGCAGCTGTCGCGAATGGACAATGGCCCCCGCTGCCCGCGCCCATGCTGGCTGACACCATCCGCGACGCGCGCGCACGGCGGCAGGGGTTGCGCATCGTTGCCGGTCAGTCGTGGCTCGACGCCGGCCGGCCGGTCGACGCCACTCACACCTTGTCGGTCGCGGAGAGTCGAGGGATCATTGAATACGTGCCGGGCGATCTCACCCTGACTGCTCGCGCGGGAACTTCGATCGCGGAGTTGTATGAAGCGACGCGAGCGCACGGGCAGTGGCTGCCGCTGGACCCGTGGGGCGTGGACACCGGCACCCTCGGCGCGACCATCACCACTGCCACTCCCGGCCCACATGCACATGCGATGGGCCTCCCGCGCGACGTCGTCCTTGGGCTCGAGTTCGTCAGCGGTGCGGGAGACACCATTCGTGCGGGCGGCCGTGTCGTGAAGAATGTCGCGGGGTTTGACCTGACGCGGCTGGTCATCGGATCGTGGGGCACCCTGGGCGTGGTCACCGAAGTCACTGTACGACTGCGTGCGCGTCCACAGAGCATGCGCACGCTCCTGCTCCAGCCTCGCGCGGACGCGGCTGCGCTGAACGAGCTCGCGGTCAAACTCCGCGCGCTTCCATTTACTCCGCTCGCCGCGGAGCTCGTAAATGCCGGTCTTGCCATGCGACTCGGCGTCGCCAAGGCGGCCGCACTCATCGTTCGCCTCGGCGGCAATGACGTGTCGGTCGCCCGGCAGCTCGATCTGCTGCGCGCGCTCGGTCCTTTCGACGACGCGGCGGACGCCGTGTGGGGCGCGTTGCGCCAGGCGGATGCCGGCAGCATCGCGTCCTGGCGGTGGGCCGCGCTCCCGTCCGCATTTGGTGATACCTGGGTCGCCGCCGATGCGGCCGCACAACGTCTCGGCGATGCTGGCGTCTCGGGCAGCGCAATGCGAGGCGTCGTTCGCGTGAGCGCGCGCAGCCTGCACGACATTCCGCAGGTGATGAAAACTGTGCAGGCGTTTCCCGGTTCGGTGGTCCTGGAAAAACTGCCGGCTGGCGCCTGGCAATTCGTGAGGCCACGCGCGCATGACACGCTGCACGGGATGTTGCGGCGGCGGTTTGATCCCGATGGGGTTCTCAATCCCGGGATCATGGGGATGATGCCATGACCGCGGCGGGCAATCCCCGCACGTTGCATGGCGCACCCGAACATTGCGCCCTCCCGGATACGCCGCTGGCTCACGCGCGTGCGGGGCTCGATGCATGTGTGCACTGTGGGTTCTGCCTGCAGGCATGCCCCACGTACGTCGTCCTCGAGGACGAGAACGACAGTCCACGCGGGCGGTTGCTGCTGATGCGTTCCCTGCTCGAAGGATCGCTGCAGACGTCCGACGAGTCGGTGCGCCAGCACCTGGACCAGTGCCTGGGCTGCCGAGCCTGTGAAACCGCGTGTCCGTCTGGCGTTCCCTACGGTCACCTGCTGGAGGCCACGCGCGCGACGCTGACCGAGCGGCATCCCCTTCCGATCGGTGCGCGGCTACTGCTTGCGGTCTTCCGCATCTCATGGTTGATGCGCGCTGCGATGGCCGCGGGACGGGTGACCCGACGACTTGGACTCTCGCGGTTGCTGGCACGACTGGTTCCGGGGCGATACGGGTTCGCGCTTCATATGCTCGAAGCGACCCTGGTGCCGGTGCCGCGGAAACCGTATCAGGCACGAGGCACTGGTTCGCGTGGAACCGTCGCGCTCCTCGAAGGCTGCGTCATGGATGGCTTGTACGCCGACACGAATGCGGCGACGGAGCGCACTCTGACGGTGAACGACTACCGGTGCGTCGAGGCTCCGGGGCAGCGATGCTGCGGGGCGCTGCATGCGCACGCGGGTGACCTGGATTCGGCGCGTGCGCTGGCCAAGGAGAACATCGCGGCGTTCGAGCGATCACAGGCGGATTTCGTGGTCTCGAATGCCGCTGGATGCGGCGCCATGTTGAAGGAGTACGCGATCCTGCTGGCCGAGGATCCGGCATGGGCATCGCGCGCCGCGAACATTTCGAACCGCGCGCGTGATGCGACCGAGTTGCTGGCCGCGGCAGGGCCAGCGCCAGGTGGCCCGCTGAACCTCAGCGTCACGTATGATGCGCCCTGTCACCTGATCCATGCGCAGCGCATCGTCGCGCCCCCGCTCGCGGTCCTTGGTGCCATTCCCGGCTTGACCATCGTTCCCCTTCGCGATGCCGAGTATTGCTGTGGCGCCGCTGGCATCTACAACCTGCTGGAGCCCGAGACGTCGGCGGCCGTGCTGCGCCCCAAGCTCGCGAATATCGCGGCAACGAAGGCGTCGCTTGTGGCGACGGGAAATCCGGGATGCCTGATGCAGATCGGCGCCGGACTCCGGACCACCGGGAGCGATGCGCGGGTAGTGCATCCCGTGGACCTGCTGGACGCGTCGTACGGAATGCGCGAGAAACGCGGGGATTAGATTGAAAACATGACGCGCGTGGAGTCGACGATCGAGCTGGCAGGCTCGCCTGTGGTATTGACGTATTCAGGCGTGGAAGCTGAATACGATGCGTTGCGCCGCCGTGCGATCGTGGTGAATCGAAATCATCGTGGTCGGATGCTCTTTACGGGCGAGAAGGCAGCGGACGTGCTGACCGGTCTTGTGACAAACGATGTCTCCGCACTGCACGTCGGCCAGGGACAATACGCCGTGGCGCTCACCGCGAAGGGCAAGGTCGTGTCCGACCTTCGCATCCTGCGCATGGAAGAGGGCTTCCTCACCGATGCGTCGCCGCGGTCGCGCGAGGCGTGGAGCGGGATCGTGCGAAAGTATGTAAACCCGCGCCTCGCGAAGTATGCGGATCAGACAGAATCAATGGCGTCGCTCGGCGTCTATGGCACCCAGGCGCGCTACGTCGCGGAGGCCATCACCGGTATCGGCCACAGCGCGCTCGCGGTGCTTCTGCCCTACGCGCATGTCTCCGTGGAACGCGATGGCGCGCGCATCATCGTCATGCGCTCGGTCGACCTCGCGGTCGAAGGGTACGACTTTTTCGTTCCGGCGGATCACTCGGAATCGCTGTGGCAGGCAGCCGTGAAGGCACACGCCACTCCCGGAGGGCATGCCGTGTGGGAGGTGGCGCGCGTCGAAGCTGGGCGGCCCGAGTGGGGAGTGGACATGAATGACAGCACCATTCCCCAGGAAGCCAACCTCGAACAGCTCGACGCGATCTCGTTCACGAAAGGGTGTTATACCGGCCAGGAAGTCGTGGCGCGCGTTCACTTTCGTGGCCACGTGAACCGGTCGCTGCGCGGATTGCGCGCGTCCGGCACCGTGCCGCCGCCGACGAATGCGGTGCTGTTCGACGGGACCGGTAAGGCGGTCGGGGACGTGCGCAGCAGCGTGATCTCACCGCAACTCGGCGGTATTGCGCTGGGAATGATTCGGCTGGAAGTCGAGACGGGGTCGCGGCTGACAGCCCGCTGGAGCGCGGATGCAGCCGGCGATTCCCCCGCGGGAGAAACGGCGGTCGAGGTCGCGGCGCTTCCCTTCGCGACTGCCTGACGGTGGGTTCCTCCGTCGCGCTGGTCACCGGCGCCACGGGGCTGGTGGGATCGCACATCGTGGAACGATTGCTATCGGAGGGGTGGGAGGTGCGGGCGCTCGTCCGCGACGTTGCAGGTGCACAGCAAGTACTACCGGCAGGAGTGCAGCCGATCGGTGGTGACGTCCTTGACGAAGGATCATTTCGGCGCGCTGCCGCGGGTGCACACGTCGTTTTTCATTGCGCGGCGCATATCATCGTGCGCGGCGGGTGGGAGGCGTTCCGCGTCACCAATATCGAAGGGACCCGCAACGCCATCATCGCCGCCGGCAGCGCGCGCGCGCGTCTGCTGCATCTGAGCAGTGTCGCGGTCTATGGCGCCACGACCCGGTACGAAGCCTTGAAGACCGGCTCACGCACGGATGAGGAGACCGTGCTCGCTCCCCTGCCCGAGCGGGCGTGGTATGCCCGATCGAAACGGGAATCGGAGGACCTGGTACTCCAGGCGCATACCGAGGGCAGAGTCTGGGCGACAGCGGTGCGCCCCGACGTGATCTATGGACGTCGCGACCGGCAGTTCGTTCCGCGCATGGCGCGACTCATCGAGCGGTTCCCGGTGCCTTTGCTCCGCGGTGGTCGATCTACTTTTGCGGTGGTTCATGCCGCCAACGTCGCCGAGGGCGCCATCCTCGCCGCGACTTCCGACGTTGCCGGAGGACAGGCGTACAACCTTGCCAACGATTTCGACGTGACGGTCCGCCGCTTCTTCGAGCTTGCGGGAAAAGGGCTCGGCCATCGGCCGCTGTTCCTTCCGATGCCGATGTGGCTGGCCGCGACGGGATTACGTGCCACCAAAAGGGTCGTCCGGGCGCTCACGGGAGGCCGTTTCAGCCTCGTGGGGAGCGCAGCGCTGGACTTCATCGCAGAAGACAATCCGTTTTCATCCGATCGCGCGCGTCGCGAGCTGGGATGGATGCCGGCCGTGCATCCTGATGACGGTGTGCCGGACGCCTTTCGCTGGTGGAAGGAAAACAACAGGGGCGCGACGTGAGTCGCGCCCCTGTCATTCAGAAACCGTAATGTACTTACGGAGTCTTCGTGCCAGCGGCCTTGGCGCTATCCGCGCGGCGGGTGCTGTCCATACGGATGCTGTCGGCCATGGCCGCGGAATCCGTCGTGGTCGGCGTCATCGGTGCCGGCGCCATCGCTGGCGCGGCGGTGTCGGTGGCAGCCGTATCGGTTTTCGAGCAGGCCGCGATCGCGAGGATCGCGGTGACGAGAGCAAGGCGCTTCATGGGATTCTCCTGTTGTTGCTGGGAACCATCACGAACGTTGCTCGCATCGCACGCGTTCGAGGTCCGCAGTTCTCCGGGGCCAATAAGCTAGATTTCCCCCTCACGCTCTTCAAGCAAGTGCCGTGCGCAACTGCTGGCGCACCAGCGCCTTGCAAACGCCTGTTTGGCCTTCCGGGGACCCGGGCTCCATGACTACAGCCGTCGCCGAAACCATCGTTCGAGGCGCCTGTCCGCACGACTGTCCGGACACCTGCGCTATGCTGGTCACGGTCCAGGACGGTCGCGCAATCAAAGTTGCTGGCGATCCGGACCACCCGTTCACCAACGGGTTTCTCTGCGCCAAGGTTAACCGATACCTGGAGCGGACCTACCATCGCGACCGGCTCATGCACCCGCTGCGCCGGGTTGGACGAAAAGGTGAAGGGCGGTTCGAGGCTGTTTCGTGGGATGAAGCGATCGGAGAAATCGCGGAACGTCTCCAGGGGATAGTCGAGTCGCCGCACGGGCCGCAGGCGATTCTTCCCTACTCCTACGCCGGCACCATGGGGATGCTCCAGGGGAGCTCCATGGATCGTCGGTTTTTCCACACGATCGGCGCGTCCCGACTCGATCGCACCATCTGTTCGATGGCGGGCACAGTCGGGATGCGCATGACGGTCGGCGCGAACATTGGAGCGGACGTCGAAGGCATTCCGCAGAGCGACCTCGTTTTGCTCTGGGGCACCAACACGCTGACGTCCAACCCACACATGTGGCCTTTCGTCCTCAGGGCGAAGGAAAATGGGGCGCGCATCATTGCCATCGATCCCATACGCACCCGTACAGCCGCGCAGTGCGATGATTGGATCGGAATCCGTCCGGGGACCGACGCAGCGCTCGCGCTGGGATTGATGCAGGTGATTTTTGCCCGCGGCGCGGAAGATCGCGCGTTCCTTGCCGACCACTGTCTCGGCGAGAAGGAACTTCGCGCGCGTGCCGCGGAGTACCCACCCGAACGGGTAGCGGCAATCACCGGCCTGTCCGCGGAAGTCGTGGTCGAACTGGCCGAGCGCTACGCGGCGTCGCGAGCGGCGTTTATCCGCGTGAATTACGGACTGCAGCGCCATGCCGGTGGCGGCATGGCGGTGCGAACCATCGGCTGCCTTCCCGCCATCATGGGACACTGGCGGCGGCCGGGCGGCGGGGTCAACCTCTCCACGAGCGCGAACTTCGGGTTCAACAAGCAGGCGCTCGAGCGGCCGGATCTCGGTTCACCTGCCCGCACGATCAACATGATCCGCCTGGGCGATGCGCTCACGATGTCCGATGCGGGTGTCGGGGGCCCGCCAGTGAAGGCAATCGTGGTCTACAACTCCAATCCTGCCGCCGTCGCACCCGATCGGAATACGGTGCTGCGCGGATTCGCGCGTGATGACCTGTTCACTGTCGTCCTCGAGCACTTCCAGACGGACACCGCCGACTGGGCGGACATCGTGCTGCCGGCGACGACACAGCTCGAGCACTGGGATGTGCACCTGTCGTACGGGCATCACTACGTCTCGCTCAACCAGCCATCTATTGCTCCTCTCGGCGAATGCCGACCCAACACGCAGATTTTCCGGGACATCGGCGCACGCATGGGGCTCGACGATCCGTGCCTGCGCGACGATGACGAAACGCTCATTCGCCAGGCACTGGACACGACGTCCGAGAAATTCTCGGGTGTGACGTTCGACAAGCTGCGCGAAACCGGGTGGACGCGCCTCAACCTGCCGACCCCCTATCTGCCGTTCGCCGATGGCAAATTCCTCACGCCGAGCGGCAAGTGCGAGTTCTACTCCGAACGGTTGAAGGACATGGGGCTCGATCCCATCCCGACCTTCATTCCTCCCTACGAATCGCCGGAGCGTGATCCGCTCCTGGTGCGCCGGTTCCCGTTGACGCTGATCTCTTCACCCGCGCACCAGTTCCTGAATTCGACTTTCGTGAACGTGGATACCCTTCGGCGGTCGGTGAAGCATCCCGAGTGCATCGTGCATCCTGTCGACGCCGAGCGCCGGGGAATTACGCCGGGCATGCGCGTCGCGATTCACAACGATCGCGGTGCCTTCACGGCGATTGCCAAGGTCGATGCCGGGATCCGCGAGGGGGTGGTGTGGGCGCCGAGCATCTGGTGGGGGAAGCTCACCGCGGACAGCGCGAACGCGAATCAGACGACGTCGCAGCGCGAGACCGATATGGGGCATGGCCCGGTGTTCTATGACAATCAGGTCGAGGTTGGGCCGGCGGACTGACGAGGGAGGAACAGGGAACAGGGAACAGGGAATAGGGAATAGGGAATAGGGAATAGGGAATAGGGAAAGGGAACAGTGAAGAGGGAACAGGAAACAGGAAACAGGGATCTATTTGTCCTGCCCCATCTTCCGCTTTAGTGACTTGATCAGGCCCGACAACGGGCGAGCTACGTCGACAACACGTTCCTCGGCTGCGGCGAGGCCGTGAGCGTCGGGATGCTTTCGAGCGATGAAATGGAGATGATTGCGCACTTCATTGAGCGAGGCTCTGGAGATTCCGAGATGACGGAGATAATCGGGGGTGGTCGGCCTCCCGTTTCCTTCCGCGATGTTTGAATGCACGGAGTTCGCCGCCCTTCGAAGTTGCTGGGCCAATCTCCAGCTGTGCCTCGGCAAAGCATCACAGATTGCATCGCACTCGACAGCGAGTTCCATCGCCTGCTGCCAGGCAACAACATCGCGATAGTCGCGGATTGGTCCGTTCGTCACGATCACATCATGTCGAAGTTCCCGAAAATCGCGACATCAATTCGTCCCGCGCGTAAGCGATAACGGAATTGCGTCTGTTCCCCCTTCCCGGTTCTCTCTTCCCTGTTCCCGGTTCCCTGTTCCCTGTTCCCTCTTCCCTGTTCCCTCTTCCCTGTTCCCTCTTCCCTATTCCGGCTGCCCGGGTAGCATAGAAAGAGCCGCATCACCCAGAGGTACTAGTGCCATCTTTGCCGCAAACGCTCGGTCAGCTCAACGCTTCCCCCTACGGTGTGCCCGGGCGGCTCAGCCGCTCCGTGAAGGACGAAATACGCCAGAACCTCCTGGCGCGGCTCTGTACTGGCGGTCCGCTCTTCCCCGGCGTCCTCGGCTACGAGGATTCCGTCATGCCGCAGATCGTCAATGCGATCCTGTCACGGCACAACTTCATTCTCCTCGGACTGCGCGGCCAGGCGAAGTCGCGCATCCTGCGATCCCTGGTCACGCTGCTCGACGAGGAGATGCCTATCGTCGCCGGCAGTGAAGTGAACGACAACCCACTCGCGCCAATCTCCAGATATGCGCGCGACCTGCTCGAGAAGGCCGGGGATGACACGCCGATCGCCTGGGTGCACCGCGACCAGCGCTACGTCGAGAAGCTTGCGACACCGGACGTCACGATCGCGGACATGATCGGCGACCTGGATCCGATCAAGGCGGCGCGTGGCGGACATCTGTTATCGGATGAGCTCACGATCCATTACGGAATGTTGCCGCGCGCCAATCGCGGGATATTCGCGTTGAATGAGCTTCCCGATCTGGCGGGCAAGGTGCAGGTAGGGCTCTTCAACGTCATGCAGGAAGGCGATGTCCAGATCAAGGGCTATCCGGTGCGGCTGCCCCTCGACGTGCAGCTCGTTTTTACCGCGAACCCTGAGGACTACACGGCACGCGGCAAGATCATCACGCCGTTGAAGGATCGTATCGGCAGCGAGATCCAGACACACTATCCCACGAGCGTCGACATGGGCATGGCGATCACGCGGCAGGAAGCATGGTCACAGCGCGATCATCGCCCGGTGAGAATTCCGGATTTCATCGCGGAGCTGGTGGAGCGGATCGCCTTCGAGGCCCGCATCGACCGGCGCATCGACCGCCGATCGGGTGTGTCGCAGCGTATGCCGATCACGGTGATGGAGAACGTGATCTCCAACGCCGAGCGTCGCGCGGTCACGGCCGGAGATGAGGAAGTCGTTCCGCGGGTGTCTGACATTTACGCCGCGCTCCCCGCGATCACAGGGAAGATCGAGCTCGAGTACGAAGGCGAGCTTGTCGGCGGTGCGGCCATTGCGCGCGAGCTCATTCGACGATCCGCGGACGCAACGTTCCAGGAACGCGCCGGTGGAGTGAATGTCGACGACATCATCATGTGGTTCGACGAAGGGCAGGCGCTGCAGGTGGAGGATGACGCGAAATCGCAGTACGTCTACCAGGCGTTCGAAGTCGTGCCCGGGCTCCTGCGTATGGTGCACGACGTCGGGCTGGCCCCCGACGGTGACTTCGCCCAGGGAGTGGCGGCTTGCGAGCTCACGCTCGAAGCCCTCGTGGCGCGCAAGCGTATCTCGCGCAGCGAAGCGGGACAGTACACTCGCGCAACGCCGGAGCCGCGGCGTCGTCCCACCGACCTGTTCGGCCAGGGCGGAGCTGGCGGGATGGGGTGAGCGACATCGCCATCCGCCAGGCGACGTCCGACGACCTCGATGATGTCGTCGCACTGCGCCTCGCCTTGCTGCGCGAGTATCCGGACCATCCGATCTACGGGCGGCTGCGGCCCGATGCGGAAGCTCGCGCGCGTGCCGTCTTCGAGAGTCAACTCGAGGCGGATACCGAAGCGATTTTTCTTGCGGAGGGTACCGGACGAGCCATTGGCGTGCTGCGATGCGTCGAGACTACCGCGTCGGCGCTGCTCATGCCCGAGCGATACTGTTACGTCTCCTCTGCCTATGTCGTACCGGAATTCCGGAGACGCGGCGTCCTGTCGCTCCTGCTCGAGCGGGCGCGCGCATGGTGTGCCGAGCGTGGCCTGGATGAAATGAGGCTGCACAATGTCCACTCGCGCGCATCCGCCGCTGCTGCCTGGGACGCCGCGGGATTCGAGGTCGTCGAGCAGCTGCGCGTCTTGCGACTCCAGTCATGATCATCACCATCTCCCGGATGTTCGGGTCCGGAGGCTCCGATGTCGCCGCGCGTGTTGCGCAGCAGCTCGGCTGGTCGCTGTTCGACAATGCCGTCGTGGATGAGGTGGCCGATCGGCTCGGCGTATCGCGCACTGAGGTGAAATCGCTCGAGGAGCGCGTTCCTTCGTTCGCAGAACGCATTGCGTCCAGCCTCGCACTCTCCGCGCCGGAGCTCGCGGTTCCTGTGGACGATGCACCAATGATGCAGACCGCGGAGACGCGCATTGTCGGAGTGACGAAGCGCGTCATGGAGGAAGCGGTACATGGGGGGAATGCTGTCCTCGTGGGACGCGGGGCGCAGGCGATGCTGGCCGATCGTCCCGACGCGCTGCATGTCTTCTGCTACGCGCCGCGGGAAGTCCTCATCGAGTACGCTATCGCGCACCGTGGCGTCTCACGCGCGAATGCGGGCGCCGAAGTCGACCGGATGAACAAGCAGCGCGAGCAGTACGTGAAGCGGCACTGGGGACGCGACTGGAAGTCGTTCAGCAACTACCACTTGTGTATCGACACCGGGCGCTGGGGAATCGAAGGCGCTGCCGATCTCGTGGTGTACGCGGCGAGAAGGCGCTTCAGTCCTTCTTCCTGAGCCCTTCGATTCGCGTGGTCAGGTCATCGGTGACGAACATATCGTCAGCGATCTTTGCGACTTCCTCGGCGTCGCGCCACGCCGCTTCGAGGATGGCGAGCTCTCCCTCGAGCGCGCGCCGCTCCTGCTCCTCATGCGCCGCCATCTCGAGGGCAAGACGGACCTCCTTCGGGAGGTGGGCGATCCGATGCGCGTTGAAGATCTCGCCGCTCGCCGCCCGGTAGCGTGATGGCGCGGAGGGGTTCGACGCATATCGCTGGAAGAGCTGCTCCGGGTCGCCCGCATCTGCCACCATCTGTACAGCGGACTGCACTTCCTCCTTCTTCGCACCCGATTCGTTCACCGCCGGAAATAATCGCGCAGCGGCGCGCAGTGCCTCGGGGCCGGTATACAGGGCCAGGATCGTCTCAGGCCGCAACTCCATCGCCTGCTTGCCGCGCTGTCGTCCGGACGCGATGCGCAACGCCCAGGAATCATCCTCCATCCGGATGATGGACGTTTGATCGAGCTGCTGCTTCCTGATGGGAATCACCGTCTCCCCGTCCGGAGAACGAAGGCGCACGCGAATCCGTCGCCACTGGTACACGTTGTGGATTGCGTTCATCCCCTGCCACAACCCCCAGCCACCTCCGGCGATCAATCCCGTCGCGGGCCCGGCAATGGCAACCGTCGCCACCGCACCCACGCCGAGCGCGGTGAGCGCAATGTGCTTGCGCCGCCGCCGACCAAACTGGTCCCCGTATCGCCACGCAGCAATTTCCGGCTGAAGCGCGCTGCCGATACGGATCAAGGTCGTGCCGTCACGAAGCTTTGCGAGGCCGATGTTGCTGGTGGACACCCGCAATCGGGAATCGGAAAACAGTCGCTCGGCTTCCTCGATCGCTTCCCAGCGCTCCTCGAGCGGGGTGAGATTCCAGCGCTCACATTCCCGGCATACGACCCAGAGACGACCCTTGGCCGCGTCGAAGGCGAGGCGGCGCCCAACCGGAAAGTGCTCGATTGCCTCGTTTGTGCCGAGGCTGCCATTGCAGAAGAGGCAGGTCGAGTACATGCCTCATAACTATACGCGCCGGACAACCGTACAGACGTCCGTCGGCGGGATTCACATGACGAATTCCTTCGCGCCCAGCGGGGGGTGCCGGAAGGCATGCAGCGAGTAGCCAAGCATGACGGTGGCGCCGATGGCGATGGCCCACTGCACACCGAACGCGCGTGCAACCGTGCCCGCGAGGAATGATCCCACGCTCTGGGCGAGCCCCACGACCACAAACGAGTATGCGGCCATCAGTCTGCCGCGCAGCGCGTCCGGTACGATCTGCTGCAACATCGCGTTCGACACGGCGCCATTGATGATCATCGTGATGCCGGCACCCAGCAGCAAGACATACGCAAATCGAGGATTGGTTACCGTCGACAGTAGCAGGAGGATCGCGGGAAAGGCGTACGTCGCCACGCGCAACGTTCGGGTTCCCGCCTGTCGTCCCGCCTGGGCCGCGATGCCCAGCGCGCCAAACAGGCCGCCGACGCCGACGCAGGCGAGCAGCAGCCCGTATCCACCGGCGTCGAGGCCAAGCCGGTCACGTGCAAACACCGGCATCAGTGTGATGTATGGAACCCCGAGAATCGAGTACACGAGCACGAGCTTCATCAGGGCGGCGACCAGTGGCGTGTCGCGCATATAGGCCAGGCTCTCGCGAATTCCCTCGAGCGGACGGACCAGCTTAGCCGACGGCTGCCACGGCGCCAGCTTCACCAGGAAAAGGCTGGCGAGCACCGCGAGATAGCTCAACGCATTGAAGCCGAACGCCGCGGCGATCCCCAGCTTCGAGATCACGACAGCGGCGAGCGCCGGTCCCACGATGCGCGCGAGATTGAATCCGCTGGACTGAAGCGCGATCGCCTGTGGTAGGTCGTCGCGTCCCACTAGCTCCACGATCAGCGACTGACGAGCGGGAATTTCCACCGAACTGAACGTGCCGTGCAGGAACGCGATGGCCAGGAGCCAGCCGATGGAAATGTTTCCGCTCCAGGTAAACCACCAGAGGAGCGTCGCCTCGCAGGCGAGCAGCGCCTGTGCGATGCGAACGGTCTTCAGCCGGTTCCGGCGGTCCACGAGGACGCCGGCGTGCATCGAAAAGAGCACGATGGGCAGGGAGCCCGCGGATACGACAAGGCCGACGAGGAATGCGTTGTTCGTCAGTTCGAGCGCCAGCCAGCCTTGCGCCATGCTCTGCATCCACGTTCCGATGAGCGACAGCGTCTGTCCGGACCAGAACAGCCGGAAGTTCCGATGACGCTGGAGAACCGTGAACGGGTTGAGCGAGGGCACTGCCGGAGAGTATAGTGATATAGCCGTGCGCTCACACACTTACTCGAAGTTCAGCCCGGAACTGGCGGACGCTGTCGATCTCCAGGCACTCCTCGACAAGCTCGCCGACTTCCTGTTGCAGTCCGGTTTCGCGGGCGGCGGCGATCCGTCGCGCTTCGGCTTCGACTTCGGCGACGAAAATGACCGGTCGATGGACGCCCTGCGCCAGGCGATTATCGACGCTCTCCTGGCGTCGGATCAGTTCACGCCGGAGATGCTGCAGGCACTGCGCGGGGAAGGGACGCCCGAATCCCAGGCGCAACTCGCGAAGATGCTCGATGACCTGGTGCAGCGTCTCGTCCAGGAGGGCTATCTCAACGTCACGCAGGCGCCGCAGATGCCGGCTGGGCATCAGCAGATGGAAGGCCCCGGCAGCACGGCGCGCGCGGCCGCGCGGGACGTCCAGTTTTCGCTGACCGAAAAAGGCGTCGATTTCCTCGGGTACAAGACCCTCCGCAATCTCCTCGGGTCGTTCGGCAAGTCGAGCTTCGGCAGCCACGACACTCCCTATCTCGCGACGGGAATCGAGACGGACGGCTGGAGCAAGCAGTATGAATTCGGCGACACGATGAATCTCGACGTCAACGAGACGCTGAAACGGTCCATGATCCGCACCGGCAAGGTGTCGGTGCCCATGGACCTGGAATACGACGACCTCATGGTGCACCAGGCGGAATACCGCTCGTCATGCGCCACGGTGCTGATGCTGGACTGCTCGCACTCGATGATCCTCTACGGCGAAGACCGTTTCACCCCCGCCAAGAAAGTCGCGCTGGCGCTGACTCACCTCATTCGCACCCAGTTTCCCGGCGATTCGCTGAAGGTGGTGCTGTTTCACGACTCCGCCGAGGAGATCCCATTGCCCGCGCTCGCGACTGCGCAGGTGGGTCCGTACCACACGAACACGGCAGAAGGACTGAAGCTCGCGCGTCGGCTGCTGCTGGGCCAGAAGAAGGACATGCGCCAGATCATCATGATCACCGACGGAAAGCCCAGCGCTCTCACGATGCCGAATGGACAGATCTACAAGAACTCATTCGGCCTCGACACGACCGTCATCGCGCAGACCCTTCGTGAAGTGGCGCTGTGCAGGCGAAGCGGCGTCATGATCAACACCTTCATGCTGGCCCGCGATCGTGCGCTCGTCGAGTTCGTGAAGCGCGTGTCGGAGATCTGCCGCGGCAAGGCGTACTTCACGACGACCATGACGCTCGGCCAGTTCATCCTCATGGATTTCCTGCGTCGCAAGACCCGGAAGGTTTCCTGACCGGACGCGTTGAATTGATGATGTTGTAGTCGCGGCTCAGGGCGAGCTTCTGGCTCCTTCAGCTGGAGACAGGCCATGCTCTACACGATCTGGAGTCGCGATCGCATGCTCGGTGAGACCGAGCTCAGTTATGTCCGGTGCATGCCGAAGCATCGCATGGGCGACCTCACCCCCACCGCGGTGGGCGAGCGCCTGCTGGCGAGCGAGGCGCACCTCGATTCCCTGCAACTCGAATTACGCGGACCAAATGGGCGCGTGATTCCCACGGAGTGGATCGATGTTCGGGACACCGAGCAGGCGCTGGCGCTCGCCCGGGAGATTCCGATGGACCAGTTCGACGATGGCGAACTCGATCCACAGCTGCGCGCCGACATCGAGCACGACACGGCGCTCTTCGAGGAATGGTTCGGCGACCAGGAGCCGGACGACCTGTGGGACGACTACGAGAGCCGTCCCTTGCGAGAGTGGCAGGAATCGCCCTTCCCGCGGTACCAGGTCCAGGTACTGCTGTTGGATGACGCGGACGTTCCGTGAGCGCTACAGCTCGCCGTTGAGGATACGCCGGAGCACGGTCGTGTCGAGATTGCCGCCGGAAAAAATGATCCCGACGCGCTTGCCGGACAGTTCTTCCTTGAGCTTCAACGCGCCGGCAACGCCAAGTACACCCGCTCCCTCCACGAGGTTGTGCGTCAGCTTCAGGATCCGGCGGATGGACTCGGCGATCTCGGCGTCCGTGACCGTGGTGAACCCCGCAAGCCCTTCGCACAATGTGCCGAAGGTCAACTCGTATGGGCGGCGCGTTGCCACACCTTCCGCAAAGGTGTGTGCGTGATCCGTGGTGAGGGGCGTGCGGGTTCGCCAGGAGTCGTGAATAGCCGGCGCGCCCGCCGCCTGCACGCCATACACCTTCACGTGCGGCGCGAGCTCACGCGCGACCGTGAGCGCACCAACGCACTGCGACCCGCCGCCGACGGCAACTACGACGGCATCGAGTCCCCCCGACTGCTCGAACATCTCGAGGCTCATCGTCGCAGCGCCTGCCAGCACGTCGGGATCGTTCGTCGAGTGCGCGACAGCCATTCCCCGTTCCTGCGCGAGCCGACGCATTGTCTCCACCGACTCGTCGTAGTCGCATCCGGACTCGACGACTTCAGCACCCCAGCTCCGCATGGCATCCCCTTTCTCGGGGTTATTGCCAATGGGAACGCAAATGGTCGCGCGGACGCCAAGCAGCGACGCGCCGTACGCGATCCCCTGTCCATGATTCCCGGTCGATGCCGCCACAACGCCTTTCGCGCGCTGTTCCGCCGCCATGGCAGTAATGAAGGACAGGCCGTTACGAACCTTGAATGAGCACGTTGGCTGATGGTTCTCGTGCTTCACGAGCAGCCGTGTATCGCTCCCCATCAACGCGTCGAGGAGCGGGTAGTGCCGAAGCGGCGTCGGCGTGAGGTAGGGAGAGAGCCGTTCGCGGGCGCGAAGCACGTCGTCAAACGTGATCGGCCACGCAGGCGCCATCGTTGCGGACGTTGTATGAATCGCTGTCACGGCGTCAGGGACGAGATGGGCATTGGGGTTGTAATGAGTCGGGTGGTCGCAGCAAGCACGAGCGCCGCAAGCAGGAGCTCTATCGCTGCGCTGCGACGAAATGCCGATGTGCCTTGCGTGGTTCCCAGACGCTTTCGGGCGCGCGATGAGTTGTACGCGCCGAGCGCGATCAGGAGAACAACCAGCGCCAGTTTCCACAGGAGTGTTTCGCCGTACCGCGTCGAGGTCAGCGCGTCGATGTCGCCGAGTCTCAGCCAACCGCTACCGAGGCCGGCAATCACCACGATTGGAGCACAGAACAACGCGAGCGGGTGAAAGGAATTCACAAGCGCGCTCACGGCCGCGTCCGGATTACCGTCGGTGAGCCGACGCATCGCGGGAATGCCGACGAGCAGCACCATCAACAGACCCCCGAGCCAGAGACCTGCAGCGCCCACGTGAAGCACGTCGAGCGTGACCCCCAGGACAAAATTGCGACTCGCTGCGGCATGACCGGTCAACGCCGGGGACAGTACCATGGCGAACGCGCCGGTCAATGCGATGGGCGTTCCGACGGCAATGGACCGGCGCGAGATGGCCCATCCCGCCAGGAGTACCAACGCGCCGACCAGTCCGGCCGACCAGCCAAAACCCCAGGTGGTGCCGCCGAGTAGCGGGAACAGTACGTCGGCGCTGAGCGCCTGCGCCGGCGACGAAAGCGCAGCCGCCTCCGCGTAGACCCGGACGAGAATCGCGACGAAATACAGCACGAGCACGCTCTGTCCCAACCGACGCGCGCGATCCGCGGCGTCCGTCGTCGGCACACCGCGGGACGCGAGCGGTGGCAACACGGCGTGCCGAAAGCCGAGCGCGCCGAGGATCGTCAGCAGCGCAACGAACTCCATCCATCGCGCGGTGCGATACTCGGACACGGTTTCGCGGTGCACGGCGTCGACGGGTCCACTCACTACGGATGAATCGGCGATCGTTGGGGGTGCGGTGTCCGCCGCGCTGGCCGAAACGGTGAACGCGAATTCACCCCGGATTGGATGGCCGTCGGCGCTGGCGGTCCGCCAGATGACCGTGTACGTGCCTGGCCCCAGCACCTGGGGGATCGCCGCGTGCAGTGAAAACCCGGTATCGGCAACGATGCTGTCGAGCCCGATCTCGCCCGACGGGGTTTGCAGCCGAATGCTCGAGAAAGCCACCTGTGGCTTTCCCGTGAACCAGAGTGACACGCGCGTAGGCGCGCGGTCCAGCCGGCTGTCCGCGGCGGGCTCGCTGCGTTTCAGCGCGGTATGCAGGCTCGCGCCCACCGCGGACGCCGCGGCTGGCGCGACCAACGCGAGCGCGACTGCGGGAATCCAGCGAACGAACCGGTTCGAAAGGCGCATCGAGCGTTGAAGATGACACCGCGATATCTTCACGCCAAGATGACTCTGCTCCCTGCCCTCACTCTCGGCTTCGCGCTTGGCTTGCGGCACGCCACGGACGCCGACCATATCGCGGCCATCGGCACGATCTCCACCGAGGAACGTTCGACGGCGCGGGCGGCGATGATCGGCGCCAGTTGGGGGATCGGGCACTCGCTGAGCGTGCTGCTCGTTGGAGGCGCGCTGGTCATCATGCGCCTGCCGATGCCCGTGCGGCTCGCGCTTGCGCTGGAGTTTCTCGTCGCTCTCATGCTGATTGGCCTGGGAATCCGATCATTGGCGGCGCGGCGCCGGGCGGGACATGCATCCGCCACGAGACCACTCCTCATCGGCATCATGCACGGGCTGGCGGGAAGCGCCGTGCTGGCGTTCCTGGTTATCAGCACCACGACGTCGGCCTTCAGTGCCGCCGTGTATCTGGTGTGCTTCTGTCTCGGCACGATCGCAGGGATGGGCATCGTGACGGCGCTGCTGACGCTTCCCATTCGCGCGTCCGCGAAGCACGCGGTGCGCGTCGAGCGGTTCGTCCGGGTAGCGGCCGGAGTCGCCAGCATCGCCATCGGGCTTTCGCTCGCCCATCGCGTGGGCGTGGAAGACGGGTTGTTCGCTGCAACCCCAACCTGGACGCCGTGAATCCTGAGCGTGCAGCCGCTGCGGCATTCAGTCGCTCGCTGCGCCGCTGGTTCCGGAGGAAGGGACGCGACCTGCCGTGGCGGCGCACGCGCGATCCGTACCGTGTGCTCGTGTCGGAGACGATGCTGCAGCAGACTCAGGTTGTTCGCGTCGTGGACTACTACGAGCGTTTCCTGACGCGCTTCCCCTCCCTCGACGCGCTCGCTCGCGCGAGGCCGCGACAGGTGCGCGAAAGCTGGGAAGGGCTGGGATACTACGCGCGCGCGCGGAACCTTCATGCGCTGGCAAAGGCCGTTCGTACGCTGCCGTCGGATCCCGCTGAGCTGCGACGCCTGCCGGGCATAGGCGCGTATACGGCTGGTGCCGTATCCTCATTCGCATTCGAGCGTCGAGCCGCGCTTGTGGATACGAATGTCGCGCGGGTCCTGATGCGCGTGTTCGCGCCGCGTGCGGACTTCAAGACGACGCGGGGCGCGCAGAAACTGTGGGGAATCGCGGAGGCACTGCTCCCTGCGACTGGGCGTGCAACGTGGACGCACAATCAGGCGATCATGGAACTCGGCGCGACCGTCTGCACGGCGCGGGTGGCCCGGTGTGGCAAATGCCCCGTCCGATCCTTCTGCCGGACGGCGCGTCGGATGGGCGCGCAGCTGCAGCACAAGCAGGTCACCGCCCCGTAAGGGGACGGTGACCTGCGGTGATCCCTTACTTCCGCGACCGCGGAAACTTGTTGTTGAGCGTTCCCTTGTACGGCCGCTCGCCTGGCCCGACGTAGATCTGACGCGGACGCGCGATCTTCTGCTCCTTGTCATTGAGCATCTCTTCCCACTGCGCCAGCCAGCCGGCGGTCCGCGCGACGGCGAACAGCACCGTGAAGTAGTCCGTCGGGAACGCCATCGACCGGTAGATGAGTCCCGTATAGAAGTCGACGTTGGGATAGAGTTTGCGCGACACGAAGTACTCGTCGTTGAGCGCGGCCTCCTCCAACTTGAGGGCGATCTCGAGATCCTTGTCCATCCCGACTTGCTCGAAGATCTCATACGCCAGCTTCTTCACGATCTTGGCGCGTGGGTCATAACTCTTGTATACCCGGTGGCCAAAGCCCATGAGACGGCTTCCCTTCCCTCCCTTCACCTCATCGATGAAGGCGGGGACATTCTTCGGGTCGCCGATCTCCTGGATCATCCGCAGCACGGCCTCGTTCGCGCCACCATGCAGCGGTCCGTAGAGGGCGGCGATTCCCGCGGTGATGGCGGAGAATGGGTCGACGTGACTCGACCCGACGGCACGGACCGCGCTCGTCGAGCAGTTCTGCTCATGATCCGCATGGAGGATGAAGAGCACCTCCAGCGCTTTCACGAAAATCGGGTTGGCCTCGTACTTCGGCTCCGACATGCGCGCGATCATCGAGAGAAAATTCTCGACATATCCCAGGTCATTGTCCGGATAGATGAACGGGAGGCCTTTCGCATGCCGGAAGCAGAACGCGGCGAGCGTCGGCAGCTTGGCGAGCAACCGGATGATCGAGATCTCCCGCGACGCCGGATCGCTGATGTTCTTCGCTTCCGGATAGAACGAGGAGAGCGCCGCAACCGAGCTGCAGAGCATCGACATCGGATGCGCGTCGTATCGAAAGCCGGTCAGGAACGACTTGATGTTCTCGTGGACGTACGTGTGGTACGTGATGTCATGCACCCACTTGTCGTATTCCTGTTGGCTGGGCAACTCGCCATGCCGCAGCAGCCAGGCGACTTCGAGGAACGTGGCGCCCTCCGCCAGCTGCTCGATGGGGAAGCCGCGATACCGAAGGATTCCCTTGTCGCCGTCGATGAAGGTGATCGCACTCTTGCACGATGCCGTGTTCATGAAGGCGGGATCATAGGTCATGAGCCCGAACTCCTCGGGCTGTTCCTTGATCTGCCTCAGGTCCATGGCGCGCACCGTGGTGTCGCCTTCGGTACCGGGTTCGAGGATGGGAACGGTGTAGTTCTTTCCGGTCCGGCCGTCCTTTATCTCGAGCGTGCCCGATGACGCTTCCTTCGTGTCGGCCTTGCCGCCTGGCGTCTTCGCGGCGTGCGTGGTGCCCATGCTACGTTCTCCATAGAGTATTGCTCGCGCGGCCAGTCGCTCGCGCGTGACGGAATCTATTGGTCCCCTTCCGCCGGCAACATTGCCCCTCCTCCAACTCGTGATGGTATCGCTGGCAGCACTCATTGGCGGTGCCATGAACTCGATCGCCGGCGGTGGAACGTTGCTCACCTTCCCGGCACTGGTCGCGCTTGGCATCCCTCCCATCAACGCGAATGCGACCAGCACAGTCGCATTGTGGCCTGGCGCACTGGGGAGCATGTGGGGATACCGCGGGGAGTTGAAGGGCGCGCGTCCCTGGGCAGCTGGCTTCGCGATTCCAAGCCTGCTGGGCGGGTTCGCTGGAGCGTGGCTGCTGCTGCGCACTCCAGCCGAGCGCTTTTCCGCGATCGTTCCATGGCTGGTGCTCGGCGCGACAGCGCTTTTCATGGTACAGCGCCCCGTGATGCGATGGCTCGCGGTGCGCGAGGGCGAGACACCGGGCGCGGAACGGGACGGAGAGCTTACCAGGCGATGGCCCCCGCCGTCGATTCTGGGGTATCAATTCCTCGTCGCGGTGTATGGCGGCTATTTCGGAGCGGGCGTCGGGATTCTCATGCTCGCGGCACTCGGCTTCATGGGTCTGAACAACATTCACCGCATGAATGGCTTGAAGAACTGGGGCGGGCTGTGCATGAACGCTGTTGCCGCCGGAATGTTCGCTTTCAGCAGCCTGGTGAGTTGGCCCGTGGCGCTCGCCATGGCCATCGGTGCGACCGCAGGCGGCTATATCGGATCACGAACCGCGCAGCAGGTAACCCAGGGCGCGGTCCGCGCTGCCGTCGTCGCCATCGGACTCGTGAGCGGGTTGTTGCTGTTCCTTACCAAATAGATTGGGACGATGGATCAGGCGCTGAACGCGTATTCGGCATTCGTGCAGGTCGTGCGCCAGGTACTGTTCTGGCTCGCGATCGTGGTCGCGGTCATCGCGCTCCTCGACTGGCTCGTCCGGACGCGGCGCGTGCAGCCGTTCGGGGCCGTTGCCCGATTCTGCCGGCGGTACGTGGATCCCCTGATGGTGCCGGTCGAGCGGCGCGTCGTGCGCTCGGGAGGGCAGCCTTCGTCGGCGCCATGGTGGTCGCTCATCGTCGTGGTGGTGGGCGGACTGCTGTTGATTGCCCTCCTCGAGTTCCTCGGACGCTTCTTCCTTCAGGCGCTGTGGGGCTTCAGCTCACCGGGACGGCTTGGCCTCCTGCTCGTGTCATGGACGTTTGCACTGCTGCGGATAGCGCTCATCGTCCGGGTGGTTTCTTCCTGGTTCTCGCTGTCGCCGTACTCGCGCTGGATACGGTGGTCGTACATCCTGACGGAGTGGATGCTCGCGCCGCTGAGACGAATCGTTCCAACATTCGGTCCGGTGGACATTACGCCGATCGTGGCATTTCTCCTGCTAGCACTGCTTCAGGGCTTTCTGCGCATCCCGTGAGTGCGTTGCGTGTGCAAGCGACCGCGACCGGGGTGCGGATTTCGATCCGGGTGCAACCCCGCGCATCGTCGAATGCAGTCGCTGGCGTTCATGGCGACGCGCTGAAGGTCCGGCTGAGCGCTCCACCAGTGGATGGCGCAGCCAACGAAGCACTGGTGGATTTTCTGGCCGGGACTTTCGGCATTCCACCGAGAGACGTTACAATAGTTGCCGGCTCGAGCTCCAGATCGAAGATCGTGGAACTGACTGGCGTTACTGAGGATCGCGTCCGCCGTTTAGCGGAAACATGACGCAACTCCAAGGATCGGCCGACATGCAGGTCTTGCTGGTAGGTGAGGATAGTGCGTTGCTCGAAGGACTTTCGCAGTCTTTCGCCGCACTGGGCTACGCACCCCGCGTTGCTGACTCACTTCATGCGGCTCGCGAGAGCGCGCAGAAGCAGCCGCCGATCATCGCGGTGGTGAGCGGCGACCTGGCGAGTGATTCGCCCGCCGACGTGATGGCGGTGCCGCTCGCGTCGGGCGGGGTCATCGTGTTGTATCACGGCACGGTGGACTCGCGACCGGTGATCGCGCCAAGCCTGCAGCGGGCAGTGATGGCGGATCTCACGCTCCCGTTGGAGCGCAATCGCCTGATGGCGCTCGCGCAGCACGTCACCGAGCGCATTCGTGTCACTGGACGGGCGCAGCGGCGCACCCCGCCGGAACAGCAGGCGTTCTAGAGCAGGCGCGTGCCTTCCCAGTCTCTTGCCCTATAGGAGCCAATGACTTAACCTCAATTCACAACTCATGCTCGTGGCGATTTACGGCAACTTGCGGCCACGTTAAACAAACTGCTAAAGCGTCCGGCCCGGCGCCTATGCGTTTGGGGCCTTTTTTCTTTTCTGTACGATGCCATCAACTTCCAAGAAGACCGCCTACCTCGACGCCCTTCGTGCCCGGGTGCTCGTCTATGACGGCGCGATGGGCACCAACATCCAGCGCCATCATCTTACCGCTGACGACTTCGGCGGGAAGTCACTCGAGGGGTGCAATGACCACCTCGTCCTCACCCGACCCGATGTCATCCAGGGGATTCACGAATCCTTCCTGGCGGTCGGTTGCGATGTCGTGGAGACGTGCACCTTCCAATCCACCCCCCATCGCCTGCGGGAATGGGGGATTGAAGAGAAGGCGCATGAGCTGAACGTCCGCGCCGCACAGCTCGGACGCGCCGCCTGCGCGAAGTTCGAGACGCCAGACCGCCCGCGATTTGTCGCCGGCTCCATTGGCCCCACGGGGATGCTGCCGTCCAGCAGCGACCCCGTGCTCTCGCAGATCACGTTTCGCGCGCTCGAAGACACGTTCTACGCGCAGGCCAGGGCGCTCATCGAGGGCGGCGTCGACGTGCTGCTCGTGGAGACGGCGCAGGACATCCTCGAAGTCAAAGCGGCGATCGCGGGTTTCGAGCGAGTATTCCAGGAAATTGGATTCCGGATTCCCGTCCAGGCACAGGTCACGCTCGATACGAGCGGACGCATGCTGCTCGGGACCGACGTCGCGAGCGCGCTGGTGACCCTCGAATCGATTGGTGTGGATGTCATCGGCCTGAATTGCTCCACGGGTCCGGAGCATATGCGCGAGCCCATTCGCTACCTCACGGCGCATGCGACGCTGCCGATTTCCTGCATCCCCAACGCTGGGCTGCCGCTCAACACCGGAACCGGCGACGCGGTGTATCCGCTGGAGCCGAAGCCGATGGCGCAGATGCTTGGCGAATTCGTTTCGGATTTCGGCGTGGCGATTGTTGGCGGATGCTGTGGCACGACCCCGGAGCACCTCGCGGAGATCGTCCAGACGGTGAACGGTTCTCGGCCCTCCGGCGACGGCGCTCGACCCAGCGCGCCAGGTCGAGAAGGCCGCAAGCCCTCCGTCAGCAGCGCGATGCGCGCCACCACGCTTCGCCAGGAACCCGCTCCGCTGCTCATCGGTGAACGGGTGAACGCACAAGGTTCGCGGAAGGTGAAGCGCTTTCTTCTCGCCGACGATTACGAGGGGGTGCTCGAGGTCGCGAAGGAGCAGGTGGACAGCGGTGCACATGTCCTCGACGTCTGCGTCGCGCTCACCGAGCGCGCCGATGAAGCCGAGCAGATGTCGAAGGTGGTCAAGCTGCTCTCGATGAGCGTGGAAGCGCCCATCATGATTGACTCGACGGAAGCGTCGGTCATCGAAGCGGCGCTCGAGCACATCCCCGGCCGCGCCATCATCAACTCCATCAACATGGAGAATGGACGCGAGCGCATCGACCGCGTCGTCCCGCTGGCAAAGAAGCATGGGGCGGCGTTGGTCGCGCTCACGATCGACGAGATCGGCATGGCCAAGACCCGTGAGCGCAAGCTCGAGGTGGCGAGGAAGATCTACGACATCGTCGTCGGCGAGTATGGCCTGGCTTCGGAAGACCTCATCTACGACGACCTCACATTCACCCTCGCGACCGGAGATCCGGAATGGATCAACTCCGGCGTCGAAACCATCGAAGGGATCAGGCTCATCAAGCGCGAGCTCCCTGGGGTGTACACGTCCCTGGGTGTTTCGAACGTCAGCTTCGGTCTCGCGCCACAGGCGCGCGCGGTGCTGAACTCCGTGTTCCTGCACCACTGCGTGGAAGCGGGGCTGGACATGGCCATCGTCAACCCGGCACACGTCACTCCGTACGCCGAAATCCCCGAGAACGAACGCGCCCTCTCCGACGACCTGATTTTCAATCGGCGACCGGACGCACTCCAGCGGTTCATCGAGCACTATGAGGGCCGGGGACCGCTGACCGAGAGCCGGGAACAGGAAGATCCGACGGCGGGGATGTCACCAGCGCAGAAAGTCCACTGGATGGTCGTGCACCGGAAGAAGGAAGGGATCGAGCTTGCCCTCGATGCAGCTGGTGTGCGTGAGCGACCCGTGCCAGTGCTGAACGAAGTCCTTCTGCCCGCCATGAAGGAGGTCGGCGACAAGTTCGGCGCCGGAGAGCTCATCCTGCCCTTCGTGCTGCAGAGCGCGGAAGTGATGAAGAAGGCCGTCAAGCACCTCGAGCAGTTCCTCGAGCGCGCCGAAGGCTACACGAAAGGCAAGGTCGTGCTGGCGACCGTCTACGGCGACGTCCACGATATCGGTAAGTCGCTCGTGAACACCATCCTGTCGAACAACGGCTATACGGTGTTCGACCTCGGGAAGCAGGTGCCAGTGAACACGATCATCGACAAGGCCATCGAAGTCGGGGCAGATGCGATCGGATTGTCAGCGCTGCTGGTATCAACCTCCAAGCAGATGCCGCTTTGCGTCCAGGAGTTGGACAAGCGTGGCCTGACATTTCCGGTTCTGATCGGGGGAGCAGCCATCAATCGCCGCTTTGGCCGGCGGGCGCTTTTCGTGGACGGCGAGCGCGCCTACGAACCTGGCGTCTTCTATTGCAAAGATGCCTTCGAGGGTCTCGAGACGGTCGACCAGCTGCAGGACCCAGAGCGGCGGAGCAACTTCGTCGCGAAGGCTCTCGAAGACGCAAAGAAAGATGTCTTCCTACGCACCCAGGTCGGAAAGGACATCGCTGCTGGCGACGACGCCGGCGCCCGGAGCGCCGTTTCGAGCGATCACGCGATTCCAGCAGCGCCCTTCTTCGGCACGCGGACCCTCACCGACATCCCGCTGGCAGAAGTGTTCCAGGTGCTCGACCTCGATGAGTTGTATCGCCTGCAATGGGGCGGACGCGGATCGGGCCCGGAGTATGAAAAGACCGTAAAGGAGGTGTTCGAGCCGGCGCTCGTGCGCCTCAAGGCGCAGGCGACGCGTGAAGGATGGCTCCAGCCGCGTGCGGTCTATGGCTATTTCCCGGTGCAGTCGCGCGGGAATGATCTCGTGGTGTTCGACCCGGACATCTACGCCAAGGACCAGAGCCTGCAGGAAATCGCACGCTTCCACTTCCCTCGGCAGGAGGGACGCGAGCGCCTGTGCATTGCGGATTATTTCCGCGCCGCGGAGAGCAGCGACGTGGACGTGGTGGCCTTCCAGGTGGTGACGGTCGGAGATGAAGCATCGCGCCGGTTCGAGGAACTCCAGGCCGCCGGGGAGTACAGCGAGGCGTATTACGCTCACGGCCTCGCCGTCGAGACCGCGGAAGCCGTTGCCGAATGGTTGCATCGTCGCATCCGGCACGAGCTGGGCGTTCCGCCAGGGCGTGGCAAGCGCTACTCGTGGGGCTACGGCGCGTGTCCCGACCTCGAGGATCACGCCATGCTGTTCAAGATCCTTCCGGCGGAACGCGAGCTCGGAATGCAGCTGACGTCGGCGTATCAGCTGATTCCGGAGCAGAGCACCGCCGCCATCATCGTGCACCACCCCGAGGCGAAGTATTACGCCGTGCGTACCGCGGGCGAACCCGCGGCCGCGGGGAGCGTCGCGTGAGCACTCGGGCGCTGGACCGCCTGCTCGACCCCGCGCAGATCTCCGTGTTCGACGGCGCGATGGGGACGATGCTGTACACCGAGGGCGTGTTCATCAACCAGTGTTACGATGAGCTGAACCTCCGATCCCCCGATCTCATCTCGAAAATTCATCGCGCCTACGTGAAAGCCGGCGCCGAGATCATCGAGACCAACAGCTTCGGCGCGAATCGTCTCAAGCTCTCGCAATACGGTCTCGAGTCCCAGGTCCATGAGATCAACCGCGCGGCGGCAGGACTGGCGCGTGCGGCGGTAGATGACTCAGGACGTTCTGTGCTCGTCGCCGGAGCGGTCGGCCCCCTTGGCGTGCGCCTGGAGCCCTTTGGGCCGACCAGCGTCGAAGAGGCCCGCACCCTCTTTCGCGAACAGTTGCAGGGGCTCGCAGACGGCGGAGTCGATCTGTTCATCCTCGAGACTTTCAGCGACCTGCACGAGATCGAGCAGGCGATCAGGGCCGCGCGGGAAGTCGACGCACGCATTCCGGTCGTCGCGCAGATGACCGTCGGCGCAGACGGATTGTCTCCGTACGGCGCGACGCCGGAAGACATCGCCCGCTCGCTGGACGCATGGGGTGCAGACGTCGTGGGCCTCAACTGCTCGGTCGGCCCGCAGATCATTCTCGAGGCCATCGAGAAGATGGCGCCGCACACGCGAAAGAAGCTGAGTGCCCAACCCAACGCGGGGATGCCGCGCGACATCGGTGGCCGCAGCATGTACATGGCCAGCCCCGAGTACATGGCGACCTATGCACGGCACCTCGTGCAGGCAGGCGCGCGGGCGGTGGGCGGCTGCTGTGGCACTACACCCGATCACATCAAGGCGATGATCGAGGGGGTCAGGCCGCTCGCGCCCCGGCTCGCGCACGAAGGTGGCAAAGCACTGGACGCTGCAGGAGGGAGGACCGCAGTCCGAAGTGGTGCGTCCAGCGACAACGCGCAAACGCGCAACGCACCGCAAACGCCGCTGCCCTTGAAAGAGCGCTCGCGATGGGGAAAAAAGATCGCCGGCACGCAGTTCGTCACGTCAGTGGAGATCCTTCCGCCCCGCGGGGTCGATGCGTCGCGCATGCTCGCCGACGTGCGAAAGCTGAAAGATGCGGGCGTTGACGCCGTAAATGTCCCAGACGGTCCGCGCGCGCAGAGCCGCATGGGCGCCCTCCTCACCAGCGTGCTGATCGAGCAGCAGGTCGGTATCGAGTCGGTGACGCACTATGCCTGTCGCGATCGCAACCTCCTCGGGATGCTCAGCGACCTGCTGGGAGCGGCCGCCGTCGGCCTCCGCAACATGCTGCTCATCACGGGCGATCCGCCGAAGATGGGACCGTATCCGGATGCGACCGCGGTGTTTGATATCGATGCCATCGGGCTGACCAATCTCGTCGCCAACCTGAATCGCGGACTCGATCCCGGCGGCAATGCCATCGGCAAGCCGACGTGTTTCGTCATCGGCGTCGGCGTCAATCCCGCCGCGGTGGACCCCCCACATGAAATCCGTCGCTTCGAATGGAAGGTCGACGCTGGCGCGGAGTACGCCATCACCCAGCCGGTCTTCGACCCGGCGCAACTCGAGTCGTTCCTGCGCCGGATCGAGCACGTGCGAATACCGATCATCGCGGGCATCTGGCCATTGGTGTCTGTTCGTAATGCCGAATTCCTCGCCAACGAGGTCCCCGGTGTGACCGTCCCCGATGCCATCATCACCCGGATGCGGCGAGCGAACGAGAAATCCAAGGATCACGCCATCGCGGAAGGAATTGCGATCGCGCGCGAGATGCTGGACCGCGTTCGCGGCGAGGTGCAGGGAGTGCAGGTGAGCGCACCGTTCGGGAAGGTGGAACTTGCGCTGCAGGTGTTTGAAGGCACGCTGGCCAACGCGTCAGCCTAGGTCCCGCTCCCACGTCTGCGACGTGAGCGCCTTGCCGAAATTCCGGTGCTTCTCTTCGGCGACGAGCCTGAATCCCTCGCGCTCGTAGATGCGACGGGCTGCCGTCAGGACGGAGTTCGTCCACAGGGTCATTTTCGTGTAGCCAGCTTCGCGCGCGAAGTCGATGCAGGTGCGCACGAGTCGCGTGCCAAGCCCTGTGCCCCGGGCCGCCGGCTCGACATAGAGCAGCCGAAGCCGGGCCACCGACTTTGTCTTCCTGACGCAGAAAATCGATCCGAGGACCTCGCCGTCGCGTTCGGCAATCCAGCATCGCTCCCCCGCCGGGTCGTACTGTTCGACAAAGTCCGCCATGATGCGCGCGATCAACGCCTCGTACTCTGCGTTCCAGCCATACTCCTCGAAATACAGGCGGGCCTGGCGATGCGTGATCCATCCGATGTCGCCCGGCCGAAGATCGCGAAGCTCGATACGTCCACCAGTTGACGGCTCACTCGCGCCGAGTGTTCGCTCCACCGCGCCCAGACTGGCCAGCACTTCGCGTCGCGCAGGCGCGGACAGGGGCGCCAGCAGGCGCGTGACGTCGGCGCGCTGCCGGGAATCCAGCTCGGCGAACCGACCGCGTCCTCTGGCGGTGAGCTGGACGACGCGCGCGCGTCCATCCGTGGCGCTGGGACGGCGACGAACCAGCCCGCGGCCCTGGAACGACTGGAGCATGCGACTGAGATATCCCGCATCGATCCCCAGCTCGGTGACGAGCTCGGAGGCACTCGCGGCTTCCCGGTGGGCGAGCTCGTAGAGCACGCGCACCTCGCTGAGCGAGAAGTCGCTGTCCAGGAAGCTGGCGCTCAGCGCGCCGATGCGTCTGGTAAAGAAGCGGTTGAAGCGCCGGAACGCCGAGATCTGGCTGTCGGTGACGGTCATGGGATCGGGAGAGCAGGCAAAGACGGTACGGTACTTTAGTTGACTTTGTCAACTATTAGGCGCGCCCGCGACCCCGTGGCGCCGGCGGCTTCGTATATTTCCGCCCATGCAGACAGACACGTCACGCCTGCCCCTCACCATCCTCAGCGACGAGGAGTTGATGTTCCGCGACGCGGTCGCCGCGTTCGCGGAGGACGAAGTCCGGCCGCGTATGAAGCAGATGGAAGGCGCCGGAAAGCTCGACCAGGCGCTGATTGACGCATGCTTCGAACTCGGTCTCATGGGAATCGAGATCCCCGAAGCCCTGGGCGGCGCCGCGGGGTCCCTCTTCATGGTCGCTCTCGCGGTCGAGGAGATCAGCAAGGTCGACGCGTCCTCCGCGATTCTCGTCGACGTCCAGAACACGCTGGTGAACTACCCGATCAACCGGTACGGCTCGGACCACATCAAGTCCACGTACCTGCCCAGACTGACGGGGGGCACCGTCGGCGCGTACGCCCTGTCGGAGGCCGGCTCGGGGTCCGATGCATTCGGCCTGGCGACCCGGGCGGAGCAGCAAGGAGATGAATGGGTCCTGCAGGGCCGGAAGATGTGGATCACCAACGGCGCGGAGGCCGGGATCTACGTCGTCTTCGCAAACGCGAATCCCGCCGCGGGCTACAAGGGGATCACCGCATTCATCGTCGAGCGGGACTTCCCCGGGTTCAGCGTCGGGCGCAAGGAAGACAAACTCGGCATTCGCGCTTCAAGCACGACGGAGCTGATTCTCGATAACGTCAAAGTGCCCGCCGCGAATGTGCTCGGCCCCGTTGGACAGGGCTACAAGATCGCCATCGAGACGCTGAATGAAGGACGCATCGGCATCGGCGCGCAGATGATCGGCGTGGCGCAGGGCGCACTGGCTGCCGCGACCGAGTACGTGAAAGAGCGCCAGCAGTTTGGCAAGCCGATCGCGGACTTCCAAGCGGTGCAGTTCCAGCTCGCGCAGGCGAGGACAGAGGTCGAAGCCGCGCGGCTCATGGTGTACAACGCCGCCCGCCTCAAGGATTCCGGAGAGGACATCGCGCTCGAGGGCGCAATGGCGAAGCTGTTTTCGTCACAGGTGGCCGAGCGGGTGACCTCCCTGTGCGTCGAGCTGTTCGGTGGGTACGGCTACACCAAGGACTTCCCCGCCGAAAAATTCTATCGCGATGCGAAGATCGGCACGATTTACGAGGGGACTTCGAACATGCAGCTGCAGACGATCGCCAAGCAGATGCTGAAGTAGCCACCGCCTGCGGCGCGGAGACCTGCCGGCGCGTGGCCGGCGGTCTCCTGCCGGAACTGCTTATGGGTTCGGCGCGGGAGTGGACGGCGCTGGAGCCGCCGGCGTCTCGACCTTGGCGTTGATGTTGATGTCCTTGTCGCCATCGCCGTTCATCATGCCGCGGCCGAAGACGAACCACGCGACGATCGCCAGCAACACGATCACCACAATTGCCCAAGCCGCGCTCGAACCGCCGCCGCTTTCCACCGGCGTGCCGCCGCCCGTCCCGCCCGGCGTGTTATTGACCTGTACGTCTGCCATTGTTCTGGCCTCCAATGAGTGACTAGGTGACTAGCCACTCGACTAGTCGCCGTACGGAGGCCCCTATCTGCTTGCTCCGTGCCAAAAGGTCGACCTCGCCGGATCAGGCGGACTGAGCCGGCGGCGCTACGAATACAGCTGGTCTATCTCCTTCTTGTATTTCTCCGTCACCACCTTGCGCTTCACCTTCATCGTCGGCGTCAGCTCGCCTCCTTCGACGGTGAAGTCCTGGGGGATGACCTTGAACTTCTTTACCGCCTGGACGCGGGCGAGCCTGGCATTCACGCCGTCAATCTGGCGCTGGAGGTACTGCAGGAATTTCTCGTCGCGTGAGGCGGTCTCGGCATCAGACGCGGCGCTCCCGCACGCTTCGGCATCCTGCCTGATGCGCTCGGCGTTCAGCGTCAGCAGCACCGACAGGTATCGCTGTCGGTCCCCAATCACCACCGCCTGGCTCACAACAGGTATTCCCTTGAGGTACCCCTCGACCAGCGCGGGAGCGACGTTTTCCCCACCCGCCGTGATGATCAGGTCCTTCTTGCGGTCAGTGATCTGCAGAAAGCCCTTCTCGTCGATGGTACCGATATCGCCGGAATGCAGCCAGCCCTCACTGTCCAGCGTTTCCGCGGTGGCTGCGGGGTCCTTGTAATAGCCCTTGAAGACGTGCCGGCCGCGCATGCAGATCTCGCCGTCGTCTGCAATCTTCAGTTCCGCGCCCGGAAGACAGAAGCCGGCCTTTCCGGTGCGATAGTTGTCCGGCAGCGACGCGGTCGCGGGACCGGTGCATTCGCTCATGCCGTACACTTCGCAGATTGGGACGCCGAGGCTCAGGAAAAACTCCAGCGTGTCCCGCGAGATAGGGGCGGCGGATGTGACCGCAATCCGCGAGCGATCGAGGCCCAGCTGCGCACGCACCTTCTTGAAGACGAGCGCATTGGCGAGGGCGTACAGGGGTGATTTGGCCACTCGCTGCTGGTCGGCATACCCGCCGACAAGTCCCTGACGACGCGCCCACGCGGCGATCTTCTTCTTCATCGGTGGGTTTTGTGCCCCCGCCGCCATGATCTTTTCCTGGATCTTCTCCCAGACGCGAGGCACGCCCAGGAAGAAGTGTGGACGAACCTCGCGGAGCGTATCACCGAGCAGTTCCATGCTTGGGGCAAAGGTCACGCACGCGCCGAACGTCATGGGACCGTGAAGCGACACGACCTGTTCTGCGATGTGGCTCAGCGGCAGATAGCTGATGACCTGATCATCCGGTCGGCCGCCGACGAGCTGCGCCGCCGCCTGCGCCGTCCACGTGAGGTTGTCGTGGGAGAGCATGACGGCTTTTGGAATGCCGGTCGTGCCGGAGGTGTAGATCAGGGTTGCGACGTCATCCGGGCCCTGTGCTGCAACGCGCCGGTCGACGTCCTGCTCCGGCACATTGAGTCCGAGCGCCAGGAATCGCGACCATGAGTACACGCCTGCCTCCGCGGAGTCGCCCTGCATGAGGACGAGCGCCTTTAACGTCGGCACGTTCGCTCGCACAGAGAGGAATTTCGCGAGTTGCTCTTGGTTCTCCACGAACGCCACGCTCGCGTCGCAGTGTTTGGCGATGTACTCGCACTGTTCCGCGGAATTCGTCGTGTAGATCCCGGCCGGCATCGCGCCGGCGTAGATGGATCCGATATCGGCGAAAAACCACTCCGGACAGTTGTAGCCGATGATGCAGATGCCGCTCTTCGGCTGCGTCCCGAGGGCGATGAGCGCTCGCGCAACCTGGCGCACCTGCTGCCGGTATTCGTTCCAGGAATAGGTCTTCCACATTCCCTGCCGCCGTACGCGCAGCGCGGGCCGCGGCCCATGGGACCGCGCGGTTCGTTCGAGAATGTCTGGGACGCGAAGCTTCGGCGAGTTTGCCGTCATCCGGTTTCACCTGTGAATTCTTGCCGCTGCCTTCTTACGTTCCGGTCGTGACATCCGCAAGGCTGCCGGTCATTGGTCCCGCAACTCCACGCGCAGGAGGCGCCGTCTCCAGTGCGCTGGGTCACGTTGCGCTGACCCTCCTGCGCTGGCGCGTCGACGGAGAGGTTCCGGACATCCCGAAGATGGTGATGATCGCCGCTCCGCACTCCTCGAACTGGGATTTCATCGTCGGCGTTGCGGCGAAGCTCGGCATGCGCTTGCGCGTGAAATTCCTGGCTAAGGATTCACTCTTCCGGTTTCCACTCGGCTTCCTCATGCGAGGGCTCGGCGGTATCCCCATCGATCGGTCGGCGTCCAATGCCGTTGTGACATCGACCATCACCGAATTTCAGCGACGGGCGCAGCTGATTCTCGTCATCGCGCCGGAGGGAACGCGCAAGCAGGTCAGTCGCTGGCGCACGGGCTTCTATCACATCGCCCACGGCGCCGGCGTCCCGATCGTGACCGCCGCCTTCAACTGGGGAGAGCGCGCCATCCAGATCGGCGCGCCCTTCTATACCACAGGGGATGTGGAGGCCGATCTACGCGCGCTCCAGGAACGCTTCAGTGGCGTGGCGCGCCGGGATGCCTCGCCCTAGAACGTCCACTGGAGGGTCATGCTCAACCCTCCGGCGTCGGGCGCGACGTTCAGCTGAGCCCCATTCGCGCTGCGTGCCATTTCACGTGCCAGACTGCGACGACCAATCTCCCTGCCCACCGCATATCCCAAAGCACCACCGAGCACCGTATCCGATGTCCAGTGCGCATGATCGAGCAGGCGGCCCATGCCCACGCCAAGCGCGACCGCGTAGATCGCGGGGCCGCCCCATCCCATGTCGAAGCGGTTGTTGAGGAATGCCGCGCATCCCATCGCGTTGGCAAAATGACCGGCAGGAAAGGAGCGGTACTGCCAGGGGTCGTCCTGCTCCGACGGCTTGTTGGGCACCACCCAGTTCTGCGCGTCGTCCGGCGAAGTCTCGGGCCGCTGCCGACCGACCAGCCGGTAGACGCCCTTTCTCACGGGCGATTGGGCGAGCCATGACGCTCCGCATCCCAACACTCCATCGCGAAGACCCTGGTTCTTGAGCGCAATGCCAAGGATGTACGCCGCCGCGACCGGCGGGACGATGTACTTCCCGGAAAAGAGGACTCCGCCACGACGCAGGGGATCGAGGAATTGCAGCGAAGACAGGCTGTCGCCATCCCGCGCCCAACGCTCCACGGGTTCGTCGGCGAACATGGAGACGCCTGTGAGTGCGGCCACACCGGCGACGGCAAGCCAGTCGCGTCCCTTCGAATCGAACGGCGACGCCCAGACTGCTCCGACGTCCTTGGCGAGGTTCCGGACGTCGCTCTCGAGCATCCGTCCGACTGATTGCGCCCCGACGCCCGGCGCTGCACCGAGCGTCACTCCCACGGCGATGGCGGCCATCGCAAGAATTTTCATGTTCCGTCTCTTGGCTGTGCCCGCTGGGCGGGCCGTACAGCGTCGATACGGGCAAGGAGTACGCCCGTCGGAAATCAGGCGAGACGGATGGCGCGAATGTCCGAGTGTTGTTCGACCTTCTCGATCCGCGCCGTCTTGCGGAGCGCCTTGACCACCTCTGTCGCGAAGGTCGTTCCCACTCCACGCTCGATTTCTTCGAGCGCTGTCCACGGCGCAAAGGCCTGCCGGGTCGGCGTGGGCGTCTGGAGGGTCTCGTAGGCGTCGGCCACCGCCAGGATCTTCGCGCCAATGGTGATGCGTGTGTCGTCAACCGGCCAGCCCGTGCTGACCACTTCGTGATAGTGGCTGTACTCATCCACGAGTCGCAGCGCCTTCCGCATCGAGCTGATCTTCGAATCCTTGAACGCAGGGATGTCCGACATCACCCGAACCAGACGCGGGTCGCGCGGTCCGATCTCGTGGAGCAATCCCGCGACGCGCAGGTCTTCCTGCTGCGTGTCCGTCAGCCCCAGCTCCTGCGCCAGCTGTACCGAACGTTCGCCGACGCGATAGCTGTGACCGCGACGCATGCGATCGCTGCTGTCCACGTGCAACGTCAGGAGCTCCAGCATTGTGAGGTACGTGGCCCGGACGTCGTCCGTCCGCGCCTTGCGCTGATCGGCAAGGAGGCCGACGCAATAGCCGGTGAGGATCATGAATCCTCCCCATGGAATGAGGTGCATCAGCTCATTGGTGCCGATGCCTGGCGACCCGGTCAGACCTGTTGACGCCTGAACGTAGGTGACGAGGAGGACGACAAACACCGCCGCCCACACCGCCATTCGTTTGCCGACCAGGAACCCGGCGGCAATGACGGGCAGGTAGTAGAAGCTGAGGAACGCGAGCTTCTGCTCGATGAAGAGGTGGATGACCAGGGTGGCGACGACGAGAAGCATCGCGAGCAATCGCTCGAAATGCCTGAACACGAATCGCTTCACGCGTTCCACGACGTTGTCGTCCATCGGTGTCAGAAGGTCCATGGTCTCCCCGTCCATGCCAGTCGGGATCGGCATCTCTAGTTTCGGCCTTGGGCGCGAAAACTTTAGGGGAGGGCTCGTCCGAAACGGTGCCAGTGGTGTAACATTTCACTTGTGCGAGTCTTAGCCCCCCTCTGTGGCCTTATGGGCCTCCTGACGGCCCCTTTGAGCGGCCAGGATCCGACCCCCGCAACGGCGCCTGCCAGCGCCACCGCGATTGGGGTTGTTTACGACAGCGTACGGCTTAAGCCGTTGAGTGGTGCGATCATACGCGTCGACAGCTCGGAATTGACTGCAACAGCAGACGCGGACGGTCGCTTCCGGCTGGAGGGCATTCCAACCGGAGAGCACTTCCTCCGAGTCGAACACCCCGTCCTGGACACGCTGGGCGTCGCGTTGCGTTCGCCCAGGGAGCGTTATTCCCCTGGAGCGGCCGTTGTGGCCGAGCTGGCCACCCCCTCGCCGGAAACGCTGATCAGCATCGCGTGCAGCGCGGCGTGGCGAGCGCGCGGGCCGGCCGCGTTCATGGGCCGTGTTCGCGAAGCAGATACCGGAGTGCCCGCAACTGGCGCGAAAGTGTCCTTGGTATGGTACGAATTGGACGTAAGTTCTGGCATCAAACGTGTCCCAAAGGTACGGGAAGTTGTGGTCGGAGCCGACGGTACCTACCGCATTTGCGGGCTTCCGGCCCAGCTCGACGGCAAGGTCCAGGTCATTAACGGACCACTGAGCAGCGGTGAGATCGCCATCAGCTTCGGCGATGATCTCGTCTATCTGCGCAACATGAGCATCGCTGCCCCGCGTACGGTCGCCGCCGCGGCGCCAGGGGACACCACCAAGGCCGTGGACCAGGTCACCATCCTCGGCACGGCGAGGCTCACGGGACGTGTCCTCAGTGCATCCGGAACTCCCATCGTCGGCGCGCGCGTACAGCTGGAGGGAACCACGCGAACTGCTCAGACGCGCTCGCGCGGCGAGTTCGTGCTGGACAGCTTACCCCCCGGTACCCAGAGCGTTTCAGTGCGCCACCTGGGCTACGCACCGGTGGAGGAAGCGGTGGACCTTACGTCCGCAACGCCCAGCTCCATCACAATCCGGATGAGCGATTTCGTCCCGGTGCTGGCAACGGTGCGCGTCACCGCCGCGCGCGAGCGCGCACTCGACGCCGTCGGATACGCGCACCGGAAGCGCACTGGGCTGGGGCACTATCTGGAAGGGGATCAGATCAACCAGAGCTCACAATATTTCAGCGACGTGCTCCGGAATGTCCCTGGTCTGCGCATTCAGTCCGCCGGACACGGGCGCCAGATGGTGACGAGTACGCGCAGCCCGAACGGATGCGTCATGTTCTGGATCGACGGGACCCCTTGGCAGCAGATGGAGCCGGGAGACATTGACGACTTCCTCAAACCTCACGAATTGGCGGCAGTCGAGGTGTACAACCCCTCGAGCACGCCGGTGGAGTTCTCGGCGAGCCGAGGCGCGAGCTGCACCACGATCGTTGGCTGGACGCATCGCCGGCTCGACCGCGGCCGGAAATAGTCGGCCCGCATGACGGGCGGCGGCGGGGTCCGGATGTTCCAGCGCTCGGGCATCTGGACCGAGTGCGAGGAATGCCGCCGCAGCGTTGACCTCTCCCGCGCGGGCGGCTGCATTCAGTGCAGGCGAGTCCTGTGCAATACACACCTGCACGGCAGCTTCATTCGCCGTCTGCTCGTCGATCTCGGCGCTCGTCCCCTGTGCCAGCGGTGCCGGCAGCGCCTGACACCCGGCGCTTGAGCACATCGATCACGCCTGCGTCAGGCGAACGCCGGGCGAGCAGAGCGAACGTCTCCACCCGGCCGTGGTGGCGCCAGCGATGGCACATGATCATTGCTGGATACTCGCTCGCCTACCTGAGCGGGATGGCGGTCGCGCGGTGGCTGCACGCATACGGCGACTGGAACGACGGCCTTGCCTGGGAGCGTCAGCTCCTGCGCGCCGTTCATGTCGATCTCGCAGGCTGGCTCGACGCCGTGCTGCTGGTCATGCCATGGCTGGGCACGAACATCACGTTGCTGCCAACGACCATTGTCGTCGTGCTTTGGCTCGTCCTGCAGGAAAAGCGCGTCCACGACGCGGTGTATCTCGGCGTCGTCCAGATCGGGAGCAATAGCCTCAACCCGGCGGTGAAGTTTCTGTACGACCGCGACCGCCCGGACATCATTCCGCGGCGCGGCTGGTACGACTGGGCGGCGTATCCGAGCGGTCATGCCATCGCGAGCACCGCGGTGCTCGTGACGCTCGCCATCGTGCTCTATCGCGTGAAAGGCTGGCGGTGGCCCGGCTACCTCCTGGTTCCCCTGCTCGGGATTAGTCTTTTCTCACGCGTCTATCTGGGCGTGCACTGGCCGACTGACGTTCTCGGCGGGCTGCTCATCGGCGGGACGTGGCTGGGGTTCACGTACTTTGCGTTCCGGGAGGACCGCCGCCGACCCGCTGAACCGGCTACAGCAGCTCCTTCAGGCGCTGCAGATCCACGTTCCCGCCACTGATCACGGCGACGACGCGTGATCCCGCCGCAAGCCCAGCCTTGTCGGCGGCAAGGGCTGCAAACGCAGCGGCTCCTGCGGGTTCGACGACGAGCTTGGAATAGGACAGGATGTCCTTCATCGCGGCGACGATCTCGTCGTCCGTAACGAGGACGACGTCGTCCACATGCTCCTGGACTGTCCTGAGCGTCATCGCGCCGACCATCGGCGCCGCAAGGCCATCGGCAACGGTCTTGGTCGCGATGTTCTGGGGCGCCCCGGCATCCAGACTCGCGCGCATGGTCGGAGCCCCGACCGGCTCGACCCCGATGACTTTGACGTCGGGACGCGCTGCCTTGATCGCCGTGGCCATACCCGAGATGAGCCCGCCCCCGCCGATCGGCACCACCACGGCTTCGACCTCCGGCCATTGCTCCAGCAGCTCCAGCGCAACGGTACCCTGTCCTGCAGCCACGCGCTCGTCCTCGAACGGATGCACCATCACCCGTCCTTCTGCGGCGATAGCCTCTGCCCGCTCGAAGGCACGCTTGCGCTCACCAGGCTCGATATGAACCGTGCCGCCGTATCCTTCCGTCGCCGCGACCTTCGTGGGCGAGGCGCCCTCGGGCATCACGGTGATGCAGTCCGCGCCGACGCGCGACGCCGCCCAGGCCACCGCCTGCGCGTGGTTTCCGGCGGAAACGGTGACAACCCCTCGCGTCCGCTCGGCGGACGTGAGCTGCAGCATCGCGTTCAGCGCACCGCGCGCCTTGAAGGATCCCGTGCGCTGAAAGCACTCGCACTTGAAGTACAGGGTCAGCTCGCCAGCCTTTGCGCCCAGTCGCACTGAGGTGAGCAAGGGGGTTCGGTGGATCTGGCCGCGAATCCGTTCGTGTGCCTGCTGAATGTCGTCTTTCGTGATCATGCGCAGTGCTATAGCGTAAGGCGGCAAGCTAACTCCCTCCCCCGCCTCCGGTGCGCAGCAGCCACAACATCCCGATGCTCTTGATCGCCGCCATTCCCGCGACGGGGCTGTCGCAGTGGACCTATGGGACCTATGGCGTCAGTGGAACGACGGCCGAACTCCGCGGGCTGAGCGTCGTCAGCGCAAACGTTGCCTGGGCAAGTGGCGCCCGTGGCACCGTACTCCGCACGCTCGATGGAGGACGCACCTGGCACGCGGACACGGTGCCCGGCTTCACGACGCTCGATTTCCGCGCCGTTCACGCGTTGAATGACGGCGCGGGTTTTATTGCCAGCGCAGGCGAGGCCGAGAAGGAGCTCGCGCGGATTCTCAGTACCGGCGATGGCGGCCGGCACTGGCACAGCATCTACTCCACAACCCAGCCGGGTGTTTTCCTCGATGCAATCGTCTTCTGGGATCTCAGGAGCGGAATCGCGTTGAGCGATCCGGTGGACAGCGCGTTTTTCCTGCTGCTCACGGAGAATCGTGGCAGGACGTGGACGCGGCTTCCGCCGGCGCAATTGCCGCGCGTATTGCCGGGCGAGGCTGCATTCGCCGCCAGTGGCAGCTCCATCGCGCTGCGCGGCAGCAGCATGGCGTGGATCGGCACGGGCGGCGGTGGACGCGCACGCGTGATGCGAACTGCGGATCGCGGTCGTACCTGGCACGTCACGGACGTGCCGGTACACGCGACGGGTCCGGCGGCGGGGATCTTTGCGATCACGTTCTTTGACGACAGCGTTGGTATCGCGGTCGGCGGTGACTACACCCAGCCGAGGCTGGCCGCGACCTCTGTTGCATTGACGCGCGATGGCGGGCGCACCTGGCGTGCGGCGGCGGCGTCGCCGGCAGCGTATCTGTCTGGCGTCGCGTACGCTGGTTCGAAAGACCGGGTCGTAGCGGTTGGTCTCGCGGGGACATTCGTGTCCGGCGATGGTGGCGACCGCTGGACGCAGATCGATACCGTCCCGATGAATGCCGTGCGATTCCACGGCGACGCCGGATTCGCCGTTGGACCTCGCGGTCGCGTGGCGCGCTGGACCCCCTGATGCTCGAACGCAGGTACGACGTCGTTTCCGGCGAGCATCTCGAACAACTGTCGTCGATGCCGCTGCCGTTCGGCCTCACCGCCGCCGAACAGCGCGTCCTGTATCGCGACCTCTACATCGACACCGACGACGATCAGCTCCAGCGTCGCGGGATCACCTGTCGCCTGCGCATTGGTTCCGACGATAAGCGGGTCCTCACGCTCTTCGTTGGCACGGTGGAGGACGTGGTGAAGCCCCGGAAGTACGAGGCGCGCGTGGCGAGCGCCGATCCGCGCGCAGCCCTCGCGAGTGATACCGAGCCCGTGCGGCGTCTGGCGGCAATCGTGGATTTCCGTCTGCTGCAGACCCGGATCGAGCTGCAGGTCGAACGGCTCGAGCGCGCCGCCAATCCCGACTGGCTGCGTCGCCCGCGGCTGCTGCTCCTGTACGATCGTGTCGAGGTTCGCAGCGGTGCCCTGAGCCGCGCATTTCATCAAGTGACCGTACGGTCGAGAGCCGGCGATGAACAGGCGTTCGAGCGCTTCTGCCGCGAGCTGCACGACAAGGCGGGGCTGCGCCCCATCAGTGCAGGCACGCGGGAGCGCGCGCAACTGCTGCTCAAGTGGATGCACCGCGAGGAGCGCGGGCGCGCAAAATTGTCCGACACCGGCGTCGCGCTGGTGCTCACGCGAGGGGCGGAAGCCGCGCTCTTCCGTCGCGGAGAGACGTTGTACCTGCCGTTCGAAACCGGCAGCGGTGTCGGTGTTGCGCGCACGCTCCTCGATCGCTGCGCGCGCGATCCGGGGTCGGACACCCGGTTGCTCGGGAAGCTGAGCTCCATCGGGCCGATGCCGACGGTCGAGGTGTGGACAGCGGAGCTTGCGCCGACGAGTACCCTGATCACCGATCAGGGCGAGGTGGTATGGCTTCGCCCGATGGAAGCCCTGGACCGCGCCCCTGAGATGCACACGGATTCCCTCGCGGCGCTATCGGTTGCCGTGCGATCCGGGCTCCTGGCCGAAGCGGCGCATGCCGTCGGTGGTGTGCGCAGGACGACGGAGATCTCCGGCTGGGCCGGTGCGATTGCCACCTCCGCGGAAGGTGAGGCATCCGTAGGCGACCCGCACTTCCTGAATTCGGAGCTCAGCATCCTCGAGTTCACGGCGCGAGTCCTCGCGCTGGCGGAAGACATCCGCATGCCCCTCATGGAGCGGATGCGATTCCTGTCCATCGTCAGCGCGAATCTCGACGAGTTCTTCATGGTTCGCGTCGCAGGGCTCAAGCGCTCAGCGCTGGAGCAGGACGAGGAGCGGACGCCCGACGGTCTGACCCCATCGCAGCAGCTCGATCTCATCAACCTCCACGTAAAGTCGCTGGTCGCACGGCAATACCGCTGCTATGCGTCGTGCGCCGCCGAAGCGGCAGCGCATGGCGCGCGCATCGTGACCTGGACGGAGCTCGACGTGGGGCGTCGCGACCAGCTGCGCGCGACCATGCGGGATGAATTGCTGCCCGCGCTGACGCCCCTCGCGATGACCCTCAGCCCGGGACATCCATTCCCGCGGCTCAAGCATCTGTCGTTGTCCCTCGCCGTCGTGCTGCTCGATCGCCCGGGCAGCCCACCGCACTTCGCGCAGGTCGAGCTGCCCGATGACACGCCGCGCTTCACCCCCGTCTCCGGGATGCATGCGGTGATTGCCATCGAGGAACTGGTGCGCGCGAATCTCGACCTGCTGTATCCGTCCTCGGTCGTCGAGCAGGCGTACGCCTTCCGCGTCACCCGCGGGGCTGACCTCGACATCGACGAGGATCGCGCACAGAGCCTGCTGCACGCCGTCGAAGACGCTTCGCGCAAACGCTTCGAGCAGCCGGTCGTTCGCGTGGAGGTGGAACGCGCGATGCCCGCCGTGCTGCGTGACATCGTCTTGCGGGAGCTGCGGCGCGAGCATGGCGCCTCGGTCCTGGAGCTGGACGACATGTTCGAAGTGGACGGCCCCCTGGACCTCGCGGCACTGGCAGGGTTGCCGATGTCATCGGACCCTGGGCTGTGTTTCCCGCCGTTCCAGGGCAGCGATCCTCTGGCCGGCCTGGAGAACTTCTGGAGCGCCATCGACGAGCGCGACCGCCTCTTCCATCATCCGTTCGACGATTACGACGCGAGCGTCGTGCGCTTCTTTCGCGAAGCCGCCACCGATCCGAGCGTGACCGCGATCAAGATGACAGTGTATCGTGCGGGTGCGAAGTCGCCCATCGTTGCCGCCCTCATCGAAGCCGCCGAGCGCGGGAAGGATGTCGTTGTCTTCGTGGAACTGAAGGCCCGGTTCGACGAGGAACGCAACGTCAGCTGGGCACGGCGGCTGGAGGAGGCCGGAGGCCGCGTCGTCCACGGTCTCGTGGGCGTGAAAAACCACGCGAAGGTCGCCCTGGTCGTCCGGCGCGCTGGCAATCGCCTGCGCCGCTACGCACACATCGGAACCGGCAACTTCAACGCGGACACGGCACGCCGCTACACCGACCTGTCACTCGTCACCGCAGACGAGGACATCACCGCGGACATCCAGGACCTGTTCAATGAACTGACCGGGAGCTCCCGCGCACCGTTGCAGCTCACGCGGGGCTGCCTCATCTCGCCGAAACAACTGCTGCCGGAGCTGCTTGCGAAGATCGAACGCGAGGCCGCGCACGCGCGGGCCGGACGCGGCGGCCGCATTCGGATGAAAGTGAACGGCCTGTCCGATCCCGATGTCGTCGGCGCGCTCTTCCGTGCGTCCCAGGACGGCGTCCGGGTGGAGCTGGTCGTCCGGGGCGTATGCACCCTGCGCCCGGGCGTGCCCGGGACGTCGGAACACATCACCGTCGTGAGCGTCCTGGGTCGCTTTCTGGAGCACGCCCGCATCTTCCATTTCGCGAATGCCGGCGCGCCCGAGTACTACATCGGATCCGCCGACCTGCGTCCGCGAAACCTGCGGCGACGCGTGGAGCTGCTGGCGCCGGTGCGGGATTCCCGTGCACGTGCCCAGCTCGACGCGATTCTCGGCGCCTACCTCGGCGACGCCACCGCTTGGGAGCTCACGAGCGCAGGAGAGTATGTACGCCGCCACGCCGCAGGGCCGTCGGCCCAGGAGGCGCTCACCGGCGAGACGCTCGCCGGGGCGTCTTCCTGAGCCAAACCCTCAGGCCGATCCGCCGAGACAGGCGCCGATGATGTCGCGCTGCGCTTTTTTCGGGTCGTTGATCGTCGCGTAGAACGCGTCGAAGAAGCGGAGCGTGCTGGCGACGACGTTTGGCCTGAGCAACTGCCCGATCTCGTCGCGGTACAGCGCGTAAATCGCGTCCTTCTGATCCCGGAACAGCTTGAACACCTTTTCGTACTCTTCCGGCGGGGCGCAATAGCCGCGCATGATGCGGTCGGTCACCGACCGGATTGGCAGCACGGGATTTGGCTTGGCGTAACGTGCGTTGACCGCGCCCGACCAGTCGAAGTCCCGGGCGACCGGAATGTGGTGCGGCTCCCGAAAGACGAGCACCACGTTGTGCAGTTCGCGGATGGAGAAATCCGAGTTGCCCACGAAGTACTGGAACACGCCGAAGAACGCGCTCTCGTATGGGTCGAGGTCGGCCGGTCCCGCCCCTTTCTGGCCGACGAGCTTGACTCCCGTACGCTCCGTAAATGCATCGTCCTGCTCCTGCAGGAACCCCCATCGTGTGGCCACGGTATCGCCCTTTTCGGAATCGACATACGTGACCCGCGCGAGGCGGACAGCGAAAGTGAGAGGGGTCAGCAAGCGCTGCACGCGGTAGAGCTGGTATTCCTGGAGGACGTACTGCTCGTAGTCATCGGTGTTGCGGCAGTGCATCGAAAGGCGCAATCGATCGGACCGGGCGAACAGCGTCTTCTTCGCGGAATCGTTCACGAAGTTCAGCAGCAACGGCGGGATCTCACAGTTGGCCTTGCGCCAGACGCCACGCGTGCGCGCACGCAGGACGACGCGCACGTCCGCATCCCCATCCGTGTACGTCACGAATCCGCGGCGGTATTCCGTTTCGGCCTGGCGGTCGCGACGCAGCTTGCTGAATGGCGCGTGCACGGTCATCCCCATCACGCTGTCAGCCAGGAACACCGGAGGTGGGTTATACAGCTTCCTGGACGCCTGCTGCTCGACCGACGGATCCTGTGCGAACAGCGAATCGCTCACGCCGCAGGCGAGCAACGCGGCGATGCCAATCCGGGGAATTCCACTCCACGTCTTCACTTGATCTCGACCTCCATGACCTCATTCCGGGCGGTGAGCGCGTCCACGAGGTCGGCGGATCGCGCGTCCTTCTTCAACTGTACGGCGTACTCCACGAAGTGGGTTCCGTCTTTTTCGTGCACCACCCCGCCAAGCCGCCATTTCTTGAGATGCTCGTCGAAAATCGCCTCGACAGCGACTCGCGCCGCATCGGGTGTCCTTGTGCGGACGCGCAGGAGCGCATCTCGTTTCTGCATGTCCTCGTCACCGGGCTCGTCTGTTCCCATGCGACGGCGACGGCGCCACGCCTGATCGGCAACGAGCTCGAGCTGCTCTGCGCTCATGTTCTCGAACAGCTCCTTGTCCACCGTCGCAACGAAGGTCCCTGTCTGACGCATCCGGGCACGCGTCTCCTCGAGCCGCCGCTTGGCCCCCTCCCCCTCGAACGCAGCGGCTTTGCCGAAGTCGGTATACCACAAGCCGAGGATGATGATGTTGAAGACGACGGAAATCACCGCGGCGACTGGCAGCTGCACCGCGGCCGCGAGCCCGATCGCCGTCGCGAGGAAGATGTACACCGCATCCTTGCTGTCTTCGAGCGTGTTTCGAAAGCGCACGGCCGCCACGATTGCCCCGAGACCGAACGCCAGCGCCAGCGAGTATTTCACGAGGACGACCACGCTTGCGACAAGCGGCGGCAGGACCATGAGCGTCTGGACGACCGATTGCTGATAGCCCTTCTTCTTGCGAGTCAGCCGATAGATCCAAGCGACCGGAACGGACAGGGCGGCGGCGCCGATCATTGCCGCGGCCACGGTCAGCGACAGCGTGGTCGCATCAATCGGTATCGTACCCACTCCCTCCACGCTGGAGGGTCCACCGAGACCGGCGAAACCGGGCCCGCCGA
>DASPMP010000188.1:0-11176 GCA_035626995.1 Gemmatimonadaceae bacterium
CGCGAGCTTTCAGGACATGACCCGCCAACTCGCCGAGCTCGATAAGCTCAAGGCCGAGTTCGTTTCGGTTGCCTCGCACGAGCTGAAGACTCCGATCAACGTCATCCTCGGCTATACGCAGTTGCTGCAGGAAGAGCTTTACGGGCCGCTGACGGACAAGCAGAAGAACGTCGCAACGGTGCTCGAAAAGCAGACGCAGACGCTCGCGCGACTCGTACGGCAGCTCCTGGATGTCAGCCGGTTCGAAGCCGGAAGCGGCAAACTGGAAATCCGTCCGACCGAGCTCCGCGGGTTCCTGCACAACCTTGAAGAGTCGTTCCAGGTACTCGCCGACCAGCGGAACATCCGGTTCACCGTGACCACCGACGGCAACCTTCCTGCAACGGTCCACTGGGATGCCGACCGCATGAATGAAGTGCTCGGCAATCTGCTGTCGAACGCATTCAAGTTTACTGATCGTGGCGGCGAGGTGGAGCTCAGCGTGATGCAGGTGGACAACGGCGTGCACATGGATGTGCGGGACACGGGCGCGGGGGTGCCTCCCGAGCAGGTGCACCGCATCTTCGACAAGTTCTACCAGGCCGACAACCAGGACGCCGCGTCGCATGCGGGCACGGGGCTCGGCCTCGCGATCGCGCGCCAGATTGTCGACGCACACGGGGGCACCATCAACTGCGACAGCACCCCAGGCGTCGGCACTACATTTTCGATCGTTCTTCCCGAACGGGCAGCGTGGCGACGCTCATCGGCGCCGCAGCCCGCCGTTCCAGAGGCAGTGTAAAATGCGAATCATCGTGGCTGGTCTGCTCAGTATCTCGCTTGCGGGCTGCACGCGCCTGCCCTGGGCGCGTGCGAATAACGACGCGACTGGCATCGAATCGATCTACTGGCGCGCTGTTGGTCAGCTCGACACTGCGTCCACTGCACTGTCCGTGGAATCCGCTCGGGCGCTGCTCGATGGCTACCTGAGCTCGACGCAGAAACGCGAGCATGTACGCGAAGCGATGGTATTGCGTCGGCTGACCGACGCGTCCATCCAGCTTGCCAAAGTCGAGACATCGCTGCGCGTCAGCGCGCGCACGACAGAAAACAAGCCGGACGCCCCGGACACGAAGCGCGACGCAGAGCCAAAGCGGGACGAAGAAGCGGTGAAGGAAATCCAGCGGCTGAAGGACGAACTGTCGAAGGCCAACGCCGAGCTGGAACGCATTCGCCGGCGCCTCGCGAACCCGAAGGAGCCGGCGGCCTAACCGACGCGAAAGAGCGCGAGGGAGCGGCTGTAACGCGCGTTCAGTACGGCGCGCAGCGGCGCATGCTCCGGCGCGCGCAATTCGGGATCGTCCGACAGCAATCGCTCGGCGGCCTCCCGGGCGCGCACGTTGAGCTCCTCGTCGCGCAGCGGGTCGGCAACGCGAAAGGTCGGGACGCCACTCTGCCGCTCGCCGAACAGGTCCCCCATTCCACGGAGACGCAGGTCGGCGCGCGCGATCTCGAATCCATCGTCGGTCCCGGTGAACAGCTCCAGGCGCGCGCGTGCATCCGGCGAGACGTCGCCGAGCAGGATGCAGAAGGACTCCGCGGCGCCGCGTCCCACCCGCCCGCGGAGCTGGTGCAGCTGTGACAGCCCGAAGCGCTCCGGATGCTCCACGACCATGACGGTGGCGTTCGGGACATCGATCCCGACTTCGATCACCGTGGTCGCTACCAGCACCTGAATCTTTCCGTCCCGGAAATCGCGCATGATCTGGTCGCGTTCGTCCGCCGGCACCCGGCCGTGAAGCAACGCGACAGTGCGCCCCTCGAACGCTCCCGTACGGAGGTGCTCGTACATCGTGGAGGCGGCCTTGAGATCTGTTTTCTCGGATTCCTCGATGACGGGGTAGACGATGTACGCCTGCCTCCCTTCGTCGAGCTGAAGGTTGACGAAGGCGAGCACGCGGTCTCTCCCGGCACCTGCGCGCAACCCGGTGACGACCGGCTGCCGGCCCGGGGGGCGCTCGTCCAGGGTGCTGAGATCGAGGTCGCCGTAGAGGGTGAGGGCGAGCGATCTCGGGATGGGTGTGGCGGACATCAGCAGCACGTCCGGCGCCTCGCCCTTCGCACCCAGCTGCTTGCGTTGCTCTACGCCGAAGCGGTGCTGCTCATCCACGATCGCCAGCCCGAGCTTCGCGAAGTTCGTCGACTGCTGCACCAGCGCGTGCGTCCCTACCACCAGGGCCGGCGCCGGGCGCTCGATGATCGCCGCGGCTTCCTTCCGCTCCCGCGCACTCAGCGAGCCGGTCACGAGCACCGGGCGGATATCGAGGGGCGCCAGGAGCGACAGGAAGGTGCGGGTGTGCTGTTCCGCGAGCAGCTCGGTGGGCGCCATCAGCGCCGCCTGGTAGCCGTTCTCCATGGCAAGCAGCGCCGCAAAGAGCGCGACGATTGTCTTCCCGCTTCCGACGTCCCCCTGGAGCAAGCGGTGCATTTTCCGGTCGCTGCACATGTCCGCGAAGATCTCGCGCGATGCCCGCACCTGCGCGCCAGTCAGCTCGAAGGGGAGTCCTTCGCGCAGTTGCGTGGTCAGCAGCCGCTTGTTCTCGAACTGGATTCCCTGCCGTGCCACGCGCGCGAGGGTGCGCGCCCGTTGATGCAGGATGTGAATGAAAAACAGCTCCTCGAACGCCAGGCGATTCCGCCCCTCCGTCGCCTCGGCGAGCGACACCGGTCGGTGCACCATCCGGAGCGCGTCGCCGATATCCGCGACGCCCGCCGACGCGAGCACCGAGCTGGGGAGGTATTCACGGACCAGGGCGAGCAGCCCGTCGAGGTGCGCATCGATGATCGAGCGAATGATCTTGAACGACAGCCCTTCTGTCGCCGGATAGACGGAGAGCACGCGTCCCTGATCGGTGCCCTCCGCGTCCTCACCGAGGTTGATGAATTCGCGTGGCTGCAGCTGCCGTCCGTGAAAGAATCGGACAGTGCCCGTGACGAGGAGGGAGTCGCCTTTCTGGATGGTGCGATCGAGGAAAGGCTGTCCGGGCCACGCCACCTCGATCATGCCGGACGTGTCCTTCAGTACCGCCTGGAAGATCCGCAGGCCGCGCCGCGTGGGGATGATCCCCTTCGAGATCACGGTGCCGATCACCGTGGCGTTCATTCCCGTCTCGAGCGCCGAAATAGGCGACACGGTGCTCGCATCCTCGTAGCGGTGCGGGATGTGGAACAGCAGGTCTCCCGCGGTCAGTACGCCGAGCCTGCGCAGCGCCTCTGCCCGCGCCGGACCGACGCCCTTGAGGTAGGTGATCGGCGTATCCAGCATGAGCCGCGTGCGCGGCGCCGAGGGTGACCGGGCCGGCACGTTCAGCCTTCGGCGAGCAGCTCGCGGGAGAATGCGGCCGGATCGAACGCGACGAGGTCCCCTGCCTGCTCGCCCACGCCAAGAAACTTTACCGGAATGTCGATGGCTTCATGGACGGCGACGACGACTCCGCCACGGGCGGTTCCGTCGAGCTTCGTGACGACCATGCCGGTGAGGGGAACAGCTGCCGCAAATTCCTTCGCCTGCTGCACCGCGTTTTGTCCGATGGTGCCGTCGAGCACCAGCAATGATTCGTGCGGCGCGCCGGGAAGCCGCTTGGCAATCACCCGCGCAACTTTTTTGAGCTCGTCCATGAGCCCACCGCTCGTGTGCAGTCGTCCTGCGGTATCGACGATGACCACGTCCGCGCCGCGGGCGACGCCCGCGTCGATCGCCTGAAAGGCCACCGCGGCTGGATCCGCGCCAGGGTTCGCACCCACGAAGTCGGCGCCGGTGCGATCCGCCCAGACTTTCAACTGATTGATCGCTCCCGCGCGAAAGGTATCGCCGGCGCCGAGGAGGACCCGCTTTCCGTCAGCGCGAAGCTTCTGCGCGAGCTTGCCGATGAACGTCGTCTTGCCGGCGCCGTTCACGCCGACGATGAGGATGACGGTGGGCGGCTCGGGCGCGAAGGTCAGCGATGCGTCGCTGCGGCCCGCGCGCAGGGCGTCCTCGACACCAATGCGCAGCGCTTCGCGGAACTCGACGTCCGTCTTCACCTCGCCGCGGCTTGCCTTGCGTCCAACCTCCTCGACGAGTCGCAGGCTGACTGGAACCCCGAAGTCGGCTTCGAGCAAGAGCTCCTCCAGCGGCTCGAGCGACCCTTCCTTGACGCCGCCACGCGCGATGACGGCGACGTCCATCAATGCGACGTCCTTGATGCGCTCCCACAGGGAGCGTTTGGGGAGATCCCCCGCGCGGCGAACGATGCGACTCATGGGTGCAATCTACAGCTACCACCGCGAGCGCTCGTCAGCGCAACCCAAGCCTCCTGCGCGCAACCCATTCAGCGCAGAGCAGCAGCACCACCAGCACGTACAGGGCGCCACGATTGCGGGCGCGACGGGCATCGTCCACCTGGACGCGGGAGCCAACGCTGCCGGACCGAAGCCGCGGACGCGTGGGCAGCAGCTCGCTGGAGGCGTTCACCGCAAGCATTGTACGGCCGCCCGGAACGATCACATCATAGATGCCCTGCGGAAGTGCTCCGGTTTCGTGCACGGCGCTCCCGCTCGTGAAGCGCAGCGTGAGCGTATCAGTCTTCCCCGGGCTCACCGCACGCGGCTGGATCACCACCCGCACGACCGAATCTGCCGACGACCCGCGGCGCCAGCGGATGAGCTGACCAGCCCGAACGGAATTCAAATCAGGGACAGCGCTGCGGCGGTCGGCGCGCTCGGCGGCGAGCCAGTCGAAGATGCCACCCCAGAGTGCCGCGTACGCGTCGGCGCTCGCGCCAGCGCGGAAACGCCACCGCCAGAACCCCGATCCGGTGACCGTCACCACGCGACGTGGCTCGTCCTGACCGACGACCACGGGGCGACGCACGGGATCGCGGCCGCGACGTGTCTCGACCGCAGTCCAGGCTCCCGTGGCCGGCGTGCCGGCGGCGATCGGCGGCAGACTGTCGATCGGGATCGCGGCAAGCGCGCCGCTCAGTGGCGACACCGGCGTCGCTGCGACGTACCACTCGCCTTCGTCGGCTTCGGCGGGAACGATCAGGGCGAGGGGACCGAGGGTCGCGCCGCGCGGAGGGCCGAAGATCGCTGTGTCGCCGTGCAGGATCGCGACGGGGGCGTCGCGAAGCGCCTGCCGGACATCGGCTTCGGTGGTGCCCGTCAACGAACCTTCGTTGCGCCACATTCCGGGCGCGACGCGCAGGAACCCGCGCGTCGGAAGTGCCAGGGTACCGCGAAGCACCGCGATGGCGAACCGCGCATCCTGGTCGGGTGAGGTCGAGACGAACACCGCGCTCGCCGCGCGCGATAACTCGATGATCGCTGCGAGGGTGTCGTTGCGCGCCTCGGCATCGCCGGGACTGGAGACGGCGGCGCGGAGGACCGCGGCACCCTGCACGCCTGCGGCGCGTACGCGAACGTCGAGCTGCCGCTCGCTCCAGGCCGACATGGCCTCGAGCGGCCAGCGCCCAAGCTGCTGCGCATCCATGAGCAGCGTGACAGTCCCCGCCTGTGCACCCTGCGCACCGGCGGCGACCGTAATCCGGATGGCGAGCGAGTCGCCGTCCACTGCCGCGCGTGGAGCGTCCATCGACACGAGCGCTGCATCCGGGCGCGCGGGACGCGCGAGCACGATCACCCGTGATCCACTCACGAGGCCATCGAGCGCGCTCGAGTCCTGCAGTTCGCCGTCGGTGATCACGACGGCCGGCCTGCCCGATGCCATCGTGCGCTCCACGACCGGGCGTACGCGCGAATTGCCGTCCACGACTGGCGACGCCTCTTCGCCATCGCGGACGCTATCGCCGAACACCCAGGTCGAATCCCCGCCGGCGCCGCGTACGGAATCCCAGGCAATGCGCGCGAGCTGCGCGCCTTCCCGCGTCATGCTGAGCGAGGCGTCCACGAACACCCCGGGGGCTGCGACCCGGGGGCGCCCCAGCGGCGCGTCGAGGAGCAGCGCAACCAGGATCGCGAGCGCGGCGGCGCGAAGCGCGCCGAGCAACACGCGCCATGGTGCCGAGGGCGCGCGCAAACGCAGGTAGGAGAGTGCAGCCGCTGCTGTGCCGACAAGCGCGGCGATGATCCAGGCCGTCATGGGGTGCCTAAAAGAAGAATGGGGCGAGCAGCTACGCTACTCGCCCCTTCATTCGACGGGTCTGTACGGCCGATTACTGCTGCGAACCGGACTGACGGACGCCGGCCTTCTCCGCGCTCGCGAGCACGGCCGGTGAGTCCAGGAGCGATTTCACCAGGGTCCGCGCCTCGGCGAATGACGCACGCTCGTTCGCGGGAATTGGGTCCGCGCTCACGTTCGCGAGCACTGCACGGGGGTTGCGCTGCACACCTTTCACCAGCACCTCGAAGTGCAGGTGCGGCGCCGTGCTCAATCCCGTGGAGCCCACATACCCGACGTTCTGTTCGCGCAGCACCCGCGCACCCGCGCGAATGCCGGCACCGAAACGAGACATGTGCGCGTAGCGGCTCACGTATCCGTTCGCGTGACGGATATCCACCACGTTGCCGTACCCGTTGTGATAGCTCGCGCGAATGACGACACCGTCGCCGATGGCGCGGATGGGGGTTCCGGCGTTGGCGGCATAATCAGTGCCCTGGTGCGCGCGCATCGTCCCGAGGATGGGATGCCGACGCATGCCGAAGCCACTGGAGATCCGGCGGAAAGCGACCGGCGTCCGCAGGAAGCCGGAGCGCATAGGCTTGCCATCCTGGTCGAAGAACAGGCCACCGGTCGCGCTGCGGAAGCGCACGGCTTCCGTGGTCCGGCCCGAGAGCGTCATCGACGCGCCGAGCACCTGATTCATGCGGGTGACCTGATCCATCCCGTCATCCAGCCGGCGTCGCTCGGCGGCTACGGTAAACCGGTCGCCGACCTGGAGATCCCGGCTCATGTCCACTCGGTATTCATAGACGTCCGCGAGGGTGTACACGAGCTCCTGGCGGGCAGACGGTGGCAACAACTCGCGCGCTGCTGAATCCATCGCTTCGTACAGCGTGCTCGTAATGGTGCCGCTCACGACCACCGTGTCCATCACCCACGGCAAGCGCTGTTCGTCCGCGACCCATCCGGAATCCCCACGGCGCAGATGGAGCAACCGATCCACGGCGAGGCGGAGAATCACCTCGCTGGGAATGGTGTCCTGGGTGGGCGTGCGCGTGATGACACGCATGCCGGCGGGAATGGACCGGGGATTCAGCGATTTCGCGACCTTGATGGCTTCGCGGGCGAGCACCTCACTCAGGCCACCGCGCGCAAGCACGCTGATGATCGTTTCGCCACGCCGCACCGTATCGTGCCGCTCGCGCCAGGGATTGATGACCGGCGCAGCGACTCCCGCCAGCAGAGCTTCGGCGACGGGGGTACGAGGTGGGAGTGGTTTTGTGAAGAGAACGGCAGCGACACCAAGGAGCGCCACCACGCCGTACGCGATGGCGCGAGCCTTACCGTGCGACATCAGTCCATCTGTCTCCGAATGAAGGTCGGGATCTCCATATCACTGAGATCCTGCGACCCACTGCTCCGCTCGCCACCGGGCTGCCGCGGACGTGCGGCGTCGGTAGGAATACTTGGGCGAGCGATCGTCCCGGTACGGACTGGACGATTACCTGGAAAAGGAATCACAGGCGAGCTCTTCGCAAGGGCCGGAGGCTCTGCAACCGGGGGAACGGTCCCCTGCTGCATGGCCTTATCGAACCCCGTAGCGATGACGGTGACACGGATTTCGCCCTGCATGGCGGGCTCATGTACAGCACCGAAGATGATTTCGGCCTCGTCGCCAACCGCGTCGTGGATGATCTCGTTGATCTGGTGGACTTCGCCGAGGGTGAGGTCGGCGCCACCTGTGATGTTGACCAGCACGCCGGTCGCGCCGGAGATGCTGATGTTGTCGAGCAGCGGCGACGCGATAGCCTGTTGCGCGGCCTCCATCGACCGATTCTCCCCGCGACCGATGCCGGTGCCCATGAGCGCCGAGCCGCCACTCTGCATGACGGTACGGACGTCGGCGAAGTCCACGTTGACGAGGCCCGTGACGCTGATCAGCGACGAGATGCCCTGCGTGGCGTGCAGCAGGACTTCGTCGGCCTTCTTCAGCGCTTCCTGGAATGGAATCCCCTTCCCGACCACGGCGAGGAGACGCTCGTTCGGCACGACGATCATCGTGTCGACGTTGCGACGCATCTCCGCGATGCCCGCGTCGGCCTGACGCATCCGCTTGCGTCCCTCGAAGAGAAACGGCTTGGTGACGATGCCGACGGTGAGGGCACCCACTTCGCGCGCGATCTCGCAAATGACGGGTGCTGCGCCGGTACCGGTGCCGCCGCCCATACCGCACGTGATGAACACCATGTCGGCGCCGGTGAGCACCCGCGCGATGTCCTCGCGATTCTCCTCGATGGCCTGCTTGCCGATCTCGGGACGCGCGCCTGCACCCAATCCGCGCGTGAGCTTCTTGCCGATCTGGATCTTGATGTCGGACCGCGAGTTCAGGAGCGCCTGCGAGTCGGTGTTCACCGAGATGAACTCGACTCCTTCCAGGTGCTCCTCGATCATGCGATTCACTGCGTTGCCGCCGCCCCCTCCGACGCCAACGACTTTCATGCGCGCGTTCTGAGTCGCGCTTTCCTCGAACTCGAAGATCATTTCTGAAGGCACTCCTAGATCCGCGTGGCGAGTGAGAGTCGGTGAGACCGGGACACGGTGCTGCGGCTGCAATGGGTCGAAGAGGGGCGCTACAAGCTGCGCTAATATAGCAATGTTGGCAATGTTGACTAGTTCCCCTAAGTGACGACGCTCCAAGGGGAAAGGCACAACGGTCTTTTCCACAAAACCGTGTGTAAAGTCAGTTTTTTGATGCGTTAAGGCGTGTCGCCTGTCTCGTGTCGCCGCGTCTTACCAGAAATCCTGGAGCAGCAGTTTCAGCCGGTCCACGGCGCCCGCGATCCCGGAGCGCATCTTCGACGTACGTGCAGAGCCCAGCGCCCCGAGGGCGATCCGGCTGCCACCGTACTGCGCGAGACCGACGGCCGTGGAAAAGCGGGGTGCTTCGACGGAATCAGAAAGCCCTGTGAGGTTCTCGATCGGCACCCCCACGCGTACGCCAGTGCCGAAAACGTCGCTGGCCAGTTCCGCGGACCCCTGCATCGCCGCGGCGCCACCGGTCAACACCATCCCCGCGCTCAGCTTCCCCGCATAGCCGGCGGTGCTGATCTCGCGCTGGACGAGATCAAAGATCTCCTCCATGCGCATGTGGATGATGTGCGCCAGCAATTCGCGCGGGATCTGCCGGTCCCCCTGCGCGACGGTGCTCGGCAGCTGGATCACATCGTTGGAGCTGACGAGTGGCTCATACGCACACCCGTAGCGTTCCTTCAGCCGCTCCGCGTCTGCCTGGGTCACGCCGAGACCGTGGACGATGTCGTTCGTGACGTTGTTGCCGCCGAAGGCGATCGTCCCGAGATGCCGGATCTTCCCTTCCTGGAACACGGCGAGATCCGTGGTGCCGGCGCCCATCTCCACCAGGGCGGTACCGAGCTCCTTCTCGTCTTCGGTCAGCACGGCGAGCGCGCTCGCGAGCGGCTCGAGCACGAGCTCCCGCACAGCATACCCGGCGCGTTCCACCGACTTTCGCAGGTTGACGGCCGGCGAGCTGCCGATGGTGACGAGATACATCTCCGTCTCCAGGCGAGTCCCTGACATCCCGATGGGATCGCGGATGCCGGCGTTCTTGTCCACCGTGTACTCCTGCGGGATGGCGTGCAGCAGCTCGCGCTCCGCCGGGATGGCCTGCGCGCGTGCGACTTCGTTCGCCCGGCTGACGTCGGACTTGTTGATTTCCTCCCCACTGACGGCCACGATCCCCTTGCTCGTCATGGCGGCGACGTGCTCCCCCGCGATCCCGGCGTACACCTCCTGGATCTGCACCCCCGCCATCCGTTCCGCGTCCTGGATGGCCTTGCGGATGGATCGTGTCGTTTCCTCGATGTCGGCGACGACGCCGCGGCGCATCCCGGTGGTCCGCGCCTGTCCGACGCCGAGCACCTTGATGGATGGATGCTTGGGCAGGTCGCCGACGACTTCGCCGATGATGGCGGTCGTCTTCGACGAACCGATGTCGAGGCCGGCGACGAGACGGTCGGAATTCATGGGAGTCGAGCGATCACCTGATCACGGTATCGGAGGTCCAGCTCCGCCGCACGCAGCTTGCGCCGCGCGAGATCCTGCTCGACCAATTCTACGTCGGCAAGCCGCGACAGCGTAATGTCCGCACGGGCGCGAACCGGTGTCGAGTCTAGCACGAAGAGCAATTCTCCGCTCGGAATTTCGCGCCGGACTTCGCTGAGGCGTGCGTAGATGGACGGCGCGACCGTGCGGGCTTCGCCCAGGAACCTGAGCAACACACCATCGGGACGCGCGAGAATCGGTGCGTTGACTTCGACCTTCGCCGGGTCGATGGGCAGTGCGACACCACGCGCGTCGAACGCGCGGAAGCCGTTGTTCCCCGGGACCAGCGCGACGGGCGCGTGCTCCACGAGCCGAACAACCAGTGTTCCCGGAAGATTCCGCTCGATCACGACTTCCTGGACCAAGGGATGTTCGGCGACCCGCGCCTCCCATGCTGAGGGATCATCCCACACCGACTCGGTGGTGTCCACGTTCAGCCGGTCGAGTATCTCCCGCGCGTCGACATAGCGAACGCCGACGACTTCGACGCGCCGGACGCGGAAAAACGACATCTGGCGCATGATCGCGGGCCCCCACCATGGCGCGAGCAGGACCACGAACGCACCGGCAGCAATTGCGGCGGGGATCAGCCAGCGCCGGACGCGCTTCGGCGTGTCCCCGCCCTTCGCGCCCTCGCTCACGTCGCCGAAATGCGGTGCAACAGCTCCACAGAGGTGCGCGTGATGTCGCCGGCGCCCATGGTGATCAGGACGTCGCCCGGCTTCAGGCCCTGGACCAGCGCATCGAGGACCTCGGCGCGCTCTCCCTGCCAGGCCAGGCGATGCTTCTCCGGGCCGAACGCGGACGCGATCAGGTCCGACGTGATCCCCGGGATGGGTTGCTCGCGCGCCGCATAGATACCGGTGAGATACACGGCGTCGCTGGCACACAGCGCACAGGCGAACTCGCGCGCGA